>CAYJMY010000141.1:0-13171 GCA_964371125.1 uncultured Mesorhizobium sp. | reverse complement strand
CGCTGGTGCCGTGCCTGACGGCGGCGGAGAACCTCGTCATCTCCCGCGCCGACGCGCCGGCGATCTTCGACTGGAAGAAGGAGAAGCCGCGGCTCGAGGAATTCATGGACAGGATGCCGTTCCGCGTGCGGCTGAACGAGCAGGTCTCGTCGCTGTCGGCCGGCGAGAAGCAGAAGCTGGAGATCCTGAAGCTGCTCTATCTGGAGCAGCGCTTCATGATCCTCGACGAGCCGACCTCGGTGCTGACGCCGGGCGAGGCCGACGAGGTGCTGGGCCTGCTCGGCGAGATGGCCCGGCGCGGCGAGGTCACGGTGCTGATGATCAGCCACAAGTTCCGCGAGGTGAAGGCGTTCTGCGATTCCTTCTCCGTCCTGCGGCGCGGCAGGCTGACGGGCACTGGCGACGCCCAGGCGGCGAGCGTCGCCGAGATGAGCCAGATGATGATCGGCGACACCGAGGTGCGCGAGCGCGCGCAGAGGGCGGCCCGCAACGACAGCCGGCCGGTGCTCGACCTCGCCGGCCTCGTCGCCGAAGACGAAGAGGGCCGGCGCATCGTCGATGCCGTCAACCTGAAGGTCAATGCCGGCGAGATCGTCGGCATCGCCGGCGTCTCGGGCAACGGCCAGAGCGCGCTTGTCGAGGTGCTCTCCGGCCAGCGCGAACTCGCCGACGGCGGCATCTTCATCAACGGCAGGCGCTTCGAGCCGAAGCGCAGCGACTTCGACCGCTTCAAGGTGTTCGGCCTGCCCGAGGAACCGCTGAAGAACGCGGCCGTGCCGCGCATGAGCGTGGCCGAGAACATCGCCTTCCGCTCCTACGACAAGCCGCCGATCGCCAGCCTCGGATGGTGGCTGTCGCCGGGGCCGATGCGCAGGAAGGCCGAGGAGCTGATCGCGAAGTACCGCGTCAAGACCACGTCGCCGGATTCGCCAATCGAGTCGCTGTCGGGCGGCAACGTCCAGCGCGCGGTGCTTGCCCGCGAACTCTCCGGCGAGGTCGACGTGCTCATCGTCGCCAATCCCTGCTTCGGCTTGGACTTCGCCTCCGTCGCCGAGATCCGCGGCCAGATCATGGAGCAGCGCAACCGGGGCGCGGCCGTGCTGCTGGTCAGCGAGGACCTCGACGAGATCCTGGAGCTCGCCGACCGGATCGCCGTCATGTCCGGCGGCGCCATCGCCTATGTCGCGCCGACCGGCGAGACCGACCGCAATACGATCGGAGGCTACATGGGCGGCCAGCACATGGCGGGGCACTGACCATGGCGCTCCCCGTTTCCGCCCGTCCATACGACTTCAGCCTCGACCCGGCGGGCGTCGCGCTGGTCGTCATCGACATGCAGCGCGACTTCATCGAGCCGGGCGGCTTCGGCGACGCGCTCGGCAACGACGTGTCGCGCCTGACCGCCATCGTGCCGACCGTCGCGGCCCTGATCGCGCTGTTCCGCCGGCACGGCCTGCCGATCGTGCATACGCGCGAGGCGCACCGGCCCGACCTTTCCGACTGCCCGCCGGCCAAGCGCCTGCGCGGCAAGCCGGGACTGAGGATCGGCGACGAGGGCGCCATGGGCCGCATCCTCGTCGCCGGCGAGCCCGGCAACCAGATCGTTCCGGAACTTACCCCCGAACCGGACGAGATCGTCGTCGACAAGCCGGGCAAGGGCATGTTCTGGGCGACCGGACTGCACGAGACCCTGTCGGAAAGAGGCATCGCGCAGCTCGTCTTCGCCGGCGTTACCACGGAAGTCTGCGTGCAGACCTCGATGCGCGACGCCAACGACCGCGGCTACGAGTGCCTGCTGATCGAGGACGCGACCGAAAGCTACTTCCCGGAATTCAAGGCCGGCGCCATCGAGATGATCGTGGCGCAGGGCGGCATCGTCGGCTGGGCGACGCCGCTGTCGGCGCTGGAGGCCGCATTCGAGGAGACCCTCGCAAATGCCTGAGAAGGGACGCTGGGCCGGGCGCAATCCCGGCAAGGACGCGGTCCGCCACGAGGTCTGGCGCAGGCTCGAGGAGGGAGGCGTCGCCGTCGGCCCCGCCTGGAACATGATCCCGAATTTCGTCGGCGCCGACGTCGCCGCATGGCGGCTGGCGCAGACCGGCGCCTGGAAGGCGGCGCGCACGGTCAAGACCAATCCCGACCATGCCCAGACGCCGATCCGCATCCGCGCGCTCTACGACGGAAAGGTCGTCTACACGCCGGTGCCCTACCTGACCAGAGAGTTCCCCTACCTGCGCCTCGATCCGGGGATGCTCGCCGCCAAGGGGATATCGTTCGAACTCGCGGCCACGCCGCAGGGCTTCATGGAGCATGGCGGGCGTGTCGAGTTCGAGGACGTCGAGCCGCTCGATTTCTGCGTCGTCGGTTCGGTCGCCGTCGGCCGGGCAGGGGGCCGCACCGGCAAGGGCGCCGGCTTCGCCGACCTCGAGACCGGCATCTTCCGCGAGCTCGGCATCGTCACGGCGGCGACGCCGATGGCGACGACGGTGCATTCGATCCAGCTCGTGCCCGACGAGGTCGTGGTCATCGAATCCCACGATTCGCCGCTCGACTTCGTCGCCACCGAGGCCGAGTTGATCGAGACCCGGAACACCATGCCGCGGCCGATGGGCGTGGCGTGGGACAAGGTCCGACAGGACCAGTTCGAGACCATCCCCTTCCTCGCGCGCCTGCGCGACCGGATGCTGGCGCGCAGGGCGGGGTGATGGTGGTCGACGACCCGAACACGCTGGCGGAGGTCTGCGCGATCTTCCACGCCTACGAGAAGGCGCTTCTGGAGAACGACAGCACGACGCTCGACGCGATGTTCCTGCATGCGCCCGAGACGGTCCGCTACGGCGTCTTGGAGGTGCAGTACGGCATCGACGAGGTGCGCGCCTTCCGCTCCGTACAGAAGCCGTTCGAGCGCACGCTGTCGCGGACGCTGATCACCACCTACGGTCGCGACACGGCGATCGCCTCGACGCTGTTCCACCGGCCGGACTTTCCCGGCCAGCTCGGCCGCCAGATGCAGACCTGGGTGCGCACGGCGCAGGGCTGGAAGGTCGCCGCCGCCCACGTCTCGATGATGCCGGCCCTCGACTGATACGCCAAGGCGCCCGGCGGGAGAAAGAACGGCATCTGTCCGAAGAGGCGGGTGAGCCGGGCTGACGCCGACTTCAGCCGGTTCGGCAGCGTCCCGCCGGTCTTCACGGCGCCACCCTTGCAGCCCGGAGGATGAAACCGGACCACGCTGCGCCGCCCTGCTTGATTTCAGTCAATGACTGGCCCGGCCTTCGCAGTGAGACTTTCGCTATCGTTCGCCGCGGAGGAGACAGATGGCGATCACCGATACTCCCACGACATCGTCCGAACGGCTGATCGGGAAGGACCGGGCCGCCCTTTCTCCTCGACCGAACCTTTTCGACTATCAGGAAGAGCGCTCGCGGTTCACCTGGGCCGACGCCTGGAAGCTGCTCGACGGTCTTCCCGGCGGCAATGGCTACAACATCGCCCATGAAACCGTGGACCGCCACGCCGCCGGCGCAACCGCCGACAAGGTCGCGATCCGATGGATCGGCAAGACCGGGGCGCGGCGCGATCTTACCTATGGAGACCTGTTCCGCGAGACCAACCGCTTCGCCAACGCCCTCTCGTCCCTCGGAGTGAAGCCGGGGGAGCGGGTGTTCGTACTGCTCGGACGGCTGCCGGAACTCTACATCGCGCTGCTCGGCGCATTGAAGGCGCGCTGCGTGGTGTCGCCCCTATTCTCCGCCTTCGGTCCCGAGCCGATCGCCACGCGCGTCGGCATCGGCGAAGGGCGCGTGCTGGTCACGACGCCGGAGCTCTACCGCCGCAAGGTCGAAAGCGTGCGCGACCGCATGCCGAGCCTGTCGCATGTGATCCTGGTTGGCGATGGCGAGGCCGAGGGGCCCGGTCTGCGACGCTGGCCGACGCTGGTCGACGCCGCATCGCCGGACTTCGAGATCGCCGCCACCGATGCGGAGGACATGGCGCTGCTGCATTTCACCAGTGGCACGACGGGCCGGCCCAAGGGCGCGATCCACGTACACGGCGCAATCGTTGCGCATCATGCGACCGGACGTTACGCGCTCGACCTGCACGCGGACGACGTCTACTGGTGCACGGCCGATCCCGGCTGGGTGACCGGCACGAGCTACGGCGTCCTCGCGCCCCTCTCGAACGGCGTCACCAGCGTGGTCGTCGAGGCGGAGTTCGACGCCCAGACCTGGTATTCGACACTGCAGCGCGAGCGCATCACGGTTTGGTATACGGCGCCGACCGCCATCCGCATGATGATGCGGCTCGGCGCCGAGGCTGCCAAGGACTATGATCTATCGGCGCTGCGCTTTGCCGCCAGCGTCGGCGAGCCGCTCAATCCGGAAGCCGTCCTGTGGGGATTGGAGGCCTTCGGGCTGCCCTTCCACGACAACTGGTGGCAGACCGAGACCGGTGGCATCATGATCGCCAACTTCGCCGCCCTCGGCATCAAGCCCGGCTCGATGGGCATGCCGCTTCCGGGCATCGAGGCGGCGATCCTGCATCGCCGCGACGGCGGGGTCGAGGTGATCGGGGAGCCTCTCGTCGAAGGGGAACTGGCGCTGAAGAAGGGTTGGCCCTCGATGATGCGCGGCTACCTCCACGAGGACGAGCGATACGCCAAGTGTTTCGTCGGCGACTGGTACCTGACCGGCGACCTGGCGAAGCGGGATGCGGACGGATACTTCTGGTTCGTCGGCCGCGCCGACGACGTGATCAAGTCCGCCGGGCACCTGATCGGACCCTTCGAGGTCGAAAGCGCATTGATGGAGCATCCAGCGGTCGCCGAGGCGGGCGTGATCGGCAAGCCCGATCCGACGGTCGGCGAAATCGTCAAGGCGTTCGTCGCCCTCAAGCCCGGCCACGAGCCCTCGGAGGCGCTGCGTAAGGAACTTCTCGGCCACGCCCGCAAGCGGCTCGGTGCGGCGGTGGCGCCGAAGGAGATCGATTTCCGCGCCAACCTGCCAAAGACCCGCTCCGGCAAGATCATGCGCCGTCTGCTCAAGGCCAGGGAACTGGGCCTTCCGGAGGGTGACCTGTCCACGCTCGAAAGCGACGAGAAATGAGCGACAAACCACATCTCGGACGCGAACACGGTACGCATCTCTACCGCGAGATGCTGCGCATCCGGCGTTTCGAGGCAAAGTGCGCCGAACTCTATCAGGCTCAGAAGATTCGCGGGTTTCTGCATCTCTACGACGGCGAGGAGGCCGTCGCGGTGGGCATCATGCAGGCCATGGAGGAACGCGATTCCGTGGTCGCGACCTACCGCGATCACGGCCACGCGCTCGCGCGCGGCCTGCCGATGGGCGAGCTGATGGCGGAGATGTTCGGCAAGGTCGGAGGCTGCTCGCGCGGCCGCGGCGGCTCGATGCACTTCTTCGACCGCGCGCGCCGTTTCTACGGCGGCAATGCCATCGTCGGCGGCGGTCTGCCGCTCGCCATCGGCATAGCCATGGCCGACAAGCAGTTGCGTTCCGGAGCGATCACCGCCTGCTTCTTCGGCGAGGGAGCCGCCGGCGAAGGCGAGTTCCACGAGAGCATGAACCTCGCCGAGCTGTGGGACTTGCCCGTCCTCTTCGTCTGCGAGAACAACCTCTATGCCATGGGCGTGCCGCTGGAGGCCGCCGAAGCCGAAACAGATATCTTTCGCAAGGCTTCCGCCTACCGGACCCCGGCCGAAAAGGTCGACGGGATGAACCCGATCGCAGTCGAGGCGGCGGCCAGCAGGGCGGTCGAGGCGATCCGCGCCGGCAACGGGCCTTACTTCCTCGAATGCCGCACCTACCGCTTCCGGGCGCATTCCATGTTCGATGCCCAGCTCTATCGCACCCGGGAAGAAATCGAACTGTGGAAAGAGCGCGATCCGATCTCGCGGACGAAACGGTGGCTGGAAGAAAATCACATGGTCTCGACCGACGAACTGCGCGAGATCGAAGCCTCCGTAGAGGCCGAGATCGAGGCGGCGGTCGCCTTCGCCGAGCAGAGCGGGTGGGAAGACGTCGCGGAACTCGAGCGTTTCGTGCTCATGGACGAGGTGCCGGCATGACCACGGTGACCGGGACGGCCGTGAGCCGCCTGACCTATCGAGAAGCCTGCAGGCAGGCGATCCGTGACGCGCTGCTCGCGGATCCCCGCACGTTCCTGATGGGCGAGGACGTCGGGCTCTATGGCGGCTGCTACGCAGTCTCCAAGGGGCTGCTCGACGAATTCGGCCCGGAACGAATCCGCGACACGCCGCTTGCCGAGGCGGCTTTCGTCGGCGCCGGCATCGGCGCGGCGATGGCCGGCCTGCGGCCGATCGTCGAGATCATGACCTGCAATTTCAGCCTGCTCGCGCTCGACCAGATCATGAACAACGCCGCGACGATTCCCCACATGTCGGGCGGGCAGTTCGCGGTGCCGCTGGTGATCCGCATGGCGACCGGCGGCGGGCGGCAGCTCGCGGCCCAGCATTCGCACAGCCTCGAAGGCTGGTTCGCCCATATCCCCGGTCTCAAGGTTCTGGCGCCGGGCACCGTCGAGGATGCCCGCTTCATGCTGAAGGCGGCGCTGGCCGATCCCAATCCGGTTCTCATCTTCGAGCACATCGTGCTCTACAATGCCGAAGGCGAACTGGACCCGGACGTGACCGCGGTCGACATCGAGACGGCAAAGGTCCGGCGGCCCGGTCGCGACGTGAGCATCCTGACCTACGGCAACAGCCTGCCGAAGTCGCTCGAAGCCGCCGAGACGCTCGCCGGCGAGGGCATCGAGGCCGAGATCGTCGACCTCAGGGTGCTGCGCCCGCTCGACGACGAAACGATCTTCGAATCCGTTTCACGCACGCGGCGCTGCGTCATCGTCGACGAGGGCTGGAAGAGCGGTTCGATTTCCGCGGAGATCGCCGCGCGTCTGTCGGAGCACCGCTTCTTCGAGCTCGACGCGCCGATCCGCCGCATCTGCAGCCGGGAAGTGCCCGTTCCCTACGCCGCCCACATGGAGGAAGCCGCGTTGCCGCAGGCGTCGCAGGTCGCCGACGCCGCCCGCAGCCTGGTGACGGGAAGATGAGCGACTTCCTGATGCCCTCGCTTGGCGCCGACATGGAGAGCGGCAAGCTCGCCCAATGGCTCGTCAAGCCGGGCAGCAAGGTCCGGAAGGGCGACGTCATCGCCGTCGTAGAGACGCACAAGGGCGCCTTCGAGATCGACGTCTACCTCGAGGGCGTGGTTTCCGAGCTTTGCGCGAAGGAGGGCGAGGAGCTTCCCGTCGGAGCGCTCCTGGCGCGCATCGTCGCGGCGGGCGAAGAGCTGGCCGCACCCGCGCGGGTTGCCGAGCCTCCACCGGCGCCTCCAGCGCCGACGCCTCCATCGCCGCCGGCCGCAACGCCCGTCGCGGAACGCGAGGCGAAGGCGTCTGGCGAGCCGGTTCCGGCGCCCGCGAAGGTGCCTCCTGTCCGCGCCGGTGGACGGAAAAAGGTCAGCCCCGCCGCCCGGCGGCGGGCGGCGGAGCT
Organism: uncultured Mesorhizobium sp.; assembly: GCA_964371125.1. Taxonomy (GTDB): domain Bacteria; phylum Pseudomonadota; class Alphaproteobacteria; order Rhizobiales; family Rhizobiaceae; genus DUSC01. Next base: position 5,640 of record CAYJMY010000141.1, on the reverse strand, counting down.
CGGCATCGACCCGGAGACGCTCCAGGGAACGGGTATCGACGGATCGGTGACGCTGGCTAACGTAGAGCTGGCCGGCGCCGGCGGGGGACGGCGCAAAGCGCCGGAAGCCGGGATGCCCGCGGCCGAGCCGAAGCGCCGCGCCGGGTTCGATCCCGACCAGATGCGCCAGGCGATCGCGGCGGCCATGTCGCGCTCCAAGCGCGAGATACCGCACTACTATCTCGGCAGCACGATCGACATGGCGCGGGCTCTCGGCTTTCTCGAAAGCTACAACAGGGAACGGCCGCCCGAAGGACGCCTTCTGCCCGCCGTGATGCTGCTCAAGGCGACGGCGCTGGCGCTGCGCGACCTGCCGCAGTTCAACGGATTCTGGGACGACGGCCGGTTCCGCAATGCCGACGGCATCCATATCGGCTGGGCGATCGCGCTGCGCGGCGGCGGTCTCATCGCGCCCGCCATTCGCCATGTCGACGACCGCCCGCTCGCCGACCTGATGGAGGCGCTGCGCGATCTCGTCGGACGCGCCCGCGGCGGCGGCATCAGGGGCTCGGAGATGATGGAGCCGACGTTCACCGTCACGAGCATGGGCGATCGCGGGGCGGAATCCGTCTACGGAGTGATCTATCCGCCGCAGGTCGCGATCCTCGGCTTCGGCCGCGCCGTCGAGCGGCCATGGGTGGTCGACGGTCAGATCGTCGCCCGCCCGCTGGTCACCGCCTCGCTCGCCGCGGACCATCGCGCCAGCGACGGGCACGGAGGCAGCCTCTTCCTGGCCGCGGTCGACCGTTACCTGCAGGAGCCCGAATCCTTATGAACGATGCCGAGATCAGACAACTCGCCTGCACGCTCCTCGCCGACATCGCGCCGGATACCGACCCGGCGTCGCTGGCCGGGGACATCGATATCCGGGAAGGCCTCGACATCGACTCGATCGATTTCCTCAATTTCGTCATCGCGTTGAGCAAGTCGAGCGGCAGGTCGATCCCCGAAGCGGACTACGCCAAGCTCTTCACGCTGGACGGCATCGTGGCGTACTTCGGTTAGGAACGTCGTCGGGCGGGAGCGTCCGATGATCGCCGCTTGATGTCGTCTTTTACGATGCTGCTACAGCTTGCGCCTTGGGGTTAGCTTTCGAAGCGGAATGACTGCCAATCCGGTCATAGACCCGCGAGCTAACCGGCCGGTCACGGCCCCAAAGAGACTACTCGCCCTCAGCGGGATGCTTCGCTTCGCGACATACTTCTGGCAGGCTGTGTCATTTAGGCCGAGGGATGCCGCCGACCCGCTCTAGCGCCTCGGCGTCGTCCGAGAACGCCGCAGCATCAGGCGATTCGACGAGCAGATTGTCCTTGATGGATCCCAGCGTCCGGATCGCGGTCGCGATTCCTTCCTCGGGGATCCCGTCGAGGACCTGGCGGTTGAATTCGCGACTCCGCTCGCGCAGTTCGTCGAGCCACTCCCGGGCCTTCGGCGTAAGATGAATGTGTTTGACCCGCCGGTCGACCGTGGACGCCTCGCGGCGGACGAAACCGGCCGCCTCCAGCCTGTCGATCAGGGCGCCGAGAGCCACCTTGCCGACGTCGAGCTCGCCGGCGAGTTGGGATTGCGGCATGCCGTCCCGGCGCGACAGGAAGGCGAGCACCCACCATTGCGAGCGGGTGATGCCGAGCGGGCTCAGCCAGCGGTCGAACAGGGTGCGCCGGAGGCGGGAGACGTCGTGGATCAGGTAGCCGAAGCGAAGCTCCTCGTGGAGCGTGCGGTCCGGGCGCCTGCCGGCCTCCTTGCGGTTCACCGGCCCTTGAACTCCGGCTTGCGCCGCGCGGCGAAGGCGGAAAGGCCTTCGCGGGCGTCTTCGGAGGAGGCGAGCGCGGCGAGCGCCTGGGCCTCGTGCTCGAGCTGGGTCTCGAAGGACTCCGTCCGGGCCGAGAGGATGGTGCGCTTGATCGCGCCGTAGGCGAGCGTCGGGCCGGAGGCGAGGCGCCGCGCATAGGTCTCGGCGGTCGCGGCCAGGTCCGCCGCGGACACGACGACGTCGACGAGGCCGACCGCCTGCGCCTCGCGCGCTTCCAGCACCTCGGACAGGAGCAGGAACCGCTTCGCCCGCGCCAGGCCCATCCGGTTGGACAGCGACACGGTCGAGCCCGAATCGGCGCAGAAGCCGATCATCGAGAAGGCGGCGTTGAACTTCACGCCCTCGGCGGCAATGAGGACGTCGGACATGGCGGCGAGCGAGACGGCGCCGCCCGCGACGTCACCGTGGACGGCGCAGACCACGGGCGCGTTCATGCGCTGGAAACGCCCGATCGCCGGGTGCAGGACGGCGGTCCAGGCCTTGACGATGCGGGGAAGCTGGGACAGGTCCTTGACGAAGGCGCGGATATCTCCGCCGACCGAGAAGAAGCGGCCCTCGGCGGTAAGCAGGACGGCGCGGACATCGTCCCGGCTCGAGAGTTCCACGGACAGGGCGTTCAGATCGCGGGAGAATGCGCCGTCGATCGGATTGCCGCGCTCGGTCTGGGTCAGCGTCACCCGCGCCAGCCCGTCGTCGAGGCGGCAGACGAGCGTCTCCATCTTCATGTCCATTCGCGGCGTCCTCCTCCTGTCGCGGAACACGCCGCGAATACCGTTAACTACCATACTATATTTTAGCGAATTAATTGCAAGGCGATATGTTATCGCAGATAATCGATCCGCCGTTCGGCCCGGCGTGGTGCCGGGTGGCCGCCAGGAGCAATCTGGAAGGGAGCCGCGGGAGGAACGCATGAACACGTCGCTCGACGCCGACAACCCGCCCGAAGGTTTCGAACTGCTCGCCGGACGGGCGGAGGCCGAGGCTTTCGCCGGCCCGTTCTACGAGCGCCGCGCGGCCGATGGGCAGTGGCAGCTCGGTTTCCGCGTCACCCGCCGCAAGCTGAACAAGATGGGCGTCTGCCACGGCGGCGTCATCGCGCTGTTCGCCGACATCCAGGGGACGGCGCTGAAGAAGACGCTCGACCTCCGCGTCGAATCGCCGACGATCAACATCAGCGTCGACTACGCGGCCGCGGCGCCGGCCGGTGCCTGGATCCAGTCGCAGCCGCAACTCGTGCGGCGGACGCCGACCCTGCTGTTCTTCCAGTCCCTCTTTCTCGCCGACGGGACGGTCTGCGCCCGGGCAAGCGGCATCTACCGCCTTCGCCGCACACCCCACGACGAATAGGGCGGCGGTCAGCCTTTCGACGGCCGGGAAAAACCGCGCTCCGCGGCGAGCCGGGCGAGGCCGCCCGTTCCGCGCATCAGGATCTGCGTGCGGTTCTCCAGTTCGAGCGCGGCCTGGAGGCTCGCCGCCTCGAGATTCGCCCACATGCCGCGCTTGGTCATCCAGGTGCCCATGCGGCCGTTGTCCCGGATCGCGGCGGCGATCGTCCTCGCCTCGCGCATCAGGGCGTCGGGGTCGACGGCGCGCAGGATCAAGCCGATGCGCTCGGCCTCGGCAGCCTCGACCATGCGCCCGGTCAGCATCATCTCGAAGGCCCGCGTCGTGCCGATGGCGCGCGGCAACAGGTAGCTGACGCCGATGTCGCAGCTCGACATGCCGACACGGATGAAGGCACTGTTGAAGCGCGCCGCGGTCGAGCCGATCCTGGTGTCGCAGGCGAGCGCGAGGCCGAGCCCGGCGCCCGCCGCGACGCCGTTGACCGCGGCGATCGTGGGCTGCGGCAGCGACCGCAGGCGGGTGACGACCGAGGCGAACTTCTCCTGCCGCGCCATCCAGAAGGCGGTCTCGTCGTCCGCCCCGGTCTCGTCCGCCCCCGTCGAGGCGGCGAGCGACAGGTCGAAGCCGGCGCAGAAGCCGCGCCCCTCGCCGGTGAGGACGAGCACGAGCGCGTCCGACGCCGCGACGCGGTCGAGGCCGGCGAGCAACGCATCCGTCGTCTCGTCGGCGAGCGCGTTGAGCTTGTCCGGCCGGTTCAGGCGCAGCGTCGCGATGCCGTCGGCCTCGTCGAGCAGGACGGCGCTCATCGGCCCTGGCGTTCCTTCTGCTGCGAGGCCTTGATCGCTTCGCGCGCGTTCGCCCAGTCCTGTTCGGTCATGTTCGACAGTTCGGCGAAGGTCGAGTGGGCCGTCAGGCGGTGGCCGCCGTCGATCGGGATCGTCGCGCCGTTCACGTAGGCGCACTCGTCGAGCATCAGGAAGACGAGGATGTTGCGAAGTTCGTCCATCTGCCCGTGGCGGCGCAGCGGCACGGTGTCGGGCTGCGTGGCGCCGACGGAGGAGCCCGGAATCGGGTTGAGCTTCTCCCAGGCGTTCTCGGTCGGGAAGGGCCCCGGTGCAACCGCGTTCAGCCGGATGCCCTTCGGTCCCCATTCGGCGGCGAGCGACATCGTCATGGCATGGATTGCGGTCTTCGCCATGGCGCAGGGGACGACATAGGCCGAGCCCGACCAGACCCAGGTGACGAGGTTGGAGATCACGGTTCCCCGCTGGCCTCCGGCGATCCAGCGCTTGCCGCAGGACAGCGTGGCGTAGAAGCTGCCGTCCATCACCGTGGCGCGGACCGCGTCGTAGGCCCGGTGCGAGATCGACTCGGTGGGGGCGATGAAGTTGGCGCCGGCATTGTTGACGAGGCCGGTAAGCGGGCCGCCGCTCCAGAGATCGCCGATCATGGCGTCGACGGCCTCGGCATCGCGGATGTTGACGGTGCGGTACTCGGCGGTGCCGCCGCTGCGCTCCTCGATCACCTTGCCGGCGTCGGCGAGCACCTGCTCGCGACGGCCGCAGATCGCCACGTGGGCGCCGTGCGCGGCAAAGCCGACCGACATCTCCTTGCCCAGCCCGGTGCCGCCGCCGGTGACGAGAATGCGCTTGCCTTTCAGGACGTCGCTGCGAAAGGGGCTCATGATTCCTCCATCTGGCTCTCGCGCGACATTAGCCGAGACTTGATTGCATGTCTAACGTATAGTACGCAAGTTTACGAGATTTCGTCCGCACCGGCTGGAGGAGACTGCCGCATGAACCCCTTGCCAGAGATGACCAACTTCCGCACCCGGCGGACCGACGACGGCATCCTCCACCTCGTCTTCGACATGCCGGACCGTTCGATGAACGTCTTCTCGAACAAGGCGATCCACGAGATCGAGGCATTCGCCGGCTGGCTCGGCCAGTCGGACGTCGCCGGCGTCGTCGTCTCGTCGGGCAAGCCGGGCGCCTTCTGCGCCGGCGCCGACCTGACCGAACTGGCCGAGGCCTACGAGATGATCATGGCGACGCGGAAGGCGGAGCGCGACGCGCTGACGGTCGCGCATTTCTCGCCGATCGGTCGTGCCTTCCGCCAACTGGAGACGGCGGGGAAGCCGGTCGCCATCGCCGTGCACGGGCTGGCGCTGGGCGGCGGCTGCGAGTTCTTCCTCGCCTGCCACTACCGCGTCCTGACCGACGCCCGGGAAACGCAGATCGGCCTGCCCGAGTCGCTGGTCGGGCTGCTGCCTGGCGGCGGCGGCACGCAGCGCCTGCCCCGTTTCACCGGCGCCGCCCGGTCGCTCGGCGTGCTCCTCGAGGGGGCGCGGTTCGATGCACAGCAGGCGGTGGCGACGGGCGCGGCGAGCATCGCCGTTCCGGCCGGCGAGGAGATCGCCGCGGCCGAGGCCTGGATCCGCTCGA
>CAYJMY010000140.1:11717-13193 GCA_964371125.1 uncultured Mesorhizobium sp. | reverse complement strand
GGTCGACCTCGAGCTCGCCTACACCATCGCCGACGGCATCGAATATGTGCGCGCCGGCGTCGCCGCCGGGCTCGACGTCGACAAGTTCGCGCCGCGGTTGTCCTTCTTCTGGAACGCCGGCATGAACTTCTTCATGGAGGTCGCCAAGCAGCGCGCCGGGCGCCTGCTCTGGGCGGCGCTGATGAAGAAGAATTTTTCGCCGAAGAGCGACAAGTCGCTGGCGCTGCGCGCCCACACGCAGACGTCGGGCTGGTCGCTCACCGCGCAGGACCCCTACAACAACATCGTACGCACCATGATCGAGGCGATGGCGGCGACCCAGGGCCACACTCAGTCGCTGCACACCAACTCCTTCGACGAGGCGCTGGCGCTACCCACCGACCATTCGGCGCGCATCGCCCGCAACACGCAGATAATCCTGCAGAAGGAATCCGGCACCACGCGCATCATCGACCCGTGGGGCGGCTCGGCCTTCGTCGAACGTTTGACCCACGACCTCGCGGCGCGGGCGCTCGCCCATATCGAGGAGGTGGAAAGCCTCGGCGGCATGGCGGCGGCGATCGAGAAGGGCATCCCCAAGCTGCGCATCGAGGAGGCCTCCGCCCGCACCCAGGCGCGCATCGATTCCGGCGAGCAGGTGATGGTCGGCATCAACGCCTACAAGCCCGAGCGCGACATCGAGGTCGACGTGCTCAAGGTCGACAACGCCGAGGTCCGCGCCCGCCAGCTCTCCAAGCTGCAGCAGCTGAAGGGCACGCGCGACGTCGCCGCCGTCGAGACCGCGCTCGCCGAGCTCACCCGCGCCGCGCAGGGCGACGGCAATTTGCTCGAATTCGCCGTGCGCGCGGCGCGCGCCAAGGCGACCGTCGGCGAGATCTCGCTGGCGCTGGAAAAGGTCTTCGGCCGCCACGTCGCCGAGGTGCGCACCATCTCGGGCGTCTACCGCAAGGAGATCGGCGAGAACGCCACGGTCGACCGCGTCCAGGACAAGGTCGAGGCGTTCGCCAGGAAGACCGGCTCGAAGCCGCGCATTCTCGTCGCCAAGATGGGCCAGGACGGCCACGACCGCGGCCAGAAGGTCATCGCCACCGCCTTCGCCGACCTCGGCTTCGACGTCACCGTCGGCTCGATGTTCCAGACGCCGGAGGAGATCGCCAAGCTCGCCGTCGAGCACGACGTGCACATCGTCGGCGCCTCCTCGCTCGCCGCCGGGCATTTGACCCTCATCCCGGAGCTGCGCGCGGCGCTCGCCCGGCTCGGCCGGGAAGAAATCATGATCGTCGCCGGCGGCGTCATCCCGCCGCAGGATTTCGACGCCGTGCTCGCCGCCGGCGCGGTCGCCATCTTCCCGCCCGGCACGGTGATCCCGGAAGCGGCGGAAGAGCTGGTGGACCGGCTGCTGGCCGGCTAGGCCGCGGGGGGGGGACGACCGGGGGAAACCCCGGCCGCGGGGGGTGGTATTTTTTTTTTGTAACC
>CAYJMY010000140.1:0-11707 GCA_964371125.1 uncultured Mesorhizobium sp. | reverse complement strand
GGCCGCGGGCCCCCCCCCCCCCCCCCCCCCCCCCCCCCCCCCCCGCCGGCGTTATAATTTTTGTTGCAACAGCGATCGTCCGGCCATGAACACCGTCATCCGCAGAATTGGCAATTCCGAAGGCGTCATCCTGCCGAAGGAGCTGCTGCAGAGCCTCAACCTCAAGGCGGGGGACAGCGTCGTCATCATCAGGGAAGGTGATGAACTGCGCCTGCGCCGCGTCGAGGACGACGCGCAGGAGTTCGAGCGCAAGATGAAGATCGCGCGCGAGCGGATGAAGAAGTACGAGGTGGTCTATCGCGCGCTGGCGAAATGACCGAGTTTCTCACCCGGGAGTTCGTCGAAGCCATGCGCGCCGAGCAACTCCGCCTTCACGGCGGGGCGGCCGGCCTTCGCGCTGAGGGAATGCTGGAATCGGCGCTCGCCCGGCCTTTGCAGAAAGCCGCCTACGAACGTCGGGACGCGTTCGAGTTCGCCGCCGCCTATCTCTTCGGTATCGCCCGCAATCACCCGTTCGTCGACGGCAACAAGCGTACGGCGCTCGTGGCCGCCGATCTGTTTCTCGTCTTCAACGGCTGGAGCCTCGAAGCCGACGACAGCGACCTGATCCAGTTCGTCCTCATGGTCGCCGCCGGCGACATCGACGAGGCGGGCGCCGCCGCCTTCTTCCGCGACCACGCCGCACCGCTTGCCTGAGCGCCCCCGATGCCATCTCTCCCCGGAGCCACCCCGTGATCAAGGCCTACCGCATCGACGGCAACGTGCTCAGGGCGACCGACCTCGCGGCCGGCGCCGCCCTGCCGGAAGGCACCGTCTGGATCGACATGCTCGGCCCCGACGCCGAGGAGGACCGCCGCGTCGAGGCGGTTACCGGCGTCTCGGTGCCGACGCGCGAGGAGATGAAGGACATCGAGGAATCGAGCCGCCTGTTCACCGAGAGCGGCGCGCTTTATCTGACCGTCCCCGTCCTCTACGCCGCCACGGCGGACACCGCCGGCGTCGAGCCGGTCACCTTCATCGTCGCCGACCGTTGCCTGATCACGCTGCGCTACACGACGCCGCAGCCCTTCGCCTCCTATGCCGCGCGCAGCGCCAAGCCGGGCACCGGGCTGGTCACCGCGGATTGCGATCCGATGGCGATCCTGTTCGGCCTCATCGAATCGATCACCGACCGCCTCGCCGAGCACATCGAGAACGCCGCGCAGACGCTGAACGCCGAGTCCGCCCGGCTGATCTCCGATTCGGCGGCCACGAAGCCGATGCCGACGAAGGCGTTCCGTTCGGGCCTGCGCCTGATCGGCCGCGAAGGCGATTTTTTGGCAAAGATCCGCGAGAGCCTCGCCGGCGTTTCCCGGCTCTTGGCCTACATCCAGTCGACGCCGCAGGGGCAGCAGGCCCGCAAGCGCCACGGCGCCTGGCTGAAATCGCTCGAGCGCGACGTCCAGTCGCTCTCCGACCACGTAGCCTTCCTCTCCGAACGCACCATCTTCCTCATGGATACCGTCGTCGGCCTGGTCTCCGTCGAGCAGAACGCCATCATCAAGACGTTCTCCGTCGCCGCGGTCGTGCTGATGCCGCCCACCCTGGTCGCCTCGGCCTACGGCATGAACTTCAAGCACATGCCCGAGCTCCAGTGGGCGCTCGGCTATCCCTGGGCGCTCGGCCTGATGGCCGTCTCCGCACTCCTGCCGCTGCTCTACTTCAAGATCCGCGGCTGGCTGTAGGGGGGCTTTCGCCCGACGGCCCTCCCCCGCCGCCGACCGTCCCAGGCGGGCTTTCGCCAGTCGCCGACGTCGCAAGGAAGTCGCCGCGCGGCAGCTGCCGCGACGCTTCTTTTTCGTGGCTTAAATGTCATTGGACGCGACGCCGGTCCCGAGCGACACTGCGCAAAACGAAACCGGAGCGGTCATGTCCGGCGAATACAGGCAATTCCGCCACGGCGACGGCGAGGCCCGGCGCAAGCTCTGGCAACGCCTCGCTCGCAAGGAGATGGGCGACGCCGCGTACGACGAGGCCGCCTCCTTCTCCGACGACCGCGCTTTTCGAAAATTCGGCGTTGTCTTCATCCTCGTGCTCGCCGCCGCGATCCTCGCCGTCACCTGGTTCGGCGCCTGAGCCCGGGCGGCCGGCGCGCCTTCCGACCTTTCGGGCCACCTCCCCCGTAAACGGAGGAGGATCCGGCGCTGCCGCCGCCGCTCCACTTCAAGACCGGCAGCCGGCTGTGAGGACCGGTGAAACGGACGACCGATAGGTGCGGATCGGCGCGGCTGGACCGGGGCCGACTGCTCCGTTATGGGGCCTCCGCCGACTGGCGTGTGCCCGGTTCGGGTCCGATTCAGTTTTGAGACTTCTGCGCGTTGATCAGTCTCAGCGCCGCATGTTTCCCCGCCTCCAGGATGCGATCCGACAGTTCTGGGTCTCCCACGGCGCGAGCCAGTTGGAGAGTGCCGATGAGCGTGGCGAAGACGCCCAGCGCGGTGTCTTCCGCGTCGCCGGTTGATGGAAGCGCTGCCGCCACCTGTTGCACCAGGCCCATGAAATGGTCGGTATAGAGGTCGCGGGTCTCGGGAGGCTGTCGCGCGAGTTCCGGCAGGAGCGCCGCGGACGCGCAACCCTTGCCCGGATTGTCGCGATGCTCTGTCGACAGATACGCGTCTATCGCCGCCTCGGGCCCACCGGTACGCAGCACCTCCTGCATCTGCCGGGACTGTGTTTCCATGGCCGCCGCCACGCTCTCCCGTACGAGCTGCGCCTTGGACTGGAAGTGCGGATAGAACGCCCCGTTGGTCAGCCCGGCGTCGCTCATGATCGTTGCCAGTCCCGACGCCGCGATCCCGTCATCGCGGAAGCGTTCGGCGGCGATCTCCATGATCCGGGCGCGAGATGCGTCCTTCCGGCCCTTTTCGTAGCGCATGATTTCTCCTCGAACGATTCACTATTGCATTATGGTCATAATATCATTAAGTGACCGTAATGCAATCGGCGATCAGGCCACGCCCTGATGATCGGAGGAATATCACATGGACGGACGCTCGGGAAAAACGGCAATCGTCACGGGAGCCTCGTCCGGCATCGGACGCGCGAGCGCCGAGGCGCTTGTGCAGGCAGGATTCACGGTGTTCGGCACAAGCCGCAGAGGGGGCGGAGAAAGCGCGGGCGGCGTGACCATGCTGGCGTGTGACGTTACCGAAGACGGGTCCGTCGCGGCCATGGTTTCCACGGTCCTGTCCAAAACGGGCAGGATCGACCTCCTGGTCAACAATGCCGGCATCGGCATGCTCGGCGGCGCCGAAGAATCCTCCGTGTCCCAGGTGCAGGCCCTGTTCGATGTCAACCTGTTCGGCGTCGTCCGCACGACCAACGCGGTCCTGCCGCCGATGCGCCGGCAGGGCCAGGGTCGCATCGTCAACATGGGCTCAATTCTGGGATTGGTGCCTGCGCCCTACTCTGCTCACTACTCGGCAGTCAAGCACGCGCTGGAGGGCTATTCGGAATCGCTCGATCATGAGGTTCGCGCTTTCAATATTCGCGTCTCGGTGGTCGAGCCGGCCTTCGTGCGCACCGTTTTCGACCAGAACGGGATCGAACCTGATCTTCCTTTGGTCGAATACGATCGCGCGCGCGCAGGGTTGAGGGCGCTGCTGGGCGACGTGATGCCCAGGGCCGATCTGCCTGAGGTGGTGGCCGAGGTGGTCGTCAAGGCTGCGACGGACGCCCGCCCGCGACGCCGCTACACTGCGGGAAAGGCGGCGCGGCAGGTCAGCATTCTCAGGCGCTTCGCACCGGCCGAGATGTTCGACAAGAGCTTGCGCAAGCAGTTCCGGCTTCCGGGCTGAAACGGCTGGCTTCGACGGCGGGAGACATCGACCATGACAGATGCACGCAACCAACCTTCACATCTGGCGTCCGCATTTGTGGACACGCCAACCCGCGCCGTGACGGTCGGCGACACGGCGTTCGCCTATCGCGACCTTGGGCCGAGGACCGGCACGCCTGTCATCCTCCTCAATCATCTCGGCGCCCAGCTCGACAATTTCGATCCGCGGATCGTCGATGGCCTCGCCGCGACGAGGCGCGTGATCGCCTTCGACAATCGCGGCATCGGCGCCTCTGGCGGCAGGACACCCCCGACGATCGCCGGCATGGCGCGGGATGCCGTCGCGTTCATTCGGGCGCTGGGTCTGGACAAGGTCGACCTGTTCGGCTTCTCGCTCGGCGGCTTCGTCGCGCAGGAGATCGTGCTGACCGAGCCGGCGCTCGTCCGCAGGCTCATCCTGAGCGGGACGGGACCTGCAGGTGGCGAAGGCATCGATAGGGTGACGCCGCTGACCATCGTGGACATGGTCAGGGGCGCCCTGACCTTCCGGGATCCGAAATACTATCTCTTCTTCACGACGACACCGAATGGACGCCAGGCTGCACGAGCCTTCCTCGCCCGACTGAAGGAACGCAAGCGCGACCGGGACAAACCCGTCTCGCTGGGCGCGTTCGCCACGCAACTGAAGGCGATCAAGGCCTACGGTCGGCAGGCGCCGCAGGACCTGAGCGTGATCCGAATTCCGACCCTCGTCGCGAACGGGGACCACGACCGGATGGTGCCCACGAGCAATACCCATGATCTCGCCCGCCGCATTCCCGGCGCTGAAGTGGTGATCTATCCAGATGCCGGGCACGGCGGCATCTTCCAGAACCACGCCGATTTCGTCCCCAGGGCGTCGGCGTTCCTCGACGCGTGATGCGCTCTGTTGCTGCTCCGGCGGCGCCCATTGAACGGGCGTTCGAATGCCGGTGCTGCCGATCCGATTGAAAGCGACCCTGATGAAAGCCTTCATTGTCGACAAGTATGGCAAGAACAACCTGCTGCGGCAGGTCGACATGCCGGAACCCTCGGTCCGGGACACCGACGTGTTGGTCGAGGTCCACGCCGCCGCCGTGAACCTGCTCGATTCCAAGATCAGGATCGGCGAGTTCAAGCTGATCCTGCCCTATCGTCCGCCGTTCATCCTGGGCCACGACGTGGCAGGGACCGTGATCCGGGTCGGATCGAAGGTGCGCAAGTTCAAGCCCGGCGACGCGATCTACGCCCGGCCGCGTGACGGCAGGATCGGCACGTTTGCCGAGTACATCGCCATCGACGAGGCCGACGTGGCCCTGAAGCCCGGAAACCTCAGCATGGAGGAGGCTGCGTCCATTCCGCTGGTCGGCCTGACCGCATGGCAGGCGCTTGTCGAGAGGGCCGACCTGAAAAGGGGACAGAAGGTCTTTATCCAGGCCGGCTCCGGCGGCGTGGGCACCATCGCCATCCAGCTGGCGAAACACCTCGGCGCGACAGTTGCGACGACGGCGAGCGCGGCGAGCGCCGATCTCGTAAGGGGCCTCGGTGCCGATGTCGTCGTCGATTATCGAAAGGACGATTTCGAGCAAGTCCTGTCGGGCTACGACGCCGTCCTGAACAGCCAGGACGCCGCGACGCTTCAGAAATCCCTCAATGTGCTGAAGTCCGGCGGCAAGCTCATCTCCATCTCGGGTCCGCCCGATCCGGAGTTCGCCCGGCAGAAGGGCCTCAATCCGGTCCTGAGACTGGTGCTGCGCATGCTCAGCCGTGGCATTCGCGCCAGGGCGAGACGCCGCGGCGTCGGCTACTCGTTCCTCTTCATGCGGGCGCACGGCGACCAACTGCGAGAACTCGCCGCCCTGATCGAATCCGGAACGATCCGCTCGGTCGTGGACCGGGTGTTTCCGTTCGATGAGACCAATGAAGCTCTGGCTTATGTCGAGACCGGACGCGCCAAGGGCAAGGTCGTCATAAGGGTCAGAGGCGGCGAATGACGGGGGGATAAAACCCGCTACCCCCTCCAGCAAAATCAACGCCTTGCGCGATTCTCGCCCGCGTTTTATCCCCCTCCCGAAAGACCCGGCGAAGAATGGCCGCAGGTTTTCTCGGAGGCCCGGGATGGACGGTGCATGGCGAAACGAAGGGAGGCTGCCGAAGATCGCAGCACTTCTCGTCTCGCTGTCGCTCGTCGCCGAGCGCGCCGTCGGCCGCTCCTTCCCCGTGCGCTTCCTCGTGCTTTCCATCCTGCGGCGGGCCGAGGCCGTGGCGACGTCCTTCGTCGCCGAGACGGCCGAGGCGGCCGGGGCGGATTTCCCGTGGCTCGACGACACCGCGGAGAGCGGCGCGAGCCCGCTGGACGCCGCGTGGCTAGCCTTGCGCTTCCGCCTGCTCGCCGCCGTCCTCGACCTCTGCTGCGCGGCCGGCCGTTCCGCCGGCCGCGGCGCCCGTTCCGGCAACTGCGCCGGCAACACGACCGGCAACCATGCGCGGCACCCGGCAGCGCCTTTCCCCATCCTGCTTCTTTTCTTCCTCACTCGTCGGCAGCCGCGGCCGCACGACACGTCGTGAGCCGCCGGCGATCCCGGATCGCAAAGCCCCTCATCCCCCTGCCGGGACCTTCTCCCCGTGAATGACGGGGCGAAGGGACGCCGTACTTGACGCCTTCGCCACCCGCGACGGCGAACGCCTCCTCGCGACGCCGACGCCCCTCTCCGGGAGAGGGGAAAGGTGAGGGGCGATCTTCGCGTGAGGGGCAGAAAAGCGTGAGGAATTAGGGCGGGACCGGCCGTCAGGCGCGCAGCGCCACGACTTCCCATTCCTTGCCGGCGACCGTCACCAGGTCGCCGACGCCCTTGCCGAACAGCGCCAGCGCCATCGGCGAGACATGGCTGACCATGCCGTGCGCCGCGTCGGCCTCGTCCTCGCCGACGATCTTCCACGTCCTGCGGTTGCCGTCCTCGTCCTCGATCGTGGCGGTCATGCCGAAGCGCACCACGTCGCTGTCCGGATCGGGCACGGAAACCTCCGCCGTCTCGCGCCGCGCCGTCCAGTAGCGCAGGTCGCGCAGGTGGGTGGCGACGGCCACCCGCTCCTGCGTCTTCTCGGCCTGCGAGAACGCCTCGCGCAACCGCGCGATCTCGGCGTCGATCTGTTCCAGGCCTTGCGGCGTGACCAGGTTGCGGTGCGGGCTCACCGGCCGCTCGCCGATCATGGCGATCGCTTCGGTGTCGTCGTCTTCCTTGGTGAAGGCTCTGCTCATTTGCCGAACCTATGGCGCGCGCCCGGCCGGGGCAAGATGACGCCGCGGTACCCCCCTCTCCGGCGGGATCCGTCTTCCGGCACGATCCCTGCAAGGCACGGGGCGGAAACGGAGCCGGTGTCCCGATGTTGAACAGGCGCTCACTTCTTGCCGGCGCGGCGGCCCTGCCGCTTGCCGCTTTGGCGCGGCGCGTTCCGGCAGCGGCGGCGACGCTTCCGGGCCTGGAAAACGCTTCCATGCGCGGCTCGATCGATTCTGTCGAATTCGGCGTGCGCCCCGGCGCGCTCGACGACCAGAGCCGGGTCTTTTCGCGCATGCTCGAAAAGGCGTCGGACACCGATACGCCCGTCTTCCTGCCGGCCGGCACCTATGTGGTCTCCAACCTCGTGCTCCCCCGCCGCGTCCGCCTTTCCGGCGTGCCCGGCGCCACCCGCATCGTCTATGGCGGCGACGGTCACCTCATGCTCGCCGAGGAGACCGACCTGGTCGATCTTTCGGGCATCCTCTTCGACGGCGCCAACCGCTGGATCGGCGACGAGGCGCAAGGCCTGCTCGATTTCCGCCGCGTGCCCGAGCTCACGCTGCGCGACTGCCGCATCCTCGGCAGCGGCAAGAACGGCCTGTCTCTCGAGCGCGTCGCCGGCCGCGTCGAGGCCACCACCATCTCCGGCGCGGCCGACGCCGGCATCTATTCGGTCGAGGCCCACGGCCTGACGATCTCGGGCAACACGGTCGCCGACTGCGCCAATGGCGGCATCCTCGTGCATCGCTGGCAGGCCGCCGAGGACGGCACCATCGTCACCGGCAACCGCGTCGGGCGGATCGCCGCCCGCAATGGCGGAACCGGACAGTTCGGTAACGGGATCAACATCTTCCGCGCCGACAACGTGCTCGTCGCCGACAACAGCGTTTCCGACTGCGCCTTCTCGGCGATCCGCGCCAACTCTTCGAGCAATCTGCGCGTCACCGGCAATTCGGCGCTCCGCTCCGGCGAGACTGCGCTCTACGCGGAGTTCGCCTTCCACGGCGCGGTCATCAGCGCCAATATCGTCGATACCGCAGCGAACGGCATTTCCATCGTCAATTTCAACGAAGGCGGCCGCATGGGAACGATCAGCGGCAACATCGTGCGCAACCTCTCGTCGACCGGTCCCTACCAGGCCGACCCGCCCGGCTTCGGCGTCGGCATCACGGTCGAGGCCGATTGCGCCGTCACCGGCAACATGATCGAAAACGCGCCGCTCCACGGCATCGCCATCGGCTGGGGCGCCTACATGCGAAACGTCGTCGCCACCGGCAACGTCGTGCGCAAGGCCGGCACCGGCATCGCCGTTTCGGTCGCGCCCGGCGCGGGACACGCCGTTATTTCCGACAACCTCATCGACGAGGTCAGCATCGGCGCGATCGTCGGCTACGAATGGACCAAGCCGGTGACGGGCGATCTCGCCGTGGAAGGCGCCGGGGCCTGGCCGAACCTCATCGTCGAAGGCAACCGGGCCGGCTAGTCCGGGGCGAAAGTCCGCGCCAGCGGCCCGGCGGGGCGCACGCTTCCCACCTCGATGCCGTTCCAGTTCTTCATTTCGTGGTTGCCGACCGCAGCGATCCTTCCGGCAAGCGCCGCCTCGTCAGAAAACAGGCCGGCCAGTACCTGGCTGACCACCGCCTCCGCCGCTCGCCCGGCGCCGTCGTCGCATTTGACCGCAATCCCCAGGCCTTTCTCGGGGACAGCGGCGCAGAACACGCCCTCGGCGCCCGTCTTGACGAAGATACGGCCGGGGGCGGCCTCCATCAGCCGCGTGCAGGCGCGGCCGGTGCCGGCCACGTAGAATGGCTCGGCCATGCAGGCGGCCATCAGCCGCTTCGCCGCCGCGGCGCGCTTCGGCGGCAGGCCGATGCCGGTCGCCATGCGGGCAAAGCCGCGCGCCAGGCTGGCGAGCGGCACCGCATAGGTCGGGATCGAGCAGCCGTCGGTGCCGCGGTTTTCCGCGCCGTGGGTGGCGCCGGTCACGTCGGTCATGGTCTCGGCGATCATCGTCTGGAACTTGTGCCCAGCGGTCACGTAGCCCTTGTACGCCAGGCCGACGTGCCGGCATGTGCACAGGAAGCCGGAATGCTTGCCCGAGCAGTTGTTGTGCAGCGCCGACGCCTCGCGCCCGCTGCGGGCGAGCTCGATCGTCGCGGCCTGCGAAGTGGGCCAGTGCGCGCCGCATTCCAGCGCCGTCTCGTCGAGGCCGGCCCGCGCCAGCATCGAGGCGGCGAGTTCGGCATGCGCCGGCTCGCCGGAATGCGAGGCGCAGGCGAGCGCGAGTTCGCGGTCGCCGAAGCCGTAGGCGTCGGCCGCGCCGCTTTCCACCAGCGGCAGCGCCTGGATCGCCTTCACCGCCGAGCGGGGAAACACCGGCCGCGCCGTGTCGCCGATCTCCATCACCACATGCCCGTCGCCGTCGTAGACCGCGACCGCGCCGCGATGGACGCTTTCGACGACGCCGCCGCGCAGCACCTCGACCAGAACCGGATCCGTCATGTCACCCTTCCCCGAGGAACTGCCGGGCAGCAGCGCCTCACTGCCGGCGGAATGCCGTGGCGAGGACTTCTCGCAAACCCGTATCGAATTTTTCCGGGCCGTACAGGATGTCGTCGATCTTCGCCAGCCCGTCCTCGGTCATGACCACGAGGCGATCCGTCCAGTTGCCGGCGGGCTGGTCCGGGAAGACGTGCTCGACGTCGATGCTGACGGCGCCATCCGCCGTGGCGACCGTGCCGACGCGGCATTCCGGCGCAAGATCCTGGTAGGCCTGGAACGGCACGCCGTCGCCGAGCGGCGGCTTCTCGTCGGGGCGCGCGGCGGCGATCACGTCGTTCTTGGCGAGCGCCTTGTCGATCTCGACTGTCAGCGACCGGGTCAGCAGATAGCGGATCGCGCTTTCGCCTTCGCCCCTGACCTGGCAGAACAGCCTGCCGAGCAGGGCCCCCGGATCCTGCTCCTGTGCCGCCGCCGACGGCGCAAGCAGGACCGCCGCAAGCCCGATCGATACGATGATGCGCATTCGCAACTCCCAAAGATGATGACGAAGCTGGCCGGTGAAGGGTTGCCTACCCGCGGTCGATGATGCCCGCCGTCAGGAACCCGCCATCTACGGCAAGCGTGTGGCCGTTGATGTAGCTCGCTTCCGGCGAAAGGAGAAACGCGATCGCGGCCGCGACCTCGTCGGGTTCGCCGTAGCGTGCCTGGGGCACCCGGGCGAGCCACGCCCTGCGGTCCTCGGCGGAATGCAGCCGCGCCACCATCGGCGTCTGGATCGGTCCGGGCGCAACGCAGTTCACCCGCACGCCGCGGCCGCCGAATTCCAGCGCCAGCACTTCGGACATCATCTTCACGCCGGCTTTCGAGGCGCCGTAGGCGACGCGCCCGCGATTCGCCCGAAGCCCGGAGACGGAGGTTATGTTGACGATCGACAAGGTGGCTCCCATCCGCTCCAGCGCGCAACGCGCGGCGAGGAACGAGCCGACCAGGTTGACGTCGAGGATCTGGCGGAAGAGCTCGGCGCTGGTCTCGTCGGCCGGAAGGTCGCGGGCGATGCCCGCCGAGTTCACGAGGCCGCCGATCAGACCCAGCCGGTCGACCACCTCGTCGAAAGCTTCGCCGAGTTGCTCCTCGTCGGTGACGTCGGCCGCGACAAAGATCGCGTTCTCCTGGGAAAACGCGTCCTCGGCGGCGGCGAGTGCCTCGGCGTCGGCGTCGAGCACGGCGACCGGCCAGCCGTCGTCCAGAAGGCGCTCCGTCACGGCCAGGCCGATGCCCGAGGCGCCTCCGGTAACGACGGCCGAATGCCTCATCTGATGCGGTCCAGGATGGATACGTAGTTGGCGACCGCGGCGCCGCCCATGTTGAAGATGCCGCCAAGCGTGGCGCCCGGAACCTGGATGCCGCCGGCCTCGCCGGTCAGCTGCATCGAGGTCAGCACGTGCATGGAGACGCCCGTCGCGCCGATCGGGTGGCCCTTCGCCTTGAGCCCGCCGGAAGGATTGACCGGCAGCTTGCCGTCCTTCGCCGTCAGGCCCTCCAAGGCGACCTTGCCGCCCTCGCCGCGCTTGGCCAGGCCCATGGCCTCGTACTCGATCAGTTCCGCAATGGTGAAGCAGTCGTGCGTCTCGACGAAGGAGAGGTCGCCGAGCGAGACGCCGGCCTTCTTCAGCGCCCGCGCCCAGGCTTCCTCGCAACCCTCGAAAAGCAGGATGTCGCGCTTCGACATGGGCAGGAAGTCCTGCACGTGCTCGTTGGCGCGGAAGGCGACGGCGCGGCGCATCGAGAGCGCCGTCGGGAAGTCGGCGAGCACCAGCGCCGCGGCGCCGTCAGAGACCAGCGAGCAGTCGGTGCGCTTCAGCGGCCCGGCGACATAGGGGTTCTTGTCGCTCTCCTGGCGGCAGAAGTCGAAGCCGAAATCCTTGCGCATCTGCGCATAGGGGTTGTCGACGCCGTTCTTGTGGTTCTTCGCCGCGATCGCCGCGAGCGCATCCGACTGGTCGCCGTGGCGCTGGAAATAGCCGTGCGCGATCTAGCCGAAGACGCCGGCGAAGCCGGCGGGCGTGTCGCCGTCCTCGGGAAGGTAGGA
>CAYJMY010000139.1:0-13311 GCA_964371125.1 uncultured Mesorhizobium sp. | reverse complement strand
GCCACACCCTTTCCGGCGATGTCGAACGCCGTGCCGTGGTCGGGTGAGGTGCGTACGAAAGGCAGGCCGAGGGTGACGTTGACGGCCTCGTCGAAGGCGAGCGTCTTCGCCGGGATCAGCGCCTGGTCGTGGTACATGCACAGTGCAGCGTCATAGCCCGCGCGGGCGCGGGGATGGAACATCGTGTCGGCGGGAAGGGGGCCGACGGCGTCGATGCCCGCGGCGCGCAGCCTCTCGACGGCCGGCCGGACGATCCCTTCGTCCTCGTCGCCCATCGCGCCGCCTTCGCCGGCATGGGGATTGAGCCCGGCGACAGCCAGTCGCGGCGCGGCGATCGAAAAGCGGGCGGCGAGTTCGGCTGCTACGATCTGCCCGGTGCGCACGATGAGGTTGGTCGTCAGTAGGCCGGAGACCCGCGATAGCGGCACGTGGATGGTCACCGGGACCGTGCGCAGGTTCGGCCCGGCGAGCATCATCACCGGCATGACTTCCCGGCCCGAGCGGCGTCCGGCGAGGTCCGCGAGATACTCCGTATGACCGGGGAAACGAAAACCGGCGTCATAGAGCGGTTTCTTGGCGATCGGGCAGGTCACCACCGCCGCGGCCATCCCGGAGTACACGTCGTCCACGGCCCGGTCGATCGCCTCGACGATGCCCGCGGCATTCGCGGCCTCCGGCATGCCCGGCCTGTCCACGAACCGGTTGGCGAGCGGCACCACCGGAAGCGCCCTGGAAAAGGCGGCTGCGGCGCCGGCCGGCGTCGTCGCCTCGATGTCGACCGGCATCCTCAGCAGCGCAGCCCGCGCCGCCACGAGATCGGGATCGGAAATGAGATAGAAGACGGGGATGTCCGCCGTCGTCCGGCGCAACCACGTGGCGACCGCGATCTCGGGGCCGATCCCCGAAGGATCGCCCGTCGTCAGCGCGAGCGGAAGTGCGGCGGCGGGCGGCACGACGGGGCGTCAGCGCTCGACGATCTTCGCTTTCTTGCGCAGCTCTTCGGTATACTTCTTGGACAGTTCGTCCGCTTCGTTGGAGCCCTTGGCGGCTTCGCTCTGGAATACCATCTGCGCGACGCGGTCATCGGAGACTTCACGCGCGCTGCAGATGCCGATGAACTCGACGCCGCGATCGGTCTCGCGCACGATGGTTGCCGACCCGGGCTTGGTGCTCTTGATGGCCTCGGCCCAATCCGGCGGAAGCTCGGGCGCCAGGAAGCGGCCGAGTTCGCGGACGGAGACGTCGATGAGGCCCTTGGCGAACTCGCGGGTCTGGCTACAGCCGGCGAAACGGGCACGCATTGCTTCGGCTTCGCGCTTTCGCTTGGCGAGGATCGACTTGCGCTCCGCGGCCGGGACAACGAAGATCACCTGCTGGAGCATGAATTCGGTCGCTGTCGGCTTGTTGCCGCCCTTCTGCAGCATCTTGCGTACCACGTCCTGCTCGCTGAGCGCGCCGGACTGGCGGTACTTGGCCTGAAGCAACTGGCTCCAGCCCATCTGCACGCGGATGAACTCCTTGAAGTGGCCCTTGGTCACGCCCGACTGGCTAAGGACCTGATCCATCTGCGCCGGCTTCAGCTTGTTGCTGGCGGCGAAGCGGGCGTAAGCGTCGTCCACCTGCCGTTCGCTGATGTTGATCCGGGTGCGCTTCATCTCGGCGGAACGCAGCGCCTGTTCGATCAGGTCTTCGGTAGCCTGCTTGGCGCCGGCGCTGCGGCGCTGGAGCCTGAGGAACGCGGCACGGCGCTCGATGTCATAGCTCGTCACGGGAATGCCGTTGACGACATACTTGATTTCACTGGCGTCCGCCGGACCGATCGGGAGAGCACCCGTCAGGGTGGCGGCTGCGATCAGGAGGGTGAACACGGCAGCGACGATGCGCTTCCTTGTCGCGATCATGTTTTTTGTTTCCCGTTGCGGCGCGCTGGCACGATCGTCGCTGCTTGACGCCCCTCTTTGGCGAAACGATGACGCGCCGGCAAGGGCCGCGCCGTTACCATCTCGCCGAACGGCGGGTTATTCCGCGCTGAACAGCCCCGAATTCGTACCGAAATCGCCGATAGTGCGGAACGAGAGGTTGAAGCCGACCGTCTGGGAGGCTTCGCGGGTCGCGTAGTCTCGCTTCTCCGAGAACGTCATTGCGTAGGTGAAGCACTCGTCGTCATAAGAGAAGCCGAGGGAATCCCTGGCGAGGATCCCGTTCTGAAAGTCGTAGGTTCCGGCCGCGAAGACGCGCCAGTTCTCGTGAAGCCGCGCACTGCCTCTCACGGATACTTCGTGACGATCGGTATCGAAGCCGTAGAGCGGCTGCGCCTGAATGAAGGCGTACTTCGCGGAGAGCGATATCGGCTGGCCGTTCCAGCCAGCCTTAACCTCGGCGCGCCGGACTTCGAAGGTCTGCTCGTCGAAGCGGGCGCTCACAGATCCCGACAATCCGTCGGGGACGGCGAAACCGACCAGACCGACAAAATCCGACGTATCCGTCTCGAGACCGGAGGAGGCGCCGACATTGACGAGATCGGGCGAAGTGAACGAGTTGATGCCGGCCAAGTGATAGGACTGGCCAAACAACGCGTTGGAGGTCCAGCCGTTGGCGAAGGTGCCGGAGTAGCGGAAGCCGATGTTGGCGCGCGTGCCGCCTTCGATACGGTCGTAGCCGGAGAACTTGTCGCGCTCGAAAAGTGTCGTGGCGTCGAAAACGAAGCTCTGCGCGTCTTCGTTGGGAATGCCAAGCGTTTCGGCATAGAGCTCGTTGGGTCGCGCAAAGACCTGCACCACGGGCTCGAGGATGTGGGACGAACTGGTCGACGAGAACAACACCGGCCAACGCAGGTCGAGGCCGATCGTCGCCATGTAGCGATAGAAGGCGGAGCGCATGTCGGCGGCGACGCCGTTCGTCGCTGCCATCGCGTTGATCGCGTCGACCGACGCCGTCGACTGGTTGACGAAGGTCGAATCCGCCTGGAAGGCGAGGAGCGGGGTGATGACCAGGCCGCCGTCGCTGATGAAGGTCCGCTTCCACTCCGCTGCCGCAGTCAGGCGGCCGGTTGTGCCGTCGACGCCACGAACGGCCGGCCGCGAGGGCAGGTTGTCGATCTCGTCGCGATAGAGCGTACGCGCGTTGAAGTCGATGTTGAGTTCGCCGCCGGCCACCGGTTCGTCGGGGGTGAACGAATAGTCCCAGGTGGGCAACACCCAGGGTTGCTCGGCGTTGCGGGTGGACGCCAGTTTGCTGTCCTGGACCTGGAACCGGTATGCGCGGAGGTCGAAATAGTTCCGGTCGTTCAGTCCGGTCAGATAGACCTGCGAGTTATGGACCTGCTGGCTGTAGCCGTTGATGTTGTACGTCCTGGAGAAGTTGCGGTCCGACTGGACCATCACGTCCCATCCGAATGACCATCGCGGATTGAGGGTGAAGTCGCCCTTCGAAGCAATCATTCCGCGGAAGCGGCGCGGATCGACGCCGTTCACGCGATCGACCGTGTCTGCATCGAAGGCGCCGGGCTCGTTCTGGCGGATGCCGGCGATCTTGAGATTGTACTGGCCGTTGTTGAAACGCTGGCGCCATTCGGCTTGGCCGAGGAACCCCTGCCGCGAATAGTAGCGACCCTGAAGCGTCAGGTCGTAGGTCGGCGACAGCGCGAGATAGTAGGGCACGATGACGCCGACGCCGAGTTGCGACTTGTAGGTGATGCCCGGCATCAGGAAGCCGCTCTTGCGCTTGACCGTCGGATCGGCGACCTCGAAGACCGGCAGGTAGGCGATCGGGAAACCGAAGAATTCGAAACGGGAATCCTCGAACCGGACCGTCTTGGCCTTGCCGTTCCAGATGATCTTGCGCGCCTTGATTCGCCAGATCGGCGCCTTGTCGGGGCGGTCCTCGCACGGCTCGCAGGCCGTATAGACGCCGTTGTTGAAGGTCGTCAGCACGCCGTCCTTGCGATCGGCGCTCTCCGCGGCGAAGTAGGTCTTGTCGACAGTCTCGACGCGTAGCGCGTTGACGAAGCCCTCGCGGAAGTCGTCGGTGACGTCGATCTCGTCGGCGAAGATCTTGGTTCCGTCCTTTTGCACGATCTCGACATTGCCGCTCGCAACAAGCCGGCCGCTGTTGCGATGATAGGCGACGCGCTGTGCGACGAGACGGTTCCCGTCGTATTCGATCTGTACGCCACCGACGGCGGTCACTGTCTGGTTGTCGTTATCGTAGACGAGGGTATCAGCCTCGATCAGCATCTGGGCGTCGCGCGAGATGTCCCCGGCGAATGCCTCGAGGTCTTGGGCGGCGGACGGAACGCTCACTGCACCGAGCGCCAGCAGACACGCCATGGCAGTCGCGCCCAATAGGCGCGCCATACCGGCGTACTTGCCTCCCTCAGCTAGCGCGGCCGCCACTAACCGTCCTCCTTGTACAGCAGATACGTCACCCCAAAAAATGTCGCCACCACGACAGGCAGCCAAGCCGCTATCGGCGCCGGAACAAATCCGGCCGTGCCGAATGCCCTGACCAAAACCGTTACAACATAAAGCAGAAAGCCGGCCACGACGCCACCCAAAATCATCGTCATGGACTGGCCCATGCGGGCAAAACGCATTGAGACGGTCGCCGCGATGAGGGTCATCGCGACGAGGAGGGGCGGAAGCGCGACGAGAGAGTGGAATTGCATCGCGTAAGCGTTCGCTTTCAGCCCGAAAGAGCGGGCGACGTCGATCTTTCCCGGCAGTTCGAACAGCGAGATCGCTTCGGGCCGCGCGAGCCGTTCCTCGACGAACTCGGGGCGCAGATTGGTCGGGAAATTCAGAGAGTTTAGCTTTTCGATCGGTTCGCCGTCGCGCCGCCTTTCGACCTTCTGCAATTCCCAGAAGCCATCGCGAAGAAATGCGCGTGCCGCATCGATTCGCTCCACGAGATCGCCGTCATCGTCGAAGCGGAAGATCGATGCGTCGACGAGCTCGGTACCCTGGGCGAGCACGGCGTGAGCGCCGATGATCGCCTCGCCTTCCTCGGTCGTCTGCTTGATCCACGGTGCCCCGGCGGCGGCGATCTCGTTCGACTTGCCGGAGCGGTACCCGGCCTCGAGCGCCTCCGCCCTGGTAAGCCCTACCGCGGCGATCGGATTGACGATCCCGATCGTGAACAGGCCGAACAACAGTGCGCCGAACGCGGCAGGGCGGAGGAACTGCCAAGCCGATACGCCTGCGGACCTTACGACGACGAGCTCGTATTTTCGATTGAGTGTGATCAGCATCGCCATCGCCGAGATCAACGCGATGAACGGCACGACCTGCTGCATCACCATGGGAACTCGCATGGCGGATACGATGAGCACCGCGGATGCCGTGAATCCGGGCACGTCGCTAGCGCGCGAGGAAAGCTCGGTGAAGTTGATGATGAGCACCAGCGTCGAGATCGCCACGAACAACCCGACTGTGATCGAGAGGTAGCGAAAGAAGAAGTAGCGGGAAAGCGTCCAACCCATGCTAGCGGGTGCCTCCGGCGACGCGCGAGGCGCCCAGCAGGCGCAGACGGAACACCGTCAGCCGGTCTCCCATCGCCGTGACAAGCGCGCTGATCCGGTCGAGCCAGTGAACGGGCAGTTCCAGAGTCCGGTTTGTCGCGATGATGAACATCGAAATCGACATGGAACCGAGCGGCACGGCATAGAGAAGCGGAATGAAGACGTCTTTCGATTCGGCTTCGTTGCCGACGTAGTAGCCGAGCCAGCGCAGCACGAGCGCCATGGCCAGGGCGGCGCCGAGCGGAGGGATTCTGGCCTCGCGGTGCGAGCGCGCGTCGCCGGCCACGGCGATGGCAAGCAGCCCGAAGACGAGCGGGTAGATCCATTCCGTCAACCTGATGTGGAAGAATGCCCGGAATTCCTGCGGATGCGCCTTGAAAAGGGGATCGTTCGGATCGGGATCGGCTAGGTAGAATATTCCGCGATCGCCGGCGCCGATCACGAGGTAGGCCCTGGCCGAGGCGAAGGCGCTGAGGTCGAGCGTGTACGAATCGAAGCGGATGACGGAAACCTCGCCCGCCGGCGTTCGCCTGTGCACGACCCCGTCGGTCATCACGAGCACGCCGCGGTCGTTGGTGTCGGTCACCACGCCTTCCTTCGCGTAGTACGCGAGGTCGACGTTCTTCTGTCTTGAATCAGCGACGAAAATCCGGCCGAGACGGCCGTCCGGCAGACGCTCGCCGACCTGCACGAATAGGCCTTTTTGGAGCCGGCGGAAACTGCCTTCCGGTCCGCCGCACGACAGTAGGGCGGCACTTCCCTGGGCCAGTATAGTGCGGACGCCGCCCCGCGACTGCGGGTCGATGACGTTCTGGACCACGAAGGACAGAACGCAGGCTCCGATTGCGACGATCAGGATCGGCCGGATCGTCGCCCTGCGCGGCGTTCCGGCCGCGCTGATGACCACGAGTTCCGAATCGTTGTTCATCACGGTCAGCGTCTGCGCGACCGCGATCAGCACGGCGAAAGGCAGGATGACGGGGATGATCGACGACATCAGGAGTGTCGCCAGATGCAGGAACGTCAGTGCCGACTGGCCACTGTCGGTGACGACGTTGATTCGCCCCAGAACCTGCACCGTCCAGACGATCGCCAGCGTCCAGACCATGGCGATCACGGCGATCGAGAGGGTTCGGCGCAGGATGTAGCGTTCGACGATCTTCATCAGCGGGAACTGTCCAACGTATCGCCACGCCGCCCAGCGCGCTCAGGATGCGAAAACTATCCGCCCGATCCCGGTCGCGCAACCGGCCTTCGCCCGGACACCCGTTCGCGAGGTTCGCGCCGCCCGGGCCGATGCTCGGAGAAACTGGATAAGAAAGGGCGAACGGATAAGGTTAACAGAGGCTTATGTGGACCGCGCGGCAGTCGCGCCGGGCCATTACGCGCGGACGCGCCGCGCCTCGAATGCGGCGAGAACGGCGAAGATCGTCAAGGTCGCAAGCGCCGCGACAACCGTGTCGGACAGGTAGTGGGCGCCGAACGAGATTCGAAGCGTGCTGGTCGCGACGGCATAGGCGCCCGCAGCGATGAAAGCTGGCAGCCTCAGCGCGGCATATCGTTCCGGAAGAAGCGATACCGCCGCGATCAGCCACGCCGCCGCCGCTGCCTCGCCCGAGACGAACGAGCAGTTCGACGGGCAGTAGTTCGTGAATTCGCCCGCCGGGACGAAGGGCAGGGCGCCGCCGAACGGTTCGGAATAAAGGGGGCGGGGCCGCCCCGAAAACGGCTTCAGCAGCCCGTTGACGAGCAGGCCTACCGACAGGAGATAGGCAAGGAGCGCCGTCCCGACCGGGGTCATCGACGGGTCCCGGGCCGGGGCGCCCATCGCCAGCCGAGTGACGTAGGCGGCGCCGAGACCCGCGGCGACCGCGGCCGGCAGGTGCTGAAAGAACTGGCGCACCGCCGCGAGGATCGGGATATGGCCGGCGGGGAAGGTGCCGCAAACGACGCCTTGCGGTTGGCCGGCGAGGCATGCCGCGTCCTTGAAAAAGAGGCCACTCACGGCGCGGTCGATTAGCGGGAAACTGTGGAAGAGCAGAAGGGCGAGGGCAAGCGCGATACCGAGGCTTACCGCCACAGACGTCGACGAGAAGGGCGCAAGCCCCGCCCCGACCGCCGTTTCCCGCTCCCTTTTCACCGAGTTGTCCATGTCTGCTTCTTTGATTCAAGCGCACGTCCCATGTCGCCGTCCCGGCGTCAATCGTTTAAGCGGAACCGACTGGCGCCTCGGCGATCGGACGCCTCCGCGGGCCTTGCAAAAGCCTGCGAAACTGCCGATGGTCGCGCCCACCGTCGCCTACCCTCCCGCCAAAGGAACCGCCATGCCTGCCAGACCGGTCATCAGTTTCGCAAAGATCGCGACACCCAGGAAGGGGACCGTCGTCGTGCTTTCTGCGGAGGAGACAGGACTGGGCGAAGCCGCCAGGGCTTGCGATACGGCGCATGTCTTCGACAAGGCTTTCAAGGTCGCCGACTTCACCGGGAAGGCCGGATCGAGCCTCGAACTCCTAACCCCGGAAGGGGCGGGATTTGACCGGCTCGTGGCGATCGGAACCGGCAAGGAATCCTCGCTCGATGAACACGCCTGGATGCGCCTTGGCGGCTCGATCTTCGCTGTCCTGAAGAAGCCGTCCGATGTCTCGGTCGTCCTCGACCTGCCGGGCACGGCGATCGGCGCCAGGGAGGCCGCGGGCGTGGCTTGCGGGCTTCTGCTTCGGTCCTACGCATTTGACAAATACAAGACCCGCAAGGGCGAGGGCGACGAGCGGAACGGGACGAAGCCGGCCCGCATCGTCATCCTTTGCGCGAACCCGGCGGCGGCGAAGAAGGCTTTCGCCGAGGCGGAAGCCGTCGCCGACGGCGTCATACTCGCGCGCGACCTGGTCAACGAACCCGCGAACGCCCTCGGGCCTGTGGAATTCGCGGCCCGGGCGAAGGAACTCTCCGCACTCGGCGTCGGCGTCGACATTCTGACCGAGAAGGAGATGAAGAAGCTCGGTATGGGCGCTCTGCTCGGCGTTGCGCAAGGCTCTCCGCGCCCGCCGCGGTTGATCGTGATGCGCTGGAACGGAGGCGCGGCGGGTGTTCGCCCGATCGCCTTTGTCGGAAAGGGTGTCACCTTTGACACCGGCGGCAACTCGATGAAGCCCGCCGCCGGGATGGAGGACATGAAAGGCGACATGGGGGGAGCGGCGGCCGTGGTCGGGCTGATGCATGCGCTGGCCGTGCGCAAGGCGAAGGCCAACGTCGTCGGCATCGTCGGTTGCGTGGAGAACAGCGTCGACGGCAATGCCCAGCGACCCGGCGATATCGTCACGTCGATGTCCGGTCAGACGATCGAGGTGCTCAACACCGACGCCGAAGGCCGCCTCGTTCTCGGCGACGCGCTCTGGTACTGCAACGATGTGTTCCAGCCACGCTTCATGATCAACCTGGCGACGCTGACGGGCGCGATTATGGTGGCGCTCGGTCAGCACCACGCGGGGCTCTTTGCCAACGACGACGAGTTGGCCGATCGTCTGCTCGCCGCGGGCCAGGCGACGCAGGAGAAGGTCTGGCGCATGCCGCTCGGTCCCGAATATGACAAGCTCATCGATTCCAAGAACGCCGACATGAAGAATATCGGCGGCCGCTACGGCGGTGCCATCTCGGCGGCGCAGTTCCTCAAGCGTTTCGTCAAGGATACGCCATGGGCGCACCTCGACATCGCCGGCACCGCGATGGGATCGCCGTCGAGTGAGATCAACCAGTCCTGGGGTTCCGGCTTCGGCGTGCGCCTGCTCGATCGCCTTGTCAGGGACCACTACGAAGGCTGACGGCCGGTGACGGAGGTCCTCTTCTACCACCTGACCGAATCGACGCTCGAGCAGGCGCTGCCGGCGCTTCTCGAGAAGAGCCTGCAGCGCGGCTGGCGTGTCGTCGTGCAGGCGGGCGGCGAGGAGCGTCGGGACGCGCTCGACGCCCATCTGTGGGTCTATCGCGACGATGCCTTCCTCGCCCACGGAACCGACCGCGATCCCTATCCGACGGAGCAACCCGTTCTCCTGACGACGAAGCCGGACAATCCGAACGCCGCTCAGATCCGCTTCCTCGTCGACGGCGCCGAGCCGCCCGAGCTTGCCGGATACGTGCGGGCCGTCTTCGTCTTCGACGGCCATGACGCGCAGCAGGTCGAGGCCGCGCGCGGGCACTGGAAGTCGGTGCGCGCCGCCGGCCACGAGGTCACCTACTGGCAGCAGGCCGGCGATCGGCGCTGGGAACGCAAGGCATGAAGATCCCTGTGGCCCATCCCCGCGGTTCCGCCGCGCGCCGACTTCCGTGACCTGGCTTCTCCGCGGCGTCTTCCTCCTGATGGTCGCAGCCGGCGTGTTGCTGGGCATCGGACTGCCAAAGGCCGTGGAGCGTCTGCCGGGCTACGAGATCGGGCGCTTTCAGCTTTTTTCCGCCGACGAGGGCTTCGTAGCGGCGGAGATCATGCTGGCGCCGCCCGAGGCGCCGTTCTTCTTCACGCTCGCCGTCCACGTGAGAGCGCCGCTGCGAGCGGGCGACGACCGCGCCGCCTTCAGGCTGACGGCGCGCGACGAGAATGGCGCGAGGGTCCTCGACGAAATTTTCGGTTTCCCCAACGAACCCGTCCGGGAATCGCCGGAAGGCGGCTATGTCTATCGCGAGATGGTCGTCGTCGACCGCCCGTTGGACGGCCGCCATGCGATCGAGTTGGAGGTAACGCCCCGCTTGGATCCGGCGGTCGCCGGCATAGAACTCTCCGTCAATGCCGGCGCTTTAGACCTCGACCCGCGGCTGCAGCCGGCGGGATTCATCATTCTGGTCGTCGGCGGCATTGGCCTGATGCTGAGTTTCCGCGGGCCCGCGGATTCGCCGCCGCCGACGCCGAAATGGGGCCGGAGCGGGGCTTGACCGGCCGCACGCCTGCTCCCCGCGCGGACTACGCGCCCCTTCCGGTCGAACCCGCTTCGGTGTAGCCGTAGCCCGGCCGCCATCTTCGGCCGGCAGCGGATATCGACCATGCGCGTCTTCTTCTTCCTGGTCTTTCTTCTCGGCGCGGCCGCAGGCATCGGCTATCCGTTCGTCCTGAGCAATTTCTCGGGCTCGGAGATCGGCACCTGGCGCGTCTACGAGCGCGGCGGTGGTTTCCGCCCGGTCACCGTTTCGCTCGACTGGTCGGATGCGCCCGTCCGCGTGCTCGTCGACATGGTCTCGGTCGGCACCCCGCGGCTCACCGGCGACCACCGTGCTGACGCTGACCGCGGCGATCGGGGGCCGCACCGTGCTCGCGGAGACGATCGGCTTCGTCAATGTCACGCCGCGGTCCGACAGCCCGCAGAGCGGCGATCAGATCTACCGCGACGAAGCCGGCGTCATGACCAAGCTGGACAGCGGCGACTACCTGTTCACCGTCGGCCCGGGCGACGCCGACGGCATCGAGATGCGCAGCGTCGACCTTATTCTGCGCCGCGGGGCGGCCGAACCCGATCCGCGTGCCATGCCGGTCGGCTACGTGCTGATGGCGGTCGGCGCCGTCGGCTTCGTCATTGCGCTTACGCGCGGCGGCAAGCGCCCGGGTAATCCGAATTCCAAGCCCCCGGTTCCGCGCTGGGGCAGGAAGGGCAGCGAGCGACCATAGGCCGAACCGTTAGATTTCCTCGAAATCGCCGCGGCGACCCTTGCCGGAAGCGAAGCGCGCTGCGCCGGATGTTCCTTCCGAGCGGATCGTGCCGGCGCTCCGCCACTCCGACGTCAACGCGGCCGTTTCCGCGAGCGACCATTGCGCAAGGGCCGAGGCCCGGTCGGAGCGCATACAGGCTTGAGGAAAGCGTGCCAAGCTTTCGCCGAGTTCGAGCGCGGCGGAAAGCGCCTTGCCGTCTTCGACCACGCGCGACGCAAGGCCGATCGCGAGGCATTCCTCGGCCTCGACCTTGCGCCCGGTGAGTATGAGGTCCATGGCGCGGCCGTGGCCGACGATACGCGGCAACCGAACCGTGCCGCCGTCGATCAGGGGCACGCCCCAGCGGCGACAGTAGACGCCCATGAAGGCCGAGCGCTCCATGACCCGCAGGTCGCACCAGAGTGCGAGCTCCATGCCGCCGGCGACGGCCGGACCGGCGATCACGGCGATGACCGGCTTCGACAGCGCCAGCCGCGTTGGACCCATCGGACCCTTGCGCGGCCGGTCGTCGCGGCCGTCGAAGGACGGATCGAGCGCATGTTCGGCAAACCAGGTCTCGTCTATCCCGCCGGCCGCCGCCTTGAGGTCGAAACCGGCGCAAAAGGCCCCGCCGGCGCCGGTCAGCACAGCGACCGGCTGGTCGTCGTCGCGGTCGAAGGCAAGGAACGCCTCGAACAGTGCCTGTGCGGTCGCCGGATCGACGGCATTGCGCGCGGCGGGGCGGTCGATCGTGATGACCGTCACCGCTCCCGCGCGCTCGACCCGTACAGTCATTCGGCGATGCCTTCCTCGTACTCGGCCGACAGCGTCAGCCAACGCTCCTCATGCCCGGCGAGTGCATTGGACAGGTCGGAGCGCTCCTTGGCAAGCTGGGTCGCCGCCGACGGTTCCTTCTCGTAGAGCCGCGGATCGGCGAGCAGGTCCTCGATGCCGTCGATGCGCTTGCGGATGCGCTCCATCAGCGCCTCGGTGGCGCGGATCTCCTTGGCGAGCGGTTCCAGCGCCTGGCGGCGCTGCGCGGCGTCGCGGCGTCGCTCGGCCTTGGAGGCCTTGTCCGCCTCGCGCCGTTCGCGCCGGTCACCCGAGACGCCGGTCACTTCCTGGCGATAGTCATCGAGGTCGCCGTCATAGGGAGCGACCGAGCCGTCCTTGACCAACCACAGCCGATCGGCCGTCGCCTCGAGCAGGTGGCGGTCGTGGCTGATCAGGATGACGGCGCCGGGAAAATCGTTCAGCGCGTGGATCAGCGCTTCGCGGCTGTCGATGTCGAGGTGGTTGGTCGGTTCGTCGAGGATGAACAGGTTCGGCCCCTCGAAGGAGGACAGGCCCATCAGCAACCGCGCCTTCTCGCCGCCAGAAAGGTCCTTGGCTGGCGTGTTCATCTTCTCCGTGGTCAGGCCGAACTGCGCGACGCGGGCGCGCACCTTTGATTCCGGCGCGTCGGGCATCAGCCGGCGCACGTGCTCGTATGCGTTCTCTTCGGGCCGCAGGTCGTCGAGTTGGTGCTGGGCGAAGATCGCCACTTTCAGCCCCGGCGCCACCGTCATCGTGCCGCTCTCGGCCTTCAGCCGGCCGGCGAGCAGCTTGGCGAAGGTCGACTTGCCGTTGCCGTTGGCGCCGAGTAGCGCGATGCGGTCGTCGGCGTCGATCCTGAGCGACAGTTTCTTCAGGATCGGCTTGCCAGGCCGGTAGCCGACGGCGGCGTTGTCGATGGCGATGATGGGGGAGGCGACGGTCTTCACCGGCTCCGGGAAGGAGAACGGCTTCACCGAATCCTCGATCATCGCGGCGATCGGCTTCATCCTCTCCAGCGCCTTGATGCGCGACTGGGCCTGTCGCGCCTTCGACGCCTTGGCGCGGAAGCGGTCGACGAAGGACTGCAGGTGCTTGCGCGCCGCTTCCTGCTTGACGCGGCTCTTTTCCTGCAGCTCAGCCTGCTCGGCGCGCTGGCGCTCGAACTGGTCGTAGCCGCCGCGCCAGAAGGTCAACTTCTTCTGGTCGAGATGCACGATCGAGTTTACCGCCTTGTTGAGCAGGTCGCGGTCGTGGCTGATCAGCAGCACCGTGTGCGGGTACTTCGAAAGATAGTTCTCGAGCCACAACG
>CAYJMY010000138.1:0-13374 GCA_964371125.1 uncultured Mesorhizobium sp. | reverse complement strand
CTGACCCCCAGATTCGTAGTCTGGTGCTCTATCCAGCTGAGCTACGGGCGCGCGCCGGG
This sequence comes from uncultured Mesorhizobium sp., assembly GCA_964371125.1. GTDB lineage: Bacteria > Pseudomonadota > Alphaproteobacteria > Rhizobiales > Rhizobiaceae > DUSC01. Next base: position 13,315 of record CAYJMY010000138.1, on the reverse strand, counting down.
CCGCTTTACACGGCCTTCGTGCCGGTCCGCGTGGGGCCGGTCTCCGATCTGCGGTGCTACCTAACGACTGGAGGAGACAATTGCAAGCCGGTCGGCGCGCAAAATGCGCGCGCCCGCCGCGGCGTCAGGCCGGCCGGCGCAGGATGCTGCGCGCCACGTCCAGGCGCACCGGCTGGTCGGGGATGGTCATGGCGAAGACGGTGCGGCCGCCCACACTCTCGACCAGCTCGAGCGTTCCGCCATGGGCGCGCACGAGTTCGTTGGCAATCGCCAGGCCGAGGCCCGTGCCGCCACTGCGCGCCGAGCCGCGGAACGCCGCGAACAGGTTCTCGCGCGCCTTCTGCGGCAGGCCGGGCCCGGTGTCGGCGACGAGGATCCGGCTGATGCTCCCCGTCCGCTCGGCCGATATCGTCAGGCGGCGGACGACGGCGTTCTCGCGGTCGGCGGCCATCGCTTCCACCGCGTTGCGCGAGAGGTTGGACAGCACCCGATAGAGATGCTCCGAATCGGCGTCGACCTCGAAGGCGGCATCGACGTCGTTGACGAAATCGACGCCGGCGCCGTCCATGCCGAGCAGGCCGTGCACCTCGTCGACCAGTTGCCGCAGCCTGACGCGCCGGCGCTGGGGCGGGGGCTCCTGGGTCCGCCCGTAGGCGAGCACGCCCTGCGAATAGGAAACCGCGCGGTCGATGGCGCGGACGAGCTTGGGAGCGACCGCCTGGACAGCCGGGTCCTTCACCGCGACGAGACGATCCGACAGGAGCTGCGCCGAGGCGAGGATGTTGCGCATGTCGTGATTGATCTTGGAGACGGCCAGTCCGAGGTCGGCCAGGCGCTTCTGCTCGGACAGCGTATTCTGCAACTGTGTCTGCAGGCTGGCCAGCTCGGTCTCCGCCACGCCGAGTTCGTCGCGCCGGCCGGTCGGCCGGATGACGCGCGTCGGATCGTCCGGAGCGCGGGCGAAACGGAGCATCGACCGGCGCAGCCCGCGGATCGGCCCGATCATCAGCCGGTTGATCGCAGTGAACACCAGCGCCGCGGTGAACAGCGAGATCAACAGGGAAAACAGCGCGATGTTACGCGCGTAGACCAGCATCGCCGAACGCAGGCCGGCATCGGTCATGACCAGCTCGAACTGCTTGTCGCTGTCGCCGACCCGGCCGTAGACGCGCAGAAGGCGGTGGCCTCCCCACAGAAGCGTATCGGCGGCGCCGACCAGCGCGTCGCTCCATCCGACCTCGGAGACGGCGATATGCTCATCGACCTCGGGCGGCACCTCGGTCACGACCAGCAGGCGCGAGATGCCGCCGTCGCGGACGGCGATCGCCTGCACGCCGATCGCCGCGAGCACGTCGTCCTGGACGGCGCGCGACAAGGGTTCGGGGCCGCCCTGGATGAGCACGGCGCCGACCGCGGCGACCGTGCCGAGCTTCTCTTCCAGCCAGCGCACCCGGTAGGCCGCCACGGAAGGGGTGAAGATCAGGACCTCGGCAACCAGGACGAAGAGCACGGTCAGGAGCAGAAGCTTGGTCGAAAGGCGCCGGACGAACGGCACGCGGCGGGAGTATTCCAGCCGCTCGGCGCTCGTCTGCGTCTCCTGTTCCAATCCCATCGCCTCCGCGCCGGGCCGTCCGCCGGACGTCTCCGCCTTCGACCAACAACGCGGCGGAAGCGGATGTTATTTTGCGCCGCCGTCGTCGCGCCCGGACGCAAGATAGGCCAGAGCCGGTGATTTGCCAATTTCACCCTGCCTGAAGAATGCAAACGCATGGCGCGGCACCCGAGGCAACGGGCAGCGGCGTCATGCCGCGCGACGTACCCGTATCCTCCTCGTGACGACGGCGAGCAGGGCGACGAACGCCAGCCCGACGAAGGCGAGGCCTAGGTCGAAGGAGAGGAGATCGGCGATGCCCGGGCTGCGACCCGCGGCCGCCGCGTCGGCCAGCGCCCGGTCCAGTCCCTGGCCGAGGACCGCATAGGCAAGCGTCGCCGGCGACCTGCCGATGGTCGTCGCCGCGAGGAACGTCCCCAGCGGGACGCGGAACATCGCCGAACCGACGCTGACGACAAAGGACGGGATCACCGGAGCAAGCCGCAGGGCGACGAGGTAACCGAAGGCATCCTCCTCGAAACCGCGCGCCAGGCGCTCGCCGGAACCTCTCAACCTGCGCCTGACGCCGTCTCCCGCGGCGGTGCGCGCAGCGAGGAACAGGACGCCGGCGCCGACGGTGCCGCTGACCAGCGCCGCCGCCGCTCCCACCTCCCAGCCGAAGAGGAGGCCTCCCGCGGCGGTGAGAAGGCCGGTCGCCGGGAAGGAAAGCGCGGTCGCGGTCGCGTAGGCCGCCATGTAGCCGGCGATGGCCCAGCCATAGTCGGAAACGATGTAGGCCTGGATCTCCGCGCCGATGGCGGTGAACCCCGCAAGCGAGAGATGGTCGGTGTAGCCCAGGAGATGGGCCGCGGCCGCGAGCGCGGCGAGCAGCAGCAGCGGCGTAAAACGGCGCAGTCTCGCCGCCGGGCGTGGCCTTTGCGATTGCGGTTCCATGACCACACAGATGGCCGAGGCGGCAAGATAGCGCAAGGACACCCTAACGCACGCCGCGCCGGGGGCGGTCGAAAGGGCCCGGCGCGGAGTTCGGCCGGGGAATTGACTCCGCCGGGCCGTCTTTCTATAAGCCCGCCACGCTCGGGCCTCCGGTCCGGCGCAGTTTCGATTGCGCAAAGACCGGGCCGGCGACGCTCCTGCTCACGTTGAGACAGATCCAAGAAGGGCCGCACGCCGCGGTATCAAACAAATGAAGCGCACCTATCAACCGTCCAAACTCGTCCGCAAGCGCCGGCACGGCTTCCGCGCGCGCATGGCCACCAAGGGTGGCCGCGGTGTCGTCGCGGCCCGCCGCAATCGCGGTCGCAAGCGCCTGTCGGCCTGAGCCGGGGACAATCGCCTTGCCGGCGACCGGCAAGTCCCCCCAGCGGCTGCGAAAGCGGGCAGAATTCCTGGCCGTCCGGCGGGGCGACAAGCGCCGCGGGCGGCTTTTCCTGCTGGAGGTCCTCGACCGCGGCGACGAAGGCGCTCCGCGCGTCGGCTTCACGGTCACGCGCAAGGTCGGCAACGCCGTCGAGCGCAACCGTATCCGCCGCAGGCTGAAGGAAGCGGTACGCCTCGACGCTGCGGGTGACATGGCGGCAGGCAAGGACTATGTGATCGTCGGGCGCAGCGAGATCCTGTCGGCGCCCTTCGACGACTTGAAGGCCGAATTGTCACGGCGTATCCGCGGGAAGCGGTGAGATCCAGGGTTCCTCTATGGAAAACAACCGCAATTTCTTCATCACCATCGCGCTGTCGGTGCTGATCCTGACGCTCTGGCAGGTGTTCTACATGAACCCGCGGATCGAGGAGCAGCGCGAGGCGGCGCGGATCGAGGCGGAACGCGTCGAGCAGGAGAAGAAGACCGATCCGGCGACGCCCGGCGTCGCCGGCGCCGACCTGCCGCCGCAGGGCGCCGTTCCCGGCACCGCCCCCGGCAGCGTTCCGGGGACCGACGGCGCCGCCGCCGCGACGCGCGACGCCGCGCTCGCCGCCAGCGCCCGGGTGAAGATCGACACGCCGAGCATTTCCGGCTCGATCAACCTGACGGGCGCGCGCATCGACGACGTCCGGCTGAAGGACTACCACCTGACGATCGACAAGACCTCGCCGATCATCGAACTGCTCAATCCGGCCGCGCTGCCCAACGGGCAGTATGCCGAAGTCGGCTATGTCGGAACGGGTGAAACCGGCGCGCTACCCGGGCCGGATACCGTCTGGACGGTCGAGGGCGAGCCGGTGCTGACGCCGGCGACCCCGGTGACGCTCACCTACGTCAATGACAAGGGCCTGACCTTCCGACGCACCGTCGCGGTCGATGCGGAGTACATGTTCACCGTTTCCGACAAGATCGAGAACGCCGGTGGCGCGCCCGTCGCGCTGTCGAACTACGGCCGCGTCACACGCTTCGACAAGCCGACCACCGCGTCCGTCTACGTGCTCCACGAGGGCCTGATCGGCGTCACCGGCGAGGAGGGCCTGCAGGAGATCAGCTATTCGACCATCGAGGACGACAAGCAGGTCACGCCGGGCAAGTCGACCGACGGCTGGCTGGGCATCACCGACAAGTACTGGGCGGCCGCGCTGGTGCCCTCGGGCAGCCAGCCTTTCCAGCCGCGCTTCGCCTATTTCAGCGACAGCCGGCCGCGCTACCAGGCCGACTTCATCACCGATGCGATCAGCATTCCCGCCGGGCAGTCGGCGACGGTCGAGACGCTGGTCTTCGCCGGTGCCAAGGAAGTGGCGCAGATCAACGCCTACGAGACGGACCGCGGCATCCGCCAGTTCGAACTGCTCATCGACTGGGGCTGGTTCTACTTCATCACCAAGCCAATGTTCTGGCTGATCGACACGCTCTACAAGATGCTCGGCAATTTCGGCCTGTCGATCCTGGCCACCACCGTCGTCGTCAAGGCGATCTTCTTCCCGCTCGCCAACAAGTCGTACAAGTCGATGGCGAACATGAAGAAGGTGCAGCCGGCCATGCTCGAGATCCGCGAGAAATACGCGGACGACAAGATGAAGCAGCAGCAGGCGATGATGGAGCTGTACAAGAAGGAGAAGATCAACCCGGTCGCCGGCTGCTGGCCGATCCTGCTGCAGATCCCGGTGTTCTTCTCGCTCTACAAGGTGCTCTACATCACCATCGAGATGCGCCACGCGCCGTTCTTCGGCTGGATCCAGGACCTCGCCGCGCCGGACCCGACCTCGATCTTCAACCTGTTCGGCCTCCTGCCCTACGTGGTGCCGGATTTCCTCCACATCGGCGTCTGGCCGCTGGTCATGGGCGTCACCATGTTCCTGCAGATGCGCATGAACCCGACGCCGCCCGATCCGACCCAGGCGATGATCTTCAACTGGATGCCGATCGTCTTCACCTTCATGCTGGCCAGCTTCCCGGCCGGCCTGGTGATCTACTGGGCGTGGAACAACTTCCTCTCCATCGTCCAGCAGGGCGTGATCATGAAGCGCCAGGGCGCCAAGATCGAGCTGTGGGACAATCTCGGCGGCCTGATCAAGAAGAAGCCGAAACCGGCCGAGTAGCCGAACGCGTGCCCTTCCGTCGGCGGGCGCGAAGGCGCGCGGCGCCACACCGAAGCTGGAGGCAACGAGGCGACCGATGAGCGGACCCAATCCCGACATCAAGCATCCGTTGCCGATGCATCCGCGTGTCGGCTTCCTGAAGCCTCTGGTCGAAGGCCGACCGAACATTGAGGTCGGCGCGTTCACCTATTACGACGACCCCGGCGGGCCCGAGCATTTCGCCGAACGCTGCGTGCTCTACCACTACGACTTCGTCGGCGACCGGCTGGTCATCGGGCGGTTCTGCGCCCTGGCGCAGGGCGTGACCTTCATCATGAACGGCGCCAACCACGCCATGTCGGGCTTCTCCACCTACCCGTTCAACATCTTCGGCCACGGCTGGGAAGAAGGCTTCGACGTGAAGACCTGGGAAGCCGAGAACCGCGGCGACACGACCGTCGGACACGATGTCTGGATGGGCATGGGCGCATTGGTCATGCCGGGCATCACCATCGGCCACGGCGCCATCGTCGCAGCGCGTTCGGTGGTCACGCACGACGTGCCGCCCTACGCCATCGTCGGCGGCAATCCGGCACGGACGATGCGCATGCGCTTCGACGAGCGCACCGTGGAACGGCTGCTCGCGATCGCCTGGTGGGACTGGCCGGTGGACAAGATCAGCCGAAACCTCGACGCCGTCCGCGGCGCCGACATCGCCCGTCTCGAGGCGGCGTCATGAGCGGCGCGGCGCCGGCGGGACTCGATCCCGCGCTCTTCACGCGGCCATGGGTGTTCATCCGCGGCGTGCCGGCGATGACGTTCCTGCCGCCCGAGGGGCCGCCGGAGATCGCGTTTGCCGGGCGCTCGAATGTCGGCAAGTCGTCGCTGATCAATGCGCTGACCGGACAGAAGGGCCTGGCGCGGACGTCGAATACCCCGGGCCGCACGCAGGAACTGAACTACTTCGTTCCCGACGGCTACTCCGGCGAAGGCTCCGACCTTCCGCCCCTCGCCCTGGTCGACATGCCGGGCTACGGATACGCACAGGCGCCGAAGGAGCAGGTCGACCTATGGACCCGGCTCGTCTTCGACTATCTGCGCGGCAGGGCCACGCTGAAGCGGGTCTACGTGCTGATCGACGCACGCCACGGCATCAAGAAGAACGACGAGGAGGTGCTGTCGCTGCTCGACAAGGCGGCGGTGTCCTACCAGATCGTGCTCACCAAGACCGACAAGATCAAGGCCGCCGGGGTGCCGAAGCTCGTTGCCGAGACGCTGGAGCGGATCCGCAAGCGCCCCGCGGCCTTCCCCGCCGTGCTCACCACCTCTTCGGAAGAGGCCGAGGGCATCGAGGAACTGCGCGCCGCGATCCTGCTGGCCGCCGCCGGCGGCTGACGCGCCAAGCCCCATGAAAGAAGAAGCCGGCCGCGCTTGCGCACGGCCGGCACCCTCGCCATCGGGACGACCGCCTTTCGGCGACCGTCAGATCACATCTTCGGCAGCAAGACCTTGTCGACGACGTGGATGACGCCGTTCGACTGGTCGACGTCGGCGATGGTCACGGTCGCGACCGTGCCGTTCTCGTCGGTGACGGTGACCTTGCCGTCGGCCGCCTTCAGAGTCAGCTCGCAGCCGCCGACCGTCTTGACCTTGTGCTCGCCGCCGCCGTCCATGACCATCTTGGTCACGTCGGCCGCCATCGCCTTGGCGCCGATGACGTGGCAGGTCAGCACCTTCGTCAGCTGGTCCTTGCTCTCCGGCTTGAGCAGCGTGTCGACCGTTCCGGCCGGAAGCGCCTCGAAGGCGGCGTTCACCGGCGCGAAGACCGTGAACGGACCGGGGCCCGAAAGCGTCTCGACCAGGCCGGCCGCCGTCACGGCGGCGACGAGCGTCGTGTGATCCTTCGAATTGACCGCGTTCTCGACGATGTTCTTGTCGGCATACATGGCGGCGCCGCCGACCATCGGATTGTCGGCATGGGCGACTGCGCCGAACATGACGAGAGCGGTGGCGCCGCCGAGCAGCGCCGCAGTGATCTTGTGCATTGATGATTTCTCCCTTGCTTGTTTTCCCGTCATCGGGGGGACGCAGGGAGACACGGGCGCTCGGCGAGGAGAGTTTCGCCGCCGCTCCTCACGAAGCGGTCACGGATGCTTGATCGGAAGAATCGCCGGGCGATCAGACGTTGTGGAGGTCGCCCGAGGCGACGACCGGGCCGGTCGGCTGGCCGGTCGGCGAACCGCCGGGAGGCTCGAGGCTGATGGCAAAGACGGCGCCCGAGGCGATGCTGGCGCGGATCGCCTGTGCCACGGCGAGATGGACCGACTGGCCGACCGGGATGACGCCCAGCGAGACCGGATCCTTGCCCTGCTCGATGACCCAGAGTTCGAAGTCGCGGCCCTCGGGCCGGGCGCCGGTGACGTGCGAGAGGCCGACATCCTGCGTCCTGGCGTCGTAGACGACGAAGTAGTGGACGTCGGACTGCTGCGGCGCCAGCGACGCGACGTAGCGCTGCGGGCTCTGGTCGGACGGCGGCGCGACAAAGTAGGCGAGTGCGATCGCGACCGCGATCGCGGCCGCCGCGGCGGCGAGGCCGCGCCAGAAGGCGAGGCTCGACCACAGCGAGGCGCGCGCGGCCGACGGCGCAGGCGCGGCGAACAGCCGGCGGTCGATGGCCGCCTTGACAGCAGCCGGCACGGCGATCTCGGGATAGGCCGAGGCGAGCGGTGACAGGCGGACCTCCCAACCGTCGACGAGGCGCGCGAAGGCAGGCTCGCGCTCGACGCGCGCCGCGGCCTCGCGGCGTTCGTCCGCCGGGAGCACGCCGACCACGTACTCGGCGGCGAGGATGTCGTCGCCGCCCGTGTCGGGGCTGTTTTCGTCGGCCGGGCTCATCGCTCCAGGCATTCCCTCAGTCTCATCAGGCTGCGGCGCAGCCAGGTCCTCATCGTGTTCAACGGCACGCCGTGGCGCTCGGCGAGCTCGGCATAGCTCTCGCCCTTCAGATAAGCGCCCCGGACGGCCGCCGCCCGGTCCCTGTCCAGTTCATCGAGGCAGAGGTGGATGCGTTCGCTCTCGCCGCTCGCCACCGCCGCCGCCTCAGGTCCCGGCGTAGGGTCGGCGATGTCCAGCGCGGCATCGATGTCGACCGAAGGCTGGCGCCGGGCCCGGATACGGTCGATCGCATGGTTGCGCGCGATCGCCGCCAGCCAGGAGATCGGGCTGAGATCGGAAACCGCGAAGCGGTCGGCCTTCGTCCAGATCTTGACGAAGACCTCCTGCAGCGCCTCCTCGGCCTCGGCTCGGTCACCCAAGATACGCAGGCACACGCCAAACAGTTTCGCGCTCGTCTGCCGGTAGAGCAGATCGAACGCGCCGCGGTCCCCCATCGAGGTCCGAACGATCAGCTTGGTGATGTCCTGAGCGGTCATTGGCGTCAAAATACGGTTCCGCGAGGAATTTACAACGCACAGCCCGGGCGAGCAACGCATGCGGCGGTGGGTATCCGCCTCAAAGGGTTCGTTAATGCGCGCGGGTTAAAATGGTTATGCAACAGATCGAATGGTGACCGGCAATCCTCCGATGAACCTTTTCAACGACTTCCTCCGCGACCGCCGTGGCAACTATGCGATGATGACCGCGGTCCTCGCCGTGCCCCTCCTGATCGCGATGGGCTATTCCGTCGACTTCGTGCGCGTTCTTGAAGCCAAGCAGCGGCTGGCGCATGCCGCCGATTCCGCGGTCCTCGGATCCATCGCCATCGGTTCGAAAGCGATCAACTATGCGGAGACGATGAGCGGTCCGGGACCGATTCCGCTGGGCGTCGCCGAGGCAGAGGACTTCTTCAACGCCAACGCCGCGCTCGATCCGGCCATCACCCTGGACACAGTGACTGCCGCCGTTTCCAACAGCGGCACCAAGATCGTCTCGAAGATCGACTATACGGCGCAGATCCGGACCATCTTCGGAGGCCTGCTGAGCAAGAAGACGTGGACCATCAACGGCACCGCGAGCGCATCGGTCGATATCGACAACCCGGCAGACTTCTACATGCTGCTCGACAATACGCCGTCGATGGGGCTGGCGGCCACCGCCAGCGCGATCGACGACATGATTTCCAAGACTCCGGACCGCTGCGCGTTCGCCTGCCATTCGCTCGACAATGCCGACAATTATTACAACCTGGCCAAGGCCAACGGCATCCCGCTGCGCATCGACATGGTGCGCGACGCCACCAAGAAGATGCTGGACACCGCAAAGAGCATCCGCGCCTACAACAGCCAGTACCGCGTCGCCGTCTATACGTTCGGTGCGGCGGCGACGAATATGGGGTTGACGACGATCTCAACCCTGACGTCCGACCTCGGCAAGGCCGGCAAGTCCGCCGAGGCCATCGACCTCATGACGATCCCGTACCAGAACTACGACGACGACCAGCAGACCGACTTCGAGAAGATGCTGCAAAAACTGCGCACGTCCATGCCCAAACCTCAGAATGGGCCGAACGGAAAACCGCGGCAGCAGGTCGTCTTTTTCGTTTCGGACGGCGTGAACGACTCCAGCAAGCCCAGTGGCTGCATGAAGAAACTCCAGGGCTCCGGCCGTTGCCAGCAGCCGCTGGATACGAAGGAATGCGACAAGCTGAAGGGCAAGGGCGTCAAGATCGCCGTGCTCTACACGACCTATCTGCCGATCACCAACAACGGCTGGTACAACACCTGGATCAAGCCTTTCCGCGACGAGATCCCTTCGCAAATGGAAACGTGCGCCTCGCCGGGCCTCTATTTCGAGGTCAGTCCCAACGAAGGCATTCCCGAGGCGATGGACGCCCTCTTCCGCAAGACGGTCCGCGTGCTGCGGCTGGAGAGTTAGAGTCTTTCCGAGGGCGTTGTCCTCGGAAACGACATCCAAGCATTGCGGTTGTGCGCCGTGAGCGCCGATCATATGCTCCGCCCGCGCAAGGGAAGGGGCCGCCATGACAATCGAGACTCTGCTGTGGGAACGCGACGCTTGCGGCCTTGCCGACCTGGTCGCGACCGGTGAGGTGACGCCGCTGGAACTCGTCGAGGCGGCGATCGCGCGCGCGGAACGCGTCAATCCCGAGATCAACGCCATCGCCGAAAAGACCTACGAGAGCGCCCGTGCCGCGGCGAAGACGGTCGACCGGACGGCGCCGCTCGCCGGCGTGCCCTTCGCCATCAAGGACCTCGCCATCGCGCAGAAGGGCGTGCCGACGCATTCGGGCAGCAAGGTCCCGGCCTTCGTCCCCGACTTCGATTCGGTCCTGGTCGAGCGCTACCGCGCAGCGGGCCTGATCCCCATCGTGACGAGCACCTCGCCCGAATACGGCGTGAAGCTGATGACCGAGACGGAAGCCTTCGGCATCACGCGCAATCCGTGGAACACCGGCCACACGTCGGGCGGCTCCTCTGGCGGGGCGGCGGCGCTCGTCGCGGCGGGCGTCGTCCCGGCCGCGCACGCCTCCGACGGCGGCGGCTCGATCCGGGTTCCCTCGTCGACAACCGGCCTCGTCGGCTTGAAGACCTCGCGCGGGCGGGTTCCCCTGTCGCCGCTCGTCTCGGAGGCCTGGTACGGCTACGTGGTCGACCACGCCGTGACCCGCTCGGTGCGCGACAGCGCCCTGCTTCTCGACCTGACCCACGGACCCGATCCGCTGGCACCCTATGCGGCGCGGCCGCCGAAAGGTACTTTCGCCGAGGCCGCCGGCCGCGATCCGGGCCGCCTGTCGCTCGCCGTCTACCGCAAATCTCCGCTTGGGCTCGACATCTCGAATGAGACGCTGGCAGCGCTCGATGCGGCAGTCGCGCTGGCCCGCGAGGGCGGTCACACCGTGGAGGAGATCGACCTGCCGATGATCGGCCGCGACTTCATGGCCGACTTCTGCATCGCCGTCGCGTCGGCGACCGCCGGCTCGATGCGCATCGAGGCGGCCCGGGTCGGCCGGCCGATTCAGGGCGATCTCGAACGGGCCACCCGCGTGCTCGCCCGCTTCGGCGACGTGATGACGGGCGGCGAAGTGTACGAGGCGCTGGAGCGGCTGTCGCTGGCGACGCGGCAGATGCTCGTCGCCACCGCCCGCTTCGACGCCGTGCTGATGCCGATCATCGCCCACCCGCCCTTGCCGTGCGGCGCGATGGATCCCAAGGGCGCGGACGAGTTCCTCGAGAACACGCTCGACAGACTGCGCCTGACGCGGCTGCTGCGCGTGCGCTCGCTCCTCGGCCAGCTCATGGACAAGAGCCTGTGGTTCACCCACTGGCCGGCCATCCAGAACGTCACCGGCCAGCCGTCGATCGCCATGCCCGTCCATGTCACCGCCGCCGGCCTGCCGCTCGGCATCCAGGCCGCCGGCCGGCCCGGCGACGAGGAGACGCTGTTGTCGCTCGCCGCCCAGTTCGAACGGATCTCCGGCTGGCTTTCGCGGCGGGCGCCGCTTATGCCGCCGCAATGACCGCAGAAGGCGACCGCATCTCCGCATGACCGGCGACGATTTCCTCGCTGTCCGCACCAAGCACTGGGCGCGGACGCTGACCGCCATTCCGAGCGTCACCGGCACGCGCGACGAGGCCGACTTCGCCGGAAAACTAGCCGCCCTGCTGCGGGAAAGCCCCGCCTTCCAGCGCCCCGCGAGCCTCGTGTGGACACTCGACGTCCCGGGCGGGGCGCATCCGCGCCGGTGCGTGCTCGGCCTGGTGCGCGGCGCCGGCGCCCGCACCATCGTGCTCACCGGTCATTTCGACACGGTCGAGACCGGCGGCTACGGCCCGCTCGAGCCGCTGGCGCTCGATCCCGACCGGCTCGGCCCCGCGCTCGTCGCCCGCATCGGCGAGGAGCCGCACGAAGCGCGCGCCGCGCAGGCGGCGAAGGATCTGGCCGATGGCGCGTTCATCGCCGGCCGCGGCCTGCTCGACATGAAGGGCGGGCTGGCCGCCGGGCTGGCGGTGATCGAAAAACTGGCGTCGGCACCGTTCGACGGCAACCTGCTGTTCATCGCCGTGCCCGACGAGGAGGGCAATTCCGCCGGCGCCCGGCGCATCTCGCAGGCGCTGGCCGGCATCGCCGCCGACCACGGCCTCGCCATCGAGGCGGCCATCAACCTCGACGCCACCGTGGACGACGGCGACGGCGCCGAGGGCCGCGCCGTGGCGCTCGGCTCGGTCGGCAAGCTGCTGCCGAGTGCGCTGGTGGTCGGCCGCGCCGCGCATGCGTCCGATTCCTTCCGCGGCATCGGCGCCGCCGCGATCGCCGGCGCGCTGGCCGCCGAGATGGAATGGGCGCCGGAACTCACCGAGCGCAGCGGCGACGAACTCGGCGCCGGGCCGACCCTGCTCGGCATGAAGGATTCCAAGACCGCCTACGACGTCACCACGCCGGCGAGCGTGTGGATGTACTGGAACGTCATGACCCACCGCCGCGCGCCCGCCGACGTGCTCGGCGCGGTGGGGGCGGCGGCGGCACGCAGCGCCACGGCGCTGATGGAGCGGCTCGCCGAACGCGCCGCGGCGTCCGGCGCGGCGGTCTCGCTCGCCCCGGTCGCGGTGGTCCGCTACGCCGCGCTACTCGCCGAAGCGCTGCGGAAGCCCGGCGCGCAGGCCGCGCTCGATGCCCTGTCGGACGCACTCGCCGCCTCCGCGCTCAGCCTGCCGGACCAGTGCCGCAGGCTGACCGAGAAAGCCTGGGAACTGAGCGGCCGCTCCGGCCCGGCGATCGTGCTCGGCTTCGCCTCGATCCCCTACCTCCCGGTCGAATTGCGCGACGACGACGGCGCGCGGCGGCTCGATGCCGTCGTCCGCGCCGCGATGGATCGGACGACCGTCGCGCACGGCAACAGCCTGCGTACGATCCGCTACTTCCCCGGCATCTCCGACGTCAGCTTCTTCGGCCAGGCCGATGCAGGCCACGTGCCGGCGATCGCCGAGAACACGCCGATGTGGCGCGCGATCCTCGCCGGCGCGGAGCGCTTCGGCGCCGCCGGCATCCCGTCGATCAACGCCGGGCCGTGGGGCCGCGACTACCACACGCGGCTGGAGCGCATGCATGCCGGCTACGGTTTTCGCGTGCTGCCCGACCTACTCCTGGCGATCGTCGGTAACCTGCTGCGGCGCTGAAGTCAGTCCTCCCGCCGGAAAGTTCCGAAGTGAAAGCGCTGGACCGATCCCCACGGCGTGACGTGGTCGTGCCGGC
>CAYJMY010000137.1:0-13526 GCA_964371125.1 uncultured Mesorhizobium sp. | reverse complement strand
TGTCGGCATGCGTCATGGCTGGTGCGTGCCGGACCACGGGGTCTTCGACCCAGCCGGCGCCGAGCGCCACTGGAAGCGGCTCCTGACCTTCTTCGGCGAGACGCTGCGTTCCGACGCGGGCGGCTGAGGCCGACTGGCAGCGAGGCGAAGAAAGAGGCGATGGCACGGGACGACGACCCATTCTCGCTCCAGCGTTTCGTCGCCGCGCAGGATCCGGTGTACCGACGCGTGCTCGGCGAACTGCGCGCCGGCTGCAAGGAGAGCCACTGGATGTGGTTCGTGTTTCCGCAGGTCACCGGGCTCGGACGGAGCGCCATGGCCGCGCGCTTTGCCATCTCGGGCCGCGGGGAAGCTGCCGCCTATCTGGCGCATCCGCTCCTCGGTCGCCGCCTGCGCGAATGTACCGAGGCAGTCCTTGCCCATCGCGACCTTTCCGTGCGCGACATCTTCGGCAGTCCGGACGATCAAAAATTCCGCTCGAGCATGACCCTCTTTTCGCAGGCAGGCGGCGGCGCGCCGTTCGAGACTGCGATCGAGCGCTTCTTCGGCGGCGTTCCGGACCAGGCGACGCTCCGCCTGTTGTGACATGCGCCGGTGCGGCGCGGCTCAAAAAAAACTTCACCCGACCCAAGGAAAGGCCGATAGCTGGCGTCTCATGGACGAATGATGGCGATGATGCTGGCGGAAGGCGAGGCCTCGGACGTGGAACTGGTCGGTCTGGCGCGGGACGGCGACCGGCGGGCCTTTTCCGTGCTGGTCGAGCGTCACTACGACTTCGTCCATCGGGTGGCGTGGCGCTGGTGCGGCAACCGCGCCGACGCCGAGGACGTGGCCCAGGACGTCTGCGTGCGGCTCGGCAAGGCGATCCGCTCCTTCAAGGGCGGCGGTGCGTTCACGACGTGGCTCTATGCCCTGACGTTGAACGCGGCCCGGGACCACGGGCGCCGCAATGTGCGCGAGGCAGCGAAGACCGAGGCATTTGGCGTACACGCCCTGATCGCGGGCGAGGTTTCCGAGGAGCCGGACGACCGGGCGGAACGGCTGTGGGCCGCGGTGCGGCGCCTTTCCGACAAGCAGCGCGACGCGGTCCTCCTCGTCTACGGCGAAGGCCTCGGTCACGCCGCCGCGGCCGAGGTGATGGCCTGCTCCGAAGCGACGGTGTCTTGGCACATCCATGAAGCGAAGAAACGGCTGAAAGTGCTGATGCGCGAAGCCGGGGAAGAGTGACGATGGCCGACGACGACGACCTCGATCTGCTGCGCACGATGAAGGCGCCGGCCCCCCGCGCCGAGGCGCGGATCCGCGCGCTCGAAACGGCGCTCGGCGCCTACGATCTGAAAAACAATTCCGCGACCCCCCAAGGATCGGAAGCACCGCGACGTCTCACTGAACGGGCGAGGAAGCTCTGGAGTGAGATCATGAACAAGAAACTGATGAGCGCGCCGGCGATCGCCGGCCTGATGGCGCTGCCGATCGCCGGCTACGTCACTTACTACATGCTGCAGGAGAATCCGTACCGCTTCGCATCCGATCGGGATGTCGCGGAGACGGGCGGGCAGGGGACGGCGATGCCGGCAAAGCCCGCCGAGGGCAATTCGGAAGAAAGCCGCGACGTGGCGACCGAGCTGTTTGCGCCGGAGCCCACGCCCGCGCCGCAGGCGACGGCCGAGGCGCCCCGCCAGGAGATGGAAGCCCTGCCGCGGGGCATCGGCGATGCTGCTTCCGGCGCGGGCACGACGCTTCACGCGCAGAAGATCGGGCGCTCGCCGACGGCGCTTGGCGAGACGAAGCTCTCCGCACCGGCGCAGCCCTCGGCACCTGCCGATGCTCTCGTTGCGGATGAGGAGAACCGCGAGCGGTTCGAGGAATTCAAGACCAATCCGGTCCGTTCGGTGCTGGAGAGCCCGGTCTCGACCTTCTCGATCGACGTCGATACGGCTTCCTATTCCTTCGCCCGGCGTTCGCTGAAGGAGGGCTTCCTGCCCCAGGCCGACACGGTCCGTGTCGAGGAGATGATCAACTACTTCCCCTATGACTGGAAGGGACCCGAGGACGCTTCGGTGCCGTTCAATACGACGGTGACGGTCATGCCGACGCCGTGGAACGACCACACCCAGCTCATGCACGTCGCCATCAAGGGCTACGACGTCCAGCCGGCGGTGCAACCCAAGGCCAACCTGGTGTTCCTGATCGACGTGTCGGGATCGATGAACTCGGCCGACAAGCTGCCGCTGCTGCAGTCGGCCTTCCGCCTGCTGGTCAACAAGCTCAACCCCGACGACACCGTCTCGATCGTCACCTATGCCGGCGATGCAGGCACGGTGCTGATGCCGACGAAGGCTTCGGAGCGAGACAAGATCCTGTCGGCCATCGACAATCTGCGCCCGGGCGGCACGACGGCCGGCGAGGCCGGCATCAAGGAGGCCTACCGCCTCGCCGAGCAGTCCTTCGTCAAGGACGGCGTCAACCGCGTCATGCTCGCCACCGACGGCGACTTCAACGTCGGCCAGACCGATGACGACGACCTGAAGCGGATGATCGAGCAGAAGCGCAAGTCGGGCGTCTTCCTTTCGGTGTTCGGCTTCGGCCGCGGCAACCTCAACGACCGGATGATGCAGACGATCGCGCAGAACGGCAACGGAACGGCCGCTTACATCGATACGCTGGCCGAGGCGGAAAAGGTGCTGGTGCAAGACGCGTCGTCGACGCTGTTCACCATCGCCAAGGACGTCAAGATCCAGGTCGAGTTCAATCCGACGGCGGTCTCGGAGTACCGTCTGATCGGCTACGAGACGCGGGCGCTGAACCGCGAGGATTTCAACAACGACCGCGTAGACGCCGGCGAGATCGGCTCTGGCCATTCGGTGACGGCGATCTACGAGATCACGCCGAAGGGCGCGCCGCAGATGATAGACAACCTGCGCTACGGCCAGGCCGCGACCGACAATGCTGCCGGCATCCAGAACGCCGACGAATATGCCTTCGTCAAGATCCGCTACAAGGCGCCCGACGGGGATACCTCGACGCTGATCACGACGCCGGTGACCGCGGCGAACGCCGTATCCTCGTTTGATGCCGCGGGCACCGACCAGCGCTTCTCGGTCGCGGTCGCCGCCTTCGGCCAGAAACTCCGCGATACCGATGCGGTTGCCGGCATGAGCTGGGACCGCATCATCGAGATTGCCACTGCCGCCCGGGGAACCGATCCGTTCGGGTACCGGTCGGAATTCCTCTCGCTGGCGCGCCTTGCCTCGGCGCTGGACGGCGGAAAGCGGTAGTGGCGATGACGGCAGGGTTCTTCCAGATGGGATCGTCCTGATAGCGGAGGACCTGCCGACGGGCGGGTGAGGCGGGCCGGTGGGGATCACAATCCCTGCCGGCCTTTCTTTCTTCGGCTCAGAGCGTCGAGACGAAGCGCCGTGCGGCGAACAGGCCGCCGAGGTAGACGACCGCGAGCGGTGCGACGAGGATCAGCACGATCGGCCAGAGATTGGATCCGGCGGTGAGGGCGAACGCGGCATATGCGGCGGCCGGACCGGTCAACAGCAGCGGCGCCAGCGCCGCCTTGCGCCATTTTCCCGCGAGGCGCGAAAAGGCGAGCGGCTGAAGGACGAGATAGAGAGGGAGTGCGACGAAGGCGAACAGGGTCAGCGCCGAAGCGACCCTGTCCCAGAGGCCGGAACCGTCCGCCGGCGCGTACTGCGCGGCGAGTTCCTGTTCGTAGGCGCGCAGCTTGCCGACCCAGGACGGCGCAGCGGGACGCCCGAGCACCTCATCGCTCCACCTGAGGCTTGCCTCGAAGCGGCGCACGCCGACCGGCTTCCATTCCGCGTCGTAGGCGACGATGTCGATGCGATCGACCCGCGCCTGCGACCGGAACGCCACCCAGGCGAGGCCGGTGCCCGAACCTGCCGGATAGAGCACGGTCGGATTGGACATCAGTCCCTCCTCGACCTTCTCGTTGCGGTAGTAGGGCTCGGCACGCAGCCGGATCGGCACGTCGCTGCGGTAGCGGACGGCGATATAGAGCGGCCGGTCGGTTGTCAGCATGGATGTGAGATTGGGATCGCTGCGCTCGATCTCCAGCCGGGTTTGCGCGGCGGCGTGGCCCGTCGCGGTCGCCAGCAATGGCAACACGGCGAGGACCATCAGTCGCAGGATGCGCAGCAACAGTCCGACCATCCGCGCATTGTCGCGCAAAAACGCAAACGGAAGGTTACGTGGCGGAACTTCAGATCTATGCGCGGGTTTCAACGACAGGTTTCAGCCGAATCCGCGGTAAATGACGTCGATTTCAGCCGCGGGCGCGGCGGCGTTCGCGGCGGCCGCCGTCGTCGTTGCCGGACGCGGTCTTGTTGCGGAACGGGCCGATTCGCTCGACGATCGTCTCCAGCGTCGGCCGGCCGTCCTTGCGATGGCTGTCGAGCGCCTTGCGCATGGCGGCGAGGTGGGCAAACGACGTGCCGCAGCAGCCGCCGACGATCCTGGCGCCGCTGTCGACCGCGAGGCGGACGTAGTCGGCCATCAGCTCGGGCGTGCCCGAATAGTGGATCTCGGTGCCGCGGAATTCGGGGATGCCGCAGTTGCCCTTGACGATCAGGGTCGCGTCGGGCCTGGCCGCGCTCATGTCGAGCAGGGAAGAAAGAATGTCGGAAGCGCCGACGCCGCAGTTTGCGCCGACGCCGACCGGCGGTTCGGCGAGGTCGGCGGTAACGCCGTGGATGTCCTTCGGCAGCATGCCCATCATGGTGCGGCCGGCCGTGTCGAAGGAGCCGGTATAGGTATAGGGCAGGCCGACGCGGATCGCGGCCTCCGCAGCCGCATGGATCTCGTCGGGAGCGGACATCGTCTCGATCCACGCCACCTCGGCGCCACCCGCCTTAAGTCCTTCGATCTGCTCGGCAAAAGCTTCCACGGCCTGGGCGTAGGTGAGGGCGCCGAGCGGCACGAGAAGCTCGCCGGTCGGGCCGACCGAGCCGGCGACGATGACCTTGCGGCCGGCCTTGTCGGCGACCGCGCGGGCGATTTCGGCGGCGCGCTTGTTGAGCTGGAAGACACGATCCTGCGCATGGTGCAGCTTCAACCGGTGGCGGGTGCCGCCGAAGGAGTTGGTCAGGATGATGTCGGCGCCGGCGTCGACGAAGCCCTGGTGCAAGGCCGCGATCCTGTCGGGATGTGTCTCGTTCCAGAGCTCCGGCGCTTCGCCGGCCTCCAGGCCCATGGCGAAGAGGTTGGTTCCGGTGGCGCCGTCGGCGAGCAGCACGCCCTTCTCGGCAAGCAGCATGTCGATCGGATTGTCCATGGGGAGGCCTCGGCAATGAAATGTTCGGATAATGATATAAAGAAGTCTTTATATGACGTCAACGCCGCGAGGGTCGCGTTTGCGTCCAACCACCGGTTTTCCGGTGGTTGGATGGCGTGCACCGGATTTCGGTCCCACGAAAACCTCCAAACCCTTGCCGGCAGCGGGTTTACGGGCCGCGTGGCCGGTTTCAGGCGGTCGCTGCGAGGGTGCGGGCGAACGCCGCCGCCTCGTGTGCGTTGACCTCCGCCGCCCGGATCAACTGGTCGAAGTGCCGCGTCAGCGTGCGGATCGGCTCGGTGGCGTTGAGCACGAGATACATGTCGCCGACATAGATCGCGGCGCGCAGCTGGCCGAAGATCGTGTAGGGGACCGAATAGCGCTGCCGCCCGTCGTAGAGGAAGAGCCGGAAGCTCGGGTACAGGTCGTCGAGCAGCCGGGCCATGTGCTCCAACTGGGCCTTGCGCGCCGAGGGCGCAAATCGATCCCAGACTCCCATGCCGCGGGCGAAGATTTCGAGCGTGTGCCGGGGCATGCACACCTCCATGTCGGTCTCCGGCCGCCGGTTGTAGTCGATGCGGTACTGCGTCTCGCCGACCTGTGCCTCGCGGCTGCGGTTGCTGATCCCGGCTTCGTATTCGATCAGCGCCTCGGTACGCAGCAGATCGGGAATGCCGGCCGGGACATAACGGATCTTGGTGCCGGCGGCCTCGGCGTGCCATTTCGCCAGGAGCGTCAGGTCGAACGCGCCCTGGCCTTCCTCGATCTCGAAGCTCTGGCGCAGTTCGCCGGTCAGGCCCTCGTCCTGGCTGAGGCCGAGCAGCCAGTCGAGCGAGACGCGGTGCTGCGCGGCGATGTTGAGCAGCGTTTCGGCGCGCGGCAGCCTGGTCGTCGTCCCCGACAAGAGCTGCGACAGCGCGGAGCGGTCGATACCGACCGCAGCGGCGAAGGCCGACTGGTTCTGGCCGCTGCGCATGACGAGCAGCCTCAGGCGTTCGCGGAACACCGCCGACAGATCGCGCTTGTCCACATACCCTCCATTCGGGTTCCAGCTCTGCCGAACTGTTTACAATGTATAACACATGCGCATGAATATGCGCATCATCAACATTTCATGCGCATTGTCGCATTGCGGAAACCCTTCGCTCCTGACAGCATGGTGTCAGGATAAGGGGCAGTCGGGGAATCACGTGCAACCGAAGACAACGGGCCGGGATCGCGGGCGGGGATCGCAGATCGAATGGCCGACCGTAGCCCTGGCGTTCGGCTGCTACGCGGCCTGGTTCGCGGCGGGCCTCTTCCTCTGGCCAAGCTATCCCGTGCTCGCCCTCGGCGTACTGGCCGTCACGATCGCCCTGCAATCGTCCCTGGTCCATGAAGTGCTGCACGGGCATCCGACGCGGAATTCGGCTGTCAACGAAGCCTTCGTCTTCTTTTCGCTGGGGCTGGTCTGGCCGTACCGGCGGTTCAAGACGCTGCATTTGCGCCACCACGCCGACGATCGGCTGACCGACCCGTTCGACGATCCCGAGAGCTACTATCGGGCGCTCTGGCAGCACGAGGAGTTGCCGGGCTTCCTCACGGTCCTGCTCAAGGCGAACAACACCATGGTCGGCCGCTTCGTGCTCGGTCCCTGGCTGTCCAGTATCGGCTTCGTCGTCGGCGACTTCCGCGCCATCGCGGCCGGCGACCGGACGATCCGCACCGCATGGCAACTACACGCCGTCGGTGCCGCCGCAACCAGCGTCCTCGTCATCTACGGTTTCGGCATACCTTTCTGGCTCTACGTGCTGGTTCCCGTGTGGCTGGGTCAGTCGCTGATCTCGATCCGCACCTTCGCCGAGCACCAATGGTCGGAACACCCCGACGGGCGCACCATCATTGTCGAGCGCTCGCCGCTGTCGTTCCTCTTCCTCAACAACAATCTGCACATCGTCCACCACAAGCTGCCGAACGTCGCCTGGTACAGGCTGCCGGCGCTGTACCGCGCCGACCGGGATGGCTGGATCGCGCGCAACAAGGGTTATTTCTATCCCAACTATCTTTCGCTCCTGCGCGACTACGCATTCCGCGCCAAGGAGCCGGTGGTGCACCCGGTGCTGCGGCGCACGCCCGAGCCCGGCCGCGCGTTCAGGCCGCGGGTGAGGGCGCACAGCGTGCACGGCGCGGGCACCGCGCCGGTTCCCGCCGAGCCGCCGAAGGAGTAGGGTAGGGTCCGGCTGATCTGCCGATCGCGGGCGACGTCGTGTCATGAGCAGTTCGATCGCCGCATTACCGATGTACGACTGGCCCGAGACGAGGGACCAGACCGATGCGCTGTGGGCGGGACTCCGCGACCGGCTGCGTGCCGCCGGCATCGACGCTCCCGAAACGATGGCGCGCCGCAACGCCGACCTGCCGGCGGTGCCGGGCGGCATCCGCGATGCGTCCGGCGCCCTGATCGCTCCGGATCCGGCGACGCTTCCTCCCGACGACTTCGACTTCGCGGCGCTGTGGCGGCACCCCTCGCTCCTCCTCGGCCAAACCTGCTGGGGACCGATGGAGGTGGGCCTGGCCGACCATGTACGCGTGCTCTCCCAGCCGAGCTATGACGGCATCCCCGGCGGCGCCGGACCCGACTATTCGAGCGCCGTCGTCGTGCGGCGGGAAGGCGGCGCGCCAGAGAATGTTCCCCCGCCCGCCGACGGCCGCGCCCGCCTGCCTCTCGACCGCCTGCGTGGACTACGCTTCGTCTACAACAACCCGGACTCCATGTCCGGCCTCCTCGGCATCTCGCACGATCTCGACGCGGTAGGGCAAAGCGTGGCGATCTTTTCCGAACGTACCGAAACCGGCGCTCATCGGTCCTCGATACTGGCCATCGTCGAGGGCAGGGCGGACGTCGCGACGATCGACTGCCGCAGCTGGATGCTGGCCGGGCTCTACGAGGCCGACGCGGTTGCGGCCCTTTCGGTCATCGGCTGGACGGCCCGCCGGCCGGGCTTGCCTTACATAACGGCCAGGACGACCCCGGCGAGAATAGTCGCAGTGCTGCGCGACGTTCTTGCCACATCATAGGCCGGGAGGATCGCCGGTTCCTGGTCAGTCGGCGAGAAGCCGCGCGTCCAGCGGGTAGGCCGACAGCTGCTCGTTGCCGGTCGCGGTGATCAGCACCTGCTCCTCGATCTTGACGCCTTCGTGCCCGCCGAGCCGGCCGATGTAGCTCTCGACGCACAGAACCATGCCCGGCTCGAGCACGCCGTCGGGCGTCTCGTCGGTCCAATCCGGGGCGTGCGGCAGCGTCGGGTATTCGTCGGCGAGGCCGACGCCATGATAGAGTACGCCGTAGCGGGTGGGAAAACAGTCGCCGGGCGGCACCACCGAGCGGTCGACCAGCTCGCGGAAGGTGATCCCCGGCTGCATCAGCTCCCTGTTGTGGGCGATCTGGTCGGCGGCGGTGCGGTAGAGATCGCGCTGCTCGTTGCCCGGCCGACCGTCGCCGGCGAGCCAGGTGCGCGAGATGTCGGCGCAATAGCCGTAGGGGCCGATCAGGTCGGTATCGAAGGCGACGAGGTCGCCGGCCTCGATGATCCTCGACGAGCATTCCTGGAACCAGGGGTTGGTGCGCGGGCCCGAGGCGAGCAGGCGGGTCTCGATCCACTCGCCGCCGCGGGCGATGTTGCCGCGGTGGAGCTCGCCCCACAGTTCGTTCTCGGAGATGCCCGGCTTCAACTTCGCCTCCATCTCGGCCATCGCCGCCTCGCAGGAGACGATGGCCCGGCGCATGCAGATAATCTCGTCGGGCGACTTGATGGCGCGAGCGAGTTCCATCACCTCCTCGCCGTTGAAAACCCCAATGCCGCGCCGCGCCAGTTCGGCGACACCTTCGTGGTTGAGGCGATCGACGGCGATGCGCCGGCTGCCGCGTCCATGTTCGCGGACGATGTCCTCGACGCCGTCGCCCCAGATGCGCACCTTCGCCTCGGTGAGCTCGGCGCTGTAGAGGAACAGCCACGGCACCGCCGGGCGGACCTCGTCGACGACGCCGGAATGGTCGGACAGGTGCTCGCAGGAGAAGTAATCGAACAGCACCACCGGCCCGTCGGCCGAGACGAAGCAGTAGCGGATCGGATTGTGCGCGATCCACAGCTGCATGTTGGTGGTGTCGGTGGCGTAGCGGATGTTGATCGGGTCGTAGAGCAGCACCCCGCCGTAGTCGAGCCGGCGCAGCTGCGCGCGGATGCGCTCCAGCCGCCAGCGGCGCATGGCCGTCAGGTCGGGATCGGCGATGCCAGCCCGGCGCCACTCCGCTTCGGCGACGGCGCCGTAGCCCAGGACATGCTGGTTGAGGCGCGCAGCTTTTTCGCGCGAGGCCGCGCGCAGCTCCTCGATAGAGGCGCCGTCGCCCGGCTCGAAGGGGACGATCTTGCGGCGGTGGTGGCCGAAGGCGCCGGCGGAACCCTTGTTATCCATTGCTCTTCTTCGCGCTCCGCCGCGATCGCCTTTGCCTGGGCTTCTCGGCCGAGGCCGGCTCCTGGACCGGCTCCTGGACCGGCTCCGGGACCGCGGCCGGCGCATCGCCGCGGAGGCGAATGCGCAGCGAGCCACCCTCGGGATGGTCGATCTCGAAAGCATTGGTCTTGCGGATGAGGTCGCTCAGCTTGCGGAAGCCGAAGGTCCGCGAATCGAAGTCGGGGGCGAGGTTCTGCAACTGGGTTCCGACTCCGCCGAGCGAGACCCAGCCGTCCTCGCTCTCCATCTGCTCGATCACCTTTCGGATGATCGGCGTCGCCTTGTCCGGCGGCTGCAGCGCCTTGGTGGTCTGCGCCGGTTGCCGGTCGCCGCTCGGCGGCGCGGGCAAGAGGTTTTCGGTGTAGATGAAGCGGCGGCAGGCCTGGCGGAAACTCTCGGGCGTCTTCTGCTCGCCGAAACCGTAGACGTCGATGCCCTGTTCGCGGATGCGCGCGGCGAGCCGGGTGAAGTCGCTGTCCGACGAGACCAGGCAGAAGCCGTCGAAGCGGCCGGAATGGAGAAGATCCATCGCGTCGATCACCAGCGTGATGTCGGACGCATTCTTGCCGGTCGTGTAGGCGAACTGCTGCTGCGGGATGATGGCATGCTTGGACAGCACGTCCGCCCAGCCCTTCGAGCGGGCACTGGCGAAGTCGCCATAGATGCGCCGCACGCTCGCCTCGCCGAGCTTGGCGATTTCCTCGAACAGCCCGTCGGCGATCCTGGAGGAGGCGTTGTCGGCGTCGATGAGCACGGCAAGGCGGGGAGAGCGGGGTTCTGCGGGCATGCGGGTCCTTTCGGCCTAAAGCCGGTCCAATCGATCGTCGAGGCGTCCTCGGGCATCCGCCCGGCGACGTTGCCTGCTGACCGAACCGGAAGGTGCGCTTCCGGTCCAGCCGGTTCAGGCGTATGCTTAAGTATGCGGTCGCCCCTCGACGGGGCCAGAGTGATCGCATCGCCGGTCCGGGGCAAGGCCGGATTCGGATCGGATCGGGGGCTACCGGCCGCTGGAGAGGTCGACATGACCCGAACCCGCCTTTTCGTCGTGACCGCCTCGCTGCTGCTGCTCGGCTTCGCACCGCCAGGCTTCGCGGAGCAAGCGTTGCCCATGACGCCCGTCGCCTACACCCCCGACGGCGTGCCGAGCGCCGCGCCCGACGCGCCGGACCAACTGCTCGTCGCAGGGGCCGAATGCCCGACAGGCAGCGGCAGCTATTGCGGCGACGATCTTCCCTATTGCTGTCCCGGTGTGAACACGGCCGCCTATTGTGCGGCCGACGTCAACGGCTGCACGAAGTGAGGAGCGCGAGGCGGCCGGCGCTCCGGCCGTCTCGATGTCGCCTATCCTCGCATCTTCTCGCCCGTCGGATCGAACAGCGGCTCGACGTTGATCCGCGCCGGGCGGCGCTTGCCGAGGATCTCGATCTCGAACAGGCCCTCGCTCTCGTCGTCTGCCAGCGCGGCGGGAACGTAGCCCTGGGCCATCGACTTGCCGACATAGTGCGCGTAGCCACCCGACGTCACCCATCCGACGACGCGCCAGTCGCCGTCGACGATGCCGCGCACGGCGGAGGCGCCGGTCGCCGCGGTCGAGCCGCGGGTCTCCTTGCCGGAGGCGTCGAAGCGCGGGGCGCCGTAGCCGTGCGGCTTCTCGACCGTACCGTAGTCCCTGTCGACCTTCGCCCAGATCGGCTCATCGCCCATGACGTCGGCATCATCGGCGTCGACCACCAGCGAGACGCGGCGCAGCTTCGGACCGGCGGCGTGCTCCTTCGCCGCGGCCTCGCGGCCGATGAAGTCGTTCTTCTCCAGCTTGATGAAGCGGTCCATCGCGCCCTCGAACGGGCCGTAAATCGGACGCAGTTCGCGGAACCAGGTGGGGAAATTCTTCTCCAGCCGCATGGAGAGCAGCGCCCGCATGCCGAAATCGACGATGCCGAACTCCGCACCCGCCTCCTTGATCGCCTTGTAGACGAGGCGCTGGTAGGCCGGCTGCATCCAGATCTCGTAGCCGAGGTCGCCGGTGTAGGTGATGCGGTTGACCATGCAGGGCGCGCCGCCGACCGCCATCTCGCGGAAATCCATAAAGCGGAACGCCTTCGACGAGACGTCCTCGTCGACCAGCTTCTGCAGGAGCTTCTGCGAATTGGGTCCGGCGATGGAGAGGCCGACCAGCGTCTGGTCGAAGCGGTGGATCCTCACCGAGCCGTCCTTCGGCAGGTGCTTCTCGAACCAGCGCATGTGGTATTTCTGCGCGGCGGAAGAGCCCCAGATCATGAATCTGTCGTCGCCTGAGCGGCCGGTGGCGTTGGCGATGGTGAAGTCGCCGATCAGCTTGCCGAACTCGTTGAGCATCGGGGTCAAGACGATGCGGCCCTTCTTCGGCATGCGGTTGGTCATCAGCCGGTTGAGGAAGGCTTCCGAGCCGGGGCCGGAGACCTCGTACTTGGCGAAGTTGGCGATCTCGGTAACGCCGACCGATTCGCGCGTCGCCTTCACCTCGGCGCCGACATGGGCAAAGTCGCTGGAGCGGCGGAAGGAGACGACGTCCTTCGCCTCGGTGCCCTCCGGGGCGAACCAGAGCGGCGTCTCCAGGCCCCAGCTGTCGCCCATGACCGCGTTCTGCGCGACCATGACGTCGTAGAGCGGGGTGGTCTGCGCCGGCCGCGCGGCGGGCAGCTCCTCGTTGGGGAAGCGGATCGAGAAGCGCCGCGAATAGTTCTCGCGCACCTTGGCGTTGGTGTAGCGCAGGCTCGCCCATTCGCCGAAGCGGGCGACGTCCATGCCCCAGACGTCGAAGCCGGGATCGCCGTTGACCATCCAGTTGGACAGCGCCAGGCCGACGCCGCCGCCCTGGGAGAAGCCGGCCATGACGGCGCAGGCGCACCAGAAATTGGTCAGGCCCTGCACCGGGCCGACCAGCGGGTTGCCGTCGGGGGCGAAGGTGAAGGGCCCGTTGATGATCTGCTTGATGCCGGCATTGGCGATGCCGGGGAAATGCTTGAAGCCGATCTCCAGCGACGGCGCGATGCGGTCGATGTCGGGCTGCAGCAGTTCGTGGCCGAAGTTCCACGGCGTGTTCACCGGCGACCACGGCTTGCACGCCTTCTCGTACGTGCCGAGCAGGATGCCGTTGCGCTCCTGGCGCGAATAGATCTCGCCCTTGAAGTCGAGCACGCCGACCAGTTCGCGGCCCGTCGCCTTGTTGAAGGCTTCGACCTCGGGGATCGGCTCGGTCAAGAGGTACATGTGCTCCATGGCGAGCAGCGGCAGCTCGACGCCGACCATGCGGCCGACCTCGCGCGCCCACAGGCCGCCGCAGTTGACGACGTGCTCGGCGCGGACCGTGCCCTTCTCTGTGACGACGTTCCAGGTGCCGTCGGCGTCCTGGGTCAACTCGACGACGCGGTTCCTCAAGACGATATCGGCGCCGAGCTTCTGCGCCGCCTTGGCGTAGGCGTGCGTGGTGCCCGACGGATCGAGATGGCCCTCGACCGGATCCCACATGGCGCCGACGAAGTTCTTTTCGTCCATCAGCGGGAACATCGCCTTGGCTTCCGACGGCGTGATCAGCTCGGTATCCATGCCGAGATAGCGGCCCTTGGCGTGCGCCAGCCTGAGGAAGTCCATGCGCTCGGGCGTGTCGGCGAGCATGACGCCGCCGGTCAGGTGCAGCGAGCAGGACTGGCCGGAAAGCTCCTCCAGCTCCTTGTAGAGCTGCACCGTGTAGGCC
>CAYJMY010000136.1:0-13527 GCA_964371125.1 uncultured Mesorhizobium sp. | reverse complement strand
ACCCGCTCTACATGGCGGGCGGCCAGTGGGGTGCGCCCAGCGTCTTCCGCGGGCCGACCGGCGCGGGGGCGCGCGTCGCCGCCCAGCACAGCCAGGACTACGCCGCCTGGTACGGCCACATCCCCGGCCTGAAGGTCGTCCAGCCCTACACTGCGGCCGACGCCAAGGGCCTGCTGAAAGCCGCCATCCGCGATCCGAACCCGGTGATCTTCCTCGAGAACGAGATCCTCTACGGCCAGTCCTTCGAGGTGCCGAAGCTCGACGATTTCGTCCTGCCGATCGGCAAGGCGCGCATCCACAAGCAGGGCAGGGATGCCACGATCGTCTCCTTCGGCATCGGCATGACCTATGCGGTCAAGGCGGCGGCGGAGCTGGCGGAACAGGGCATCGACGTCGAGGTCATCGACCTGAGGACCATCCGCCCGATGGACCTCGATACGGTCGTGGAATCGGTGAAGAAGACCAACCGCCTGGTGACTGTGGAGGAGGGGTTCCCGCAGTCCTCGGTCGGCGATTTCATCGCCAACCAGGTCAGCCGCCGCGCCTTCGACTGGCTCGACGCGCCGGTGATCACGATCACCGGCAAGGACGTGCCGATGCCCTACGCCGCCAACCTCGAAAAGCTCGCGCTGCCCAACGTAGCCGAGGTCGTCGAGGCGGTGAAGGCGGTGATGTACAGGAGCTGAGTCGAAAGCCTCACGGAGTCCGCATATGGCCGAACGCGAGAAACGCCCGGCGACCTACGCAGACCTGGAAGCGGTTCCCCCGCATCTCGTAGCGGAAATCATCGACGGCACGCTGATGACGCATCCGCGGCCATCGCTTCGGCATGGACTGGCCATGACCAGTCTGACTGACGAGCTTACGGGGCCGTTCCAGAAGGGTCGGGGTGGACCTGGTGGTTGGGTTTTCGTCGTCGAGCCCGAACTACATCTTGCAGACGACGTTCTTGTGCCGGACTTCGCCGGCTGGCGACGCGAGCGTCTCCCGGTTCTTCCGGAGACGCCCTATACTGACATCCCGCCGGACTGGGTTTGCGAGGTGCTGTCGGCGTCGACCGAGACCCGCGACCGCACGGTCAAGATGAGGATCTATGCCCGGGCGGGCGTCGCCTTTCTTTGGCTGATCGACCCCCGTCAGCAGATGTTGGAAGTGTTTGAACTCTCCCACGGCCGCTGGCTGAAATTCGGCGACTGGAACTCCGCCGACATCGTCCGCGCCCCGCCCTTCGACGCCATTTCCTTCTCGCTCGCCGACCTGTGGCCGCTCGACCCGCCGCTCGGCTTCAACGAAGACCCCCAAGCTCTCTACGCCGGAGACCGCTAGATGCCCATCAACATCACCATGCCGGCCCTGTCGCCCACGATGGAGGAGGGAAACCTCGCCAAGTGGCTGGTCAAGGAGGGCGATCATGTTTCGCCCGGCGACGTGATCGCCGAGATCGAGACCGACAAGGCGACGATGGAGGTCGAGGCCGTCGACGAGGGCACGGTGGCGAAGATCGTCGTTGCGGCCGGCACTGAAGGCGTCAAGGTCAATACCGTGATTGCCATCCTCGCCGCCGAGGGCGAGGACGCCGGCGCGGCGAAGGCCGCCCCGGACGCCGCCAAAGCGGACGCGGCAGCAAAGGCGGAAGCGCCCTTGAAGAAGGACGCGGCGCCGGTTTCCTCCCCCGCTACCGGGGAGATGTCGGCAAAGCCGACGGTGGGCGAGGGTCCCACCGCACCGTCGCCAGAAGCGGCGACGCCCCCACCCGCCCCTTCGGGGCACCCTCCCCTCAAGGGGGAGGGAGAGGGCGCGCGCACATTCGCCTCGCCGCTCGCCCGGCGCATCGCCAAGGATGCCGGCGTCGATGTCGCCGCTATTGCCGGTTCAGGCCCGCACGGCCGCGTCGTCAAGGTGGATGTCGAGGCGGCGATCGCTTCGGGCGGCGCGAAAGCCGCCCCGGCCAAGGCAGCGCCTGCGGCCGCTCCGTCAGCGTCGGCTCCCGTCCCTGCGGCGGCGGCCGCGCCCGCGCCAAGGGCGATGTCGGACGAGCAGGTGCTGAAACTCTTCCCCGAAGGCTCGTACGAAGTCATTCCGCACGATTCGATGCGCAAGACCATCGCGCGCCGCCTCGTCGAGGCGAAATCGACCATCCCGCATTTCTACCTGACCATCGACTGCGAGATCGACGCGCTCTTGTCGCTGCGCAAGCAGTTGAACGACGCAGCCCCGGTGACGAAGACCGACAAGGGCGAGGTTCCCGCCTACAAGCTGTCGGTGAACGACCTCGTCATCAAGGCGATGGCCATGGCGCTGAAGGCGGTCCCCGACGCCAACGTCTCGTGGACCGACGGCGCCATGCTGAAGCACCGCAACGCCGACGTCGGCGTCGCAGTGTCGATCCCCGGCGGCCTGATCACACCGATCATCCGCAAGGCCGACGAGAAGACGCTGTCGGTCATCTCCAACG
Organism: uncultured Mesorhizobium sp.; assembly: GCA_964371125.1. Lineage (GTDB taxonomy): Bacteria > Pseudomonadota > Alphaproteobacteria > Rhizobiales > Rhizobiaceae > DUSC01. Next base: position 11,072 of record CAYJMY010000136.1, on the reverse strand, counting down.
AGATGAAGGATCTCGCCGGCCGCGCGCGCAACCGCAGGCTGAAGCCGGAAGAATACCAGGGCGGAACGACGGCCGTCTCCAACCTCGGCATGTTCGGCATCAAGGATTTCGCCGCGGTCATCAACCCGCCGCATGCGACGATCCTCGCCGTCGGCGTGGGCGAGGAGCGGGCGGTGGTGAAGAACGGTGCCGTCGTCGTCGCCAACGTCATGTCGGTGACGCTGTCGACCGACCATCGCGCGGTGGACGGCGCGCTCGGCGCCGAACTGCTGGCGGCGTTCAGACGCTACATCGAGAACCCGCTCGCGATGCTCATCTAGGCGCGATCCCGTGCGGCTCGTTCTCGCGCTCCTCCTCGCCTTGATCGGATCCGGCTTCGCCGGATTCGTTGTTGCGACGATCCTCGCCGAGTGGGCACGGGGCGACCAGGGCTACATCATCGTCTTCTTCGCCCTGCCGATCGTCATCGTCGTCGGCGCGATCGTCTTCGCCTTGTGCTGGGCGAGCGCTACGCGGCGACAGACGATCAACGGCGCGGCCATAGCGCTCGCCGCCATCGTCGCCTTTGCGTTCGCGGTGATGGCGGCAATGACGTTCGGCTCCGGCCAGGAACGGTGGCTGATGTGGCGCGACATGCAACTCGTCATCACCATCGGCGCTTCGGCACTTGCCGTGGTCGCGGCGCAATGGGCGATCTTCCGTTGGCTGTCCGAGCCCCATCCGGCGAATGGAGGACCGGCAAGCCCCACCCCAAATCCATCCCTACAAGGGCAGGGGGAATCCGGAGAGGCTTCATGAAGACCGTCCTCTGCTACGGCGATTCGCTCACCTGGGGTTATGACGCCGCGGGACCCGGTCGCCACGCCTATGGCGACCGCTGGCCCTCCGTGCTCCAAGCGGAACTAGGCGACGAGGTGCTGGTCGTCGCCGAGGGCCTGAACGGACGCACCACCGCCTTCGACGACCATCTGGGAAGCGCCGACCGCAACGGCGCGCGCATCCTGCCGACGCTGCTGACCACGCATGCGCCGCTCGACCTGGTGATCCTGTTCCTCGGCGCCAACGACATGAAGCCGTGGATCCACGGTAATCCGGTGGCCGCCAAGCAGGGTATCGCCCGGCTGATCTCGATCGTGCGCGGCCACGAATATCCCTTTGGCGATCCCGCGCCCGACATATTGATCGTGGCGCCGCCGGTCGTCAGCCGCACGGCCAACGCCGAATTCAAGGAAATGTTCGCCGGCGGCGACGAGGCCTCGGAGAGACTTGCGCCGCTCTATTCGGCGCTCGCCGACGAGGCTGGCTGCGGCTTCTTCGACGCGGGCGCGGTCGCCATCACGACGCCGCTCGACGGCGTCCACCTCGATGCCGACAACACCATGGCCATCGGCAAAGCGATCGCGCCCCTGGTGCGCGTCATGCTGGAGCTGTGAAATGGAATCGCGGCAGGCGGGCGCGATTCCCTCCCCGTCGCGGGGAGACCACCACTACCCCTTACCCCTACCTGCTAACGGGAGGGGATTTCGGAGATGACAGCCATGGCTGATACCTACGACGTGATCATCATCGGATCGGGGCCGGGCGGCTACGTCACCGCCGTGCGCTCCGCGCAGCTCGGCTTCAAGACGGCGATCGTCGAGCGCGAGCATCTCGGCGGCATCTGCCTCAACTGGGGCTGTATCCCGACCAAGGCGCTGCTGCGCTCGGCGGAGGTGATGCACTATGCGAAGCATCCCGGCGACTACGGGCTGAAGATCGACGGCGCGGTCAGGGCCGACGTCGCCGCGGTGGTCGACCGGTCGCGAAAGGTGTCGCTGCGCCTCAACGGCGGCGTCGGCTTCCTGATGAAGAGGAACAAGGTCGACGTGATCTGGGGCGAGGGCAGGATCGCCGCCGCGCCCGCCGGCGGCAAGCCGGGCGAGGTGGTGGTTGCCAAGACCGCCAAGAAGGCCATGGAGCCGCAGCCGCCGCAGCCGAAGGGCGTGCTGGGCGAGGGCACCTACAAGGCCAAGCACATCATCGTCGCCACCGGCGCGCGGCCGCGCGCGCTGCCGGGCATCGAGCCGGACGGCAGGCTGATCTGGACCTATTTCGACGCCATGGTGCCGAAGGAGATGCCGAAGTCGCTGCTGGTCATGGGGTCGGGCGCGATCGGCATCGAGTTCGCTTCGTTCTACCGCACCATGGGCGCCGAGGTGACCGTGGTCGAGCTGATGCCGGCGGTCATGCCCGTCGAGGACCACGAGGTCTCGGCCTTTGCAAAACGCCAGTTCGAGAAGCAGGGCATGAAGATCCTGCTGGAGGCGAAGGTGACGAAGGTTGAGAAGGCGGCGAATTCGATCACCGCCCATGTCGAGCTGAAGGACGGCAGGCAAGAGAAGATCACCGCTGAGCGCATGATCTCCGCCGTCGGCGTCGTCGGCAATTCCGAGAACCTCGGACTGGAAGCCCTCGGCGTGAAGATCGAGCGCGGCACCGTCGTCGTCGACGGCTACGGGCGCACGAATGTGCCGGGCATATACGCCATCGGCGACGTCGCCGGGGCACCGATGCTCGCCCACAAGGCCGAGCACGAGGGCGTCGTCTGCGTCGAGAAGATCGCGAACGTCCCCGGCGTCCACGGCCTCGACAAATCGAAGATCCCCGGCTGCACCTACTGCCACCCGCAGGTCGCCTCCGTCGGCCTGACCGAGCAGAAGGCGAAGGCCGAAGGCCGCGACATCCGCGTCGGCAAGTTCCTGTTCAGCGCCAACGGCAAGGCGATCGCGCTCGGCGAGGATCAGGGCTTCGTCAAGACCATCTTCGACAGGAAGACCGGCCAGCTTCTCGGCGCGCACATGATCGGCGCCGAGGTGACCGAGCTCATTCAGGGTTTCGTCGTGGCGATGAACCTCGAGACGACGGAGGAGGAGCTGATGCACAGTGTCTTCCCGCATCCCACCCTCTCCGAGATGATGAAGGAAAGCGTGCTCGACGCCTACGGCCGGGCGCTGAATGCGTGACGAAGTCGCGGATGCTTGCGTCTGACGCCCCTGTTTCGCGGCGGCGAATGGGACTATATGCGGCGGAAAGTCTCGCCGTTTCGGATGAGATACGGTCGCAGTCGCGGGCCGGGAAGTGTCCGGCTGACGCGTCCAGCGTGAATTCAGGCCTTTCGGTAGGATAGGACATGGTCACCGTCGTCGACACCGTTTCCCGGCTTCGTCCCCGGCATCCGGAAAAGGCACACCGCCCGGACCAGGAGGTGCTGCGCAAGCCGGAGTGGATCCGGGTCAGGGCGCCCGTGTCGCGCGGCTACCAGGAGACGCGCGAGATCGTGAAGTCGCACGGCCTCGTCACCGTCTGCGAGGAAGCAGGCTGCCCGAACATCGGCGAATGCTGGGACAAGAAGCACTCGACCTTCATGATCATGGGCGAGATCTGCACCCGCGCCTGCGCCTTCTGCAACGTCGCCACAGGAATCCCGCTGCCGCTCGATGCGAAGGAGCCGCAGAGCGTCGCCGACGCGGTCGTCAAGATGGGCCTGTCGCATGTCGTCATCACGTCGGTCGACCGCGACGATCTCGCCGACGGCGGCGCCGCCCACTTCGCCGCGGTCATCCGCGCGATCCGCGAAACCGCGCCGGCGACGACCATCGAGATCCTGACGCCGGACTTCCTGCGCAAGGAAGGCGCTCTGGAGATCGTCGTCGAGGCGAGGCCAGACGTCTTCAACCACAATCTGGAAACGGTGCCGTCCAACTACCTGACGGTCAGGCCGGGCGCCCGCTACTTCCACTCGCTGCGCCTGCTGCAGCGGGTCAAGGAACTCGATCCGACCCTCTTCACCAAGTCAGGCATCATGGTCGGGCTCGGCGAGGGGCGCAACGAGGTGCTGCAGCTGATGGACGACCTGCGCTCGGCCAATGTCGACTTCATCACCATCGGCCAGTACCTGCAGCCGAGCCGGAAGCACCATCCGGTGAAGGCCTTCGTCACCCCCGACGAGTTCAAGTCGTATGAGACGGTCGCCTACTCGAAGGGATTCCTGATGGTCGCTTCGAGCCCGCTGACGCGGTCGTCGCACCATGCCGGCGACGACTTCGCGCGGCTGCGGGCGGCGCGCGAGAAGCAGTTGAACAGAATCGCGTAATACCTTCTTCCGATGCCGCAATTCGAAACAACGAGGCGGACGGCCCACAGCGCGGAGCAGATGTTTGCGCTGGTCGCCGACGTCGAGCGCTATCCCGAATTCCTGCCGCTCTGCGAGGCGCTCACCGTGCGCTCGCGCAAGGAGCGCGACGGCCGCACCATGCTCGTCGCCGACATGACAGTCGGCTACAAAGCGGTGCGCGAGACCTTTGCCAGCCAGGTACTGCTCAAGCCGGACGCCAACGAGATCGACGTAAAATACCTCGAAGGCCCGTTCCGCTACCTGACCAATCTGTGGCGCTTCGTCCCCGCCGGACCGACGGCCTGCGACGTACATTTCTTCATCGACTACGAATTCAGGAGTCGCATCCTCGGTGCGCTTATGGGCGCCATGTTCGAACGGGCGTTTCGTATGTTCACGGACGCCTTCGAAAAACGCGCGGCGGAAATCTACGGCGCGCCTGTCTCCTGATCGCCGAGCGCCTGGAGCGCGAGCGAAAGTGCCGTCCGCACGGTCTCGCGGCGGATATGGTCGCGGCCGCGGTCCTCGAAGAGGCGCTTCTCGGACCGCACCTGGCCCGGCGTGGCGATGCCGAACCACACCAGGCCCACGGGCTTTTCGGCCGTGCCGCCGCCCGGGCCAGCGACGCCGGTGACGGCGATGGCGATTCCCGCATCGGATCGGGAAAGCGCGCCGGCGGCCATCGCCTCGGCCGTCGCCTGCGACACCGCGCCGTGGGCGGCGAGGGTCTCGGTCGCCACGCCGAGCATCTCCACCTTCGCCGCGTTCGAATAGGTGACGAATCCGCGGTCGACGACATCGGAAGAACCCGGGATGTCGGTGAGGGCGCCGACGATCAGCCCGCCCGTGCACGACTCGGCCGTGGCGAGCAGGACTCCCTTGCGGCGGCACGACGCGAGGACCGCGCGTGCGAGGTCGCGTTTGCGTCTCACGCCGGAAGGCTCCCAGGAAACACGACCGAAGCCGTGGCGATCGCCGCGATGCCCTCCTCGCGCCCGACGAAGCCCAGCCGCTCGTTGGTGGTTGCCTTCACGGAAATCCGGTCGGGCGAAACTCCGAGCATTTCTGCCATCGCCGCGACCATCGCCGATCGATGCGGGCCGATACGCGGCGCCTCGCAGATCAGGGTCACGTCGGCGTTGGCGATGCGGCCGCCGCGCGACCGGACGATTTGGGCGGCATGCACGACGAAGATGCGCGACGCCACTCCGCGCCACTGCGGGTCGGAGGGCGGGAAATGCGTGCCGATATCGCCCGCGCCGCAGGTCGCCAGCAGCGCGTCGGTCAAGGCGTGAAGTCCGACATCGGCATCGGAGTGGCCCGACAGCCGCTTGCCGTGGGGGATGGCGACGCCGCACAGCGTCACATGCTCGCCGGGCTCGAAGGAGTGCACGTCATAGCCGTTGCCGGTCCTGACGTCCGGATAGGCGGAGCTTCCCGCAAGGCGCTGTTCGGCCAAGGCGATGTCCTTTGCCCAGGTGATCTTGATGTTGTCGGGCGAACCGGCGACGAGCCGCACGGCGAGCTCGGACCATTCGGCGATGGCCGCGTCGTCGGTGAAATCGCTGCGCCCGGCGGCGAAGGCGGCTTCATGGGCCGCCAGAATGGGCGCGAAAGGGAATGCCTGCGGCGTCTGTGCCGCATGAAGCGTCGAGCGATCGACCGTGCCGGCGATCGTGCCGTCCGCTGCCGCGCGCTTCAGCGTGTCGGCGACGGGCAGCGCCGGAATCGCGCCGCGGGTGCCGTCCGTTCCGTCGATCACGCGCTCGATCAGGTCGGCCTCGACAAAGGGCCGCACGCCGTCATGGATAAGGACCAGGTCCGGAGCCGAGCCGGCGAGCGCGCGCAATCCGAGTAGCGTCGATTGCTGGCGCGTCGCGCCGCCGTGCACGATGGCGACATGCGAAGGCAGGCCGCCGACGGCTGCGGCAAACAGCGCATCGTCGTCGGGATGGATCACGACGACGATCCTCGCTATCGACGTATGGCTAACGAAAACGCCGATGGTGCGGGCCAGAACGGCGGTTCCGCCGATGCGGCGATACTGTTTTGGCCCTTCGGCCGATGCGCCCGCCCGCTCGCCACGCCCGGCGGCGACGATGACCGCTGCAATCGTCCGTGGCTCATGGCTTGGCGTCTCGTCCATGCGCGACGCTTAGTCCGTCGGCGCTCGGCAGGCCAGAGGAAAGCGCGCCTTGCCAGTCGAAATCCCGCCACTTCGCAGTTGCACAACAACGGAGAAATGGCTAGGGAATGGGCATGATGAAGGAATGCATTGTTTTTGTGCATGAGTGATCCCGATGTTCTCGGCCGACCATTGGACGTTGCGGGCGTAACGATCCGCAATCGCGTCTTCCTGGCGCCGATGTCCGGCGTCACCGACCTGCCGTTCCGCATCCGTGCCCATGCCCACGGGGCCGGGCTCGTTGTCAGCGAGATGGTGGCGAGCGGCGAACTGGCGAAGGGCCGCGGCGACACCGCGCGCCGCCTGCGCCGGCCGGACGTGCCGGTGCACATGGTGCAACTCGCCGGGCGAGAGGCATCGGCCATGGCGGAAGCGGCGCGCATCGCCCAGGGCGAGGGCGCCGACATCGTCGATATCAACATGGGCTGCCCGGCGAAAAAGGTGACCGGCGGTTATGCCGGTTCCGCGCTGATGCGCAACCTCGACCACGCGCTCACCCTGATCGAGGCGGTGGTCGGCGCGGTCGCGGTTCCCGTGACGCTGAAGATGCGGCTCGGCTGGGACGAGACGGCGCTGAATGCGCCGGCGCTCGCCCGACGCGCCGAGAATGCCGGCGTGCGCATGGTCACCGTGCATGGCCGTACGCGCTGCCAGTTCTATGAGGGAAAGGCCGACTGGAGGGCGATCGCGCGCGTCAAGCAGGCGGTGTCGATCCCCGTCGTCGCCAATGGCGACGTTGCAAGCTGTGCCGACGCCGAGGCCGTTCTCGACGCCTCGGGCGCCGATGCGGTCATGATCGGCCGCGCCCACTACGGCGCGCCGTGGGTCGCCGGAGTGGTCGCCGGGGCGTCGGTCGCGGTGCCGCAGACGCCGGACGAGCATGCCGGCTACCTGATCGCGCACTATGAGGACATGCTTTCGCTCTACGGCGAGCAGCAGGGCCTGCGCCATGCGCGCAAGCATCTCGGCTGGTATCTCGACAGGAACTGTCCCGCGCGTCTGCCGCAGACCCGCGCCGCCATCATGACGAGTACCGATCCGCTCCACGTGATCCAGGCGATCCGCGCCGCCTTTGGCGGGGCCGAAGAAACCGAACTCCCCAGGAAGACAGCATGAAAGCGACTGCCGTGCAGCATCTGGCGCCGGCCGACCCGGCCCAGATCGTCCTCAACACGATCCGCCACCCGGTGATCATGGTCGGGCCCGACGACACGATCACTTTCGCCAACGCCGACGCGGAAGATTTCTTCCGCTCGAGTGCGACGATCCTGGCGCGCAACACGCTGCAGCGTTTCGTGCCCTTCGGCAGCCCGCTGCTGGCGCTCGTCGAGCAGGTTCGCGAGCGCCGCGCGCCGGTCAATGAATACCGCGTCGACATTTCTTCGCCGCGACTGGGCGTGGAGAAGATGGTCGACATCTACGTCGCGCCGGTCGCCGAGCTCCCCGGTTCGGTCGTCGTCATGCTCCAGGAGCGCTCGATGGCCGACAAGATCGACCGCCAGATGACGCATCGCGGCGCGGCGCGCTCGGTTACTGGCCTTGCCGCCATGCTCGCCCACGAAATCAAGAATCCGCTCTCCGGCATCCGCGGCGCAGCACAGCTCCTGGAGAGCGCCGTCACCGACGAGGACCGCGCGTTGACGCGCCTTATCACTGACGAGACCGATCGCATCGTGTCGCTGGTCGACCGCATGGAGGTTTTTTCCGACGAACGGCCGATCGACCGTTATCCGGTCAACATCCACGTCGTGCTCGACCACGTGAAGGCGTTGGCCCGCAACGGCTTCGCCCGGCGCATCCGCATCGTCGAGGACTACGATCCGTCGCTGCCGCCCGTTTTCGCCAATCGCGACCAGCTGATCCAGGTCTTCCTCAACCTCGTCAAGAATGCGGCGGAGGCGATCGGCTCGGACCCCGCGGGCGAGATCACGCTGTCGACGGCGTTCCGACCCGGCATCCGCGTCTCCGTTCCCGGGACGTCCGACCGCGTCTCGCTGCCGCTCGAATTCTGCGTCCACGACAACGGGCCGGGCGTCTCCGAGGACATCCGCGCCATCCTCTTCGATCCTTTCGTGACCACCAAGCCGAACGGCTCAGGGCTGGGCCTCGCGCTGGTCGCGAAGATCGTGGGTGAGCACGGCGGCATCATCGAATGCGATTCCACGCCGCGCGGAACCACCTTCCGCATCCTGATGCCAGCCTGGAAGGAAATGCCGATGCACGTCGAAAACGAAGGGAGTTCCGCCCGATGAGCGTTCGTGGAAGCATTCTCGTCGCCGACGACGACGCCGCGATCCGCACGGTGCTGAACCAGGCGTTGTCGCGCGTTGGCCACGATGTCCGCGTTACCTCGAACGCCGCGACGCTGTGGCGCTGGGTGGCCGCGGGCGAGGGCGATCTGGTCATCACCGACGTCGTCATGCCCGACGAGAATGCGTTCGACATGCTGCCGCGAATCAAGAAGGCGCGACCCGACCTGCCGGTGATCGTCATGAGCGCGCAAAACACGTTTATGACCGCCATCCGCGCCTCCGAGACGGGCGCCTACGAGTATCTGCCGAAACCCTTCGACCTCACCGAACTGCTCAACATCGTCAATCGCGCGCTCGCCGAACCGCGCCGGCCGATCGTCGACCAGCGCTCGGACGAGCAGCCGGAGACGATGCCGCTGGTCGGCCGCTCGCCCGCCATGCAGGACATCTACCGGATGCTGGCGCGCATGATGCAGACCGACCTGACGGTGATGATCTCGGGCGAGTCGGGAACCGGCAAGGAACTGGTGGCGCGGGCGCTCCACGAATACGGCCGCCGCCGCAACGGTCCCTTCGTTGCCATCAACATGGCCGCCATCCCGCGCGACCTGATCGAATCGGAGCTGTTCGGCCACGAGAAGGGCGCCTTCACCGGCGCCCAGAACCGGTCGACCGGGCGGTTCGAGCAGGCCGAAGGCGGCACGCTTTTCCTCGACGAGATCGGCGACATGCCGATGGAGGCGCAGACGCGGCTCCTGCGCGTGCTCCAGCAGGGCGAATACACGACCGTCGGGGGACGAACGCCGATCAAGACCGACGTCCGCATCGTTGCCGCGACGAACAAGGATCTGCGCACCCTGATCAACCAGGGCCTTTTCCGCGAGGACCTGTTTTACCGGCTCAACGTCGTTCCGCTCAGGCTGCCGGCGCTGCGCGAGCGCTCCGAGGACATCCCGGATCTGGTGCGCCATTTCTTCAAGCAGGCGGAGCTGGAAGGACTTCAGCGGAAGCGCATTTCCAGTGGCGGCATCGAGTTGATGAAACGCTATCCCTGGCCGGGCAACGTTCGCGAACTGGAAAATCTCGTTCGTCGCCTGGCCGCGCTCTATCCCCAGGACGAGATCTCGGCGGAGGTCATCGAAGCGGAACTGAAGACGGTCGATGCATCGCCGGCGGGGGGAGGGACGCTCCTGCCCGACGATCTCGCTATCGGCCAGGCCGTCGAGCACTACCTGCAACGCTACTTCGCATCGTTCGGTGGCGGATTGCCGCCCTCGGGGCTCTACCAGCGTGTCCTCGCGGAGGTCGAGTTCCCGCTTATCCTGGCATCGATGACGGCGACACGCGGGAATCAGATCAAAGCTGCGGAACTCCTCGGCCTGAACCGGAATACGCTGCGTAAGAAGATCCGGGAGCTCGGCGTCAACGTCTATCGCGCATCGAAAAACGGCTGAACGGCCACAATTTTCCAGCCGATCGGGCGCGATGTTGCTAAATCGCCACAATGCATTGCATCATCGCATCCGATGATGGCCCTCACCGCGCGATGACGATTCCCGCTCAACCAATGGCGCCGACCGTGTTCGGCGGAGCGTCCGCGACCGACGGCCGCCGGCTTCTGGCTCTCCCCGGAGTCGTCGCCATCGTTGCCGCCCTGGTGACGGCGGCGGTGTCGTTCGCCATCCTGGTCGGGGCAACGCCGATCACGCCCGACGAGACGACGACGCTGTCGCTGATCGGGATCAACGCGGCGTTCGTGGTGTTGCTGATCGCGCTCATCGCCCGCGAAGCGCACCGAATCGCCCTTGCCAGACGGCGCGGCAAGGCCGCATCCCGGCTACATGTGCGCATCGTCGCCATGTTTTCCCTGGTCGCGGCCATTCCTGCGATCATGGTAGCCGTGATCGCTTCGATCACGCTCGACATCGGTCTCGACCGGTGGTTCGAACTGAGGACCAAGGCGATCGTGTCGTCGTCGCTTTCCATTGCGGAAGCCTACGTCCAGGAAAACGCCCGGAACCTGCAGGGGACGACGTTGTCCATGGCGTACGATCTCGACCAGGCGCGGGCGCTCTACAGCCTCGATCGCACCGGATTCCGGGACATGATCACGCAGCAGGCGCTGGGCAGGGCACTTGCGCATGCGGCGTTGATTCGCGCCGACGGGTCGGTTGTCATGGCGGCCGACACGAAGGCCGAGTTTGACATGCCCGAAGCGCCGGCGGGCGCGACGGACGGGGCTGTCAACGGACAGCCCGTGCTCATCGAGCCACGGACGCGGAACATCGTCGGCGCGATCGTGAAGCTGCGCGATATCCCGGACGTGTTCCTCTACACGATCAGGCTGGTCGATCCGGAGGTCATCAAGGCGCGGCAGATCGTACGCGCCAACTCCGACGAGTATCGCGGACTGGAAGCCAACCGCCGGACGACGCAGGTCGCCTTCGGCCTGCTCTATCTTGGCCTGACCCTGGTCATCATC
>CAYJMY010000135.1:0-13735 GCA_964371125.1 uncultured Mesorhizobium sp. | reverse complement strand
CGCCCATTGTCCAATATTCCCCACTGCTGCCTCCCGTAGGAGTCTGGGCCGTGTCTCAGTCCCAGTGTGGCTGATCATCCTCTCAGACCAGCTATGGATCGTCGCCTTGGTAGGCCATTACCCCACCAACTAGCTAATCCAACGCGGGCCCATCCAATTCCGATAAATCTTTCCCCCGTAGGGCGTATACGGTATTAGCTGAAGTTTCCCTCAGTTGTTCCGTAGAATTGGGTAGGTTCCCACGCGTTACTCACCCGTCTGCCACTCCCCTTGCGGGGCGTTCGACTTGCATGTGTTAAGCCTGCCGCCAGCGTTCGTTCTGAGCCAGGATCAAACTCTCAAGTTTTTAAGACTTTGATTTGGCTTTATGGTCACGCATGAATCGACGAGAACATTCACACCTGAACGCTTGCGCGTTCTGGTAGCTTGTATTCTCACGAAACGTGATCCGCCAAAGTCTCGTTCGAACCTCTTCTCCCTTGCGGGTCGAGAGGTTCAGCAGACTCTGCCGCCCACGTTTCTCTTTCTTCAATCTTCAGTTTTCAAAGAACAGACATCGCAGACGCGGTGTCGTGGCCCGTTACGCTTTTGGCTTCGGGGCCGTTCGAGTGTCGCTCACGCGGCTCTCTTGAATTTCGCAGAGGGCAGTTTCAGAAGCGAACTTCTTCGTCGCCAGCGGCGCGCCGCCCTCGTTTGTGAGGCGTATATAGTCGGGGGCCCTTCCGGGTGTCAACAACCAAATTCGAGTTTTTTGAATTTTTTGCGACGGTCTCCGGCTGACGCAACGTCCCACGCGGGTTTGCGCCCATGTCGGTGGAAAGATTCATCATTTCGCCGTTTCCGCAGCGCCGGGACGGCCTTTTTTGCGCCGCGTTGCCCGCGCTTCGCCCTTGCGGAGGACGTGCGGCAGCGGGCCCGCCGCGGCCCCCCTACGCGTGCGCGCGCTTTCCTTATGTGGTTCCGGTATCGCTCCGGCCGCGGCGCGCGCTGCTGCCTTGCCAGCCCCGCCGCTCTCGTCCGCCTGGCGCCGCGCATCTGGCTCCCGTCAACCGCGATCAGGCCGCATTGCCGCCCCATTACCGTCCGAGATGGGTTGCTGCGCGCCCGTCGAACGAGTCGGGCCGCGCTCGTCCTTGCGCGCCGGAGGGCCGGATCCGCGAAAAGACGATTCGTTGACTTGAGGGGAATGACAGGCAATTGTCTCGGCCAACAATAATCGGGCCGTGCACGGACCGGGGAAACGTCGCCTTCTGAATGCAGGATAACGCGCAGACCATAGCCGAGCTCGGCAACGATCCGCCGCTGATCGCGGACGGCCGCAGCGGGCCGCCCGACCGGCGCGAGGTGTCGGCGCGCTGGCTGTCGGGAACCTTCCTGACCGGCGTCACCTCGAGCGTGCTCATGGGTGTCGCGCTGTTTGCCGCGCTTGACGGGCGCGAACAGCTGGCGACACCGCCCGAGATCGCCAGGCTGGTCGCACCCGAAGACGGCCGCGCCGCGGGCGAGGAGGCCAAGACCGACCGGGTGGCGCCGCCGCGCCAGATCACCCGCGCCAAAGACCGCCGCCGCATGGAGCTCTCCACCGTCAGCAAGGTCGGCGATCGCGAAGTCATCCGCTCGATGCCTTTCGTCCAGGTGAAGATGGCGCTCGCCGCCGGCCACTCGACGAACCGCAGCTATCCCGCGTTCGACCCGCTTTCGGTGTTCGCCGAGGACGGCGACGCGGTGCAGTCCCAGATGCAGATGACCGGGAGCATTTACGGCGCCAAGGTCGAGAGCGAGATGAGCCTGAAGACGGTCGACTTCCCGATCGAGACGGCTTCGTTCGACGAGCAGAGCGCGCTCTCGGTCGACGAGGTCGAGAAGCTCGTCCGCGAGACCGGCGCCATCCTGACCGACGGCGCCGTCCAGGTGGCGTCGCTGCACTTCGTCGATCCGCAACGCTTCGGCCAGTCGCTGGCCACCCAGACGCTGACCGGCTCCTACGGCTTCCGCATCGTCCAGGAAAACGTCTCCGTCGCCCCGCGCGCGGCCGCCGACCAGGCGAGCCTTGCCTTCGCGGAAGAGATCATACCGTTCACGACGAGCCGCAAGATCTCCCAGGCGCTCGCCGATTCGGGCTATGCGGGACCGGACGCGACAGGCATGTCGGAGGCGGTCGCGAAACTGCTCAATGCCGAGTCGCTCAAGGAAGGCACGGTGCTGCGCATCGGCATCGAGGTGCGCGGCGACCAGGCGCGCATCGTACGCACCAGCGTCTACGACCGCACGCAGCACATCGTGACGATCGCGCTCGACGACGGCGGCCAGTTCGTGCCTGCATCGGAACCGGAACCGAATCCCGAGATCCTGACCGCCTTCGATACGTCCCCGCCGCAGGTCAAGGTGCGCGGCGACCTGCCCACCGTCTATGACGGCATCTACCGGGCGGCCTATTCCTACGGCATGTCGAAGGGCATGACCCGCCAGCTGGTGAGGCTGCTCGCCTCCGACGTCGACTTCCAGGCGCGGGTCAATCCGGCCGATCGCATCGAGGTCTTCTTCTCCCAGCCGGGCGAGAACGACGAGGTGTCGGAGGATTCGGAGCTCCTCTACGTGTCGGCCATCTTCGGCGGCAATACGCGCACGCTCTACCGTTTCCAGATGGGCGATGGCGCTGTCGACTACTTCGATCAGGAGGGACGCAGCGCCAGGCAGTTCCTGTTGCGCAATCCGGTGCCCAACGGTCAGTTCCGCTCCGGCTTCGGCATGCGCCGCCATCCGATCCTCGGCTATTCGAAGATGCACACTGGCGTCGACTGGGCGGCGCCGCGCGGAACCCCCATCATCGCCGCCGGCAGCGGCGTCATCGAGAAGGCCGGCTGGGCCGGCGGCTACGGCCGCCAGACGATCATCCGCCACGCCAACGGCTACAAGTCCTCGTACAATCACCAGAGCGCGATCGCCAAGGGCGTCGTCCCCGGGGCGCGGGTGCGCCAGGGCCAGGTGATCGGCTACGTCGGCGCCTCCGGCCTCGCCACCGGCGACCACCTCCACTACGAGCTCATGGTCAACGGCACCAAGGTCAACCCGATGCGCGTGCGCCTGCCCGTCGGGCGCGTCCTGAAGGGGCCGGACCTGGAGGCCTTCAAGCGCGAGCGTGAGCGCATCGACGAACTGCTCGGCGAGGAGAGCGACGGCCCGCCGCTCAAGGTTGCGAGCGTCAACAAGTAGCCTATCGCCCTGCCTTCGCGTGCGGCCCCTTCAGCCGTCGCGCGGGGTCGGCGGCGTCGCCGCATCCCAGGCCGGCTGCGTCGTCCAGGCGATGACCGCGGCCAGCAGGCATGCCGCCGCAGCGATCGCAGCCACCGCCCCGAACGCTGCGTTGGTGGCCTCCAGGCGCAGTGCCTGCGCCGCCGCGTCGAGCGGGATTTCCAGCCGCGCGCCGAACTCGACGCCGGGAAGCCGCCCCTCCGCGATGCCCGAGAAAGCGAGGCTGGCGACGGCGCCGAGGCCGGCGACGGCCATCAGGCCCGCGGCGCGCGCGACGGCGTTGTTCACGCCCGAGGCGAGCCCTGTATCGGCGTCGGGTGTCGCCAGCATCACCGCCGCCGACAGCGGCGAGACCAGCATCGCCATGCCGGCCGCCTGGAGGAACAGGATCGGGAACCACACCTGCCACATCATCATCAGCGACGCCGTCGCGGCCAGCCCGGCATAGGACAGGCCGACGAGCAGCGCGCCGACGGTGAGCAGCAGCCGCGGTCCCTTGCGGTCGGCGAGCCGGCCGGCCCGGCCCGAGAACAGCGCGATCGCCAGCGACAGCGGCAGCATCATCAGGCTCGCCTGCCATTCGGGCGCGCCCCAGGCCGAGACCACGGTCATCGGCAGGAAGAACAGCACCGCGCCCAGCGCGAAGAACAGGAACAGCGTGTAGAGGTTGGCGCCGGAAAAGGCGCGCGAGGCGAACAGCCCGAGCTTGACCATCGGCACCCGGGCGCGCCGCTCCCACAGAATGAACAGGACGAAGATCGCCGCGCCGGCGGTCAGGGCCAGCACCGGCGATACCGTGCGCTCCGCCTCGGCGAGGCCGAACTCGGTCAGTCCCCAGGCCATCAGGCCGAGGCCGGCGGTGGCGAGCAGCGCGCCGGCAAGGTCGAGCGGTCGCCTCTCGGCCGGGCGATCCTGCGGTACGCGCCGTAAAAGCATGGCGAGGGCGACGAGCCCGATCGGCACGTTGATGGCGAAGATCGTGCGCCACATCCAGTCGGCGCCGAAGGATAGCACCATGCCGCCGACGAAGGGTCCGGCCGCGGTGGTCAGCGACGAATAGGCGGCCCAGATGCCGATCGCCTGGCCGCGGCTCGCCGCCGGATAGGATTTGGCAATCAGCGCCAGGCTGCCGGGCACCATCACCGCCGCGCCGACGCCCTGCAGCGCGCGCATGACGATCAGCGTTCCGGCGTCCGGGGCCAGCGCACAGGCGAGCGACGTCGCCATGAACAGCACGATTCCGGAAGCGAACAGGTTGCGCACGCCGAAGACGTCGCCCGCCGCGCCGCCGATCAGGACCAGCGCCGACAGGAACAGCATGTAGCCGTTGGAGATCCACTGCGCATCGACGAGGCCGGCGTCGAGGTCGGCGCGGATCGCCGGCATGGCGAGCGCCACGACCGAGCCGTCGATGAAGCCCATCGACGAGGCGAGGATCGCCGCGACGAGCGCGAATCGCCGGCTTTCGGGCGTGCAGTAGCCGGCGGCGGCGTTTCGTGTCGGGGGAGAATCGCTAGGGGCGTCCATCGCGCGAGGCTATTTCGCCGATTCGGTGACCGCCATGCGACAGCGACCGGAATCGTCGCTGCCACGACAGTGGCCCGTGCGGCGTTTTCCGGCGCTCAGGGCGCGCTGCCCCTCATCTGCCTGCCGGCATCCTCTCCCCGTTTGCACGGGGAGAGGAGCGCTGACCGCAACGGCGGCGCTCGCTCTGCAACATCCGCAATTGGCGATACGGGCGACGACGGCACCCTTCGCCCCGTCATTCACGGGGAGAAGGTCCCGGCAGGGCGATGAGGGGCCGCCCGTCGTTCGACCGACCGACCCGGTCTTCCGCCGCCTAGTTGATGAACTGGACGATCACCCCCGGCTTCACCAGCTTGGCCAGTTCCTGGGCGTCCCAGTTGGTCAGGCGCACGCAGCCATGGCTCTCGGTCTTGCCGATCTTGGAGGGATCCGGCGTGCCGTGGATGCCGTAGGTCGGCTTGTCCAGCGCGATCCAGATCGAGCCGACCGGACCGTTCGGGCCGGGCGGGATGGTCAGCACCTTGTCGTTGTTGCCCTGCTTGAAGTTGAGGTTGGGATTGTAGGTGTATTCCGGGTCGAAGGCGACGCGCGACACCGTGTGCGTGCCGCTCGGCGACGGCGTGTCTGCCGAGCCGATGGTCGCCGGATAGGCGGCGACCAGGTTGCCGTCGCGGCCGTAGGCGCGCACCTGCTTGCGCCCCTTGTCGGCGACGATGCGGGCGACCTCGGTCGCCGCCGGAGCGCCGAACTGCGCCACCTTGATGATCGTGCCGGGCCGGTTGAAGTTGGCGTCCGGATTGAGCTGCTTCAGATAGGACTCGTCCATGTGGAAGCGCTCGGCGAGCATTTCCGCGACCGAGGTGTAGCTCAGCCGATCCAGCTTCGCCTTCTGCCCGTAGTCGGCGGGCACGGAGGCGACATAGGGGCCGGCCGCGTCCTCCGGCGTGATCGTGTAGGTGGTGAAGGGATCGCCGCCCGACGCCTCGAGCGCGTTCCGGATTCCCTCCGCATCGGTCGACTTCAGGTTCTCGCCGGTCAGTTCGCGATAGGCGACGAGCGCCCTGTCGACATTGGAGCCGAAACGACCGTCGATGGCGCCCGGCGAGGCGCCGGCGCGGTCGAGAAGCACCTGAAGCGCGGCTAGGTCGTCGCGCGCGGTGAATTGGGGGGGCGGCGGCGTGGCCGGGTCGATCGACTCGGCGACGCCCGGCTCGCCGCCGGAGCGGGCGCCGTCGCCCGACCGCGGCCCGGCCTCCGGCAGCGGCTGGCGCTCGACCGGGGCGCGGGTGACGATTTCGGGCTCCTCGTAGACCTCGGGGCGATCGTAGGGCTCGTTCCCGTAGGGCTCGGGATATGAATAGCGCGGCAGGCGATCGCGCGGCGGCTCGGGATAGGTGCGGTCGCCGAACGCCTCGCCGGGCAGCACGTAGCCGCGCTCGCGCGCCATGTCGCGGCGCAACCTCGCCATGTCCTCGGGGTCGTCGACGTAATAGCGCTCCTGCTCCTGCAGCCGGGCGGCGCGCTCGCGCAGGATTCGCTCGCGCTGCAGGCGGCGCAGTTCGCGCTGGCGGGCGGCGCGGTCGGGTCGCTCGATGGCGAGGATTTCGCCGGTCCATGCATCGACGATGACGCGCCGGCCGCGGCCGTCGTAGTAGACCTCGACGTCGCCGGCCTGGGCGAGGCGCAGCCCTTGCGGCGCGGGCCGGGCCGGATTGGCGGGGCCGGCTTGCGGAGCGACCGCGGCCGTCGCCGCGACCGGTAGCATGGCGAGCGAAAGGGAAAACACGAGGATGCGTGCCAACATCGTAACCACCGTCTCCATTGTCGCCCGGCCCGTCCTCGCGGCGGGTCGGGTGCGATTCGTCTCCCGCGCCGTGCCCACGATGGAGAGTCGAACATGAACGGGGCATGAAGATGACGGAGGCCCTTGAGGGGCGGTTCAAGCAGGACGGCAGCGATGGCCCGGGCCGGCCGGGGACCCTACCCCGCCACCCTGGCGCCGGCGGGAATGATCGGCGGCGCGGCGTTGAGCGTCTCGATGGCGAAGCCCGCGGCGGCCTTGTAGCCGGCCATGAAGGCGGTGCGCTCTTCGGGCGGGATGACGGCGTCGATGTCGTCGAAGGTGCCGCCGCAGCGTTCGTCGACGAGATTGAGCAGGCCGAAGGGGCCGGCGCCGCGGTTGCGCAGGACGAGTTGGCCGACCGGCCCGCACAGTTTCTCGTCGTAGGCGGCGAGCGCTTCCGGCGAAAGCCCGTGCGCTACGAGGGCCGCGCCCAGCACGCGGCCGTCGACGATCGCCTGGCTCGCCCCGTTCGACCCAGTCGGGTACATCGGATGCGCGGCGTCGCCGATCAGCGCGACGCGGCCGTCCCGCCATGTGGGGATCGGGTCGCGGTCGATCATCGGATTCTCGTAGGCCGCGTCGGCGCGGCGGATCAGGGCCGGCAGGTCGAGCCAGTCCCAGGTCCAGCCGTCGAAATGGTGGGCGAAGTCGTCGATCTCGACCGGCTTGAACCAGCCGCTGCTCTTCCAGCCCTGCGAGGCGTCGACCGTCACCTCGGCGATCCAGTTGATCGTGGCGAGCCCGGTCGCCGGATCGGGCGCCGAGATCGGGTAGAAGACGACGCGGTGGCGGTGGGTGCCGAGCCCGACGAAGGAGGCGCCGCTGCGGATCGGCACGCCGGGCGAGACGCCGCGCCACATGATGGCGCCGCCCCAGTGGATCGGCGGCTGGCCCGGATGCATCTGCGCGCGCACGGCCGAATGCAGCCCGTCGGCGCCGATGAGCAGAATGCCCTTCTCCTCGGAACGCGAACCGTCGGCCGACTCGACGAGCGCCGTCACCGTGCCGTCGGCCTCGTTGCGGTAGCCGGAAACGCGGCTACCCATTCGCACCGCGCCGGCGCCCATGCGCTCGACCACCTTGGCGTAGAGCAGCATCTGGAAGAGCCCGCGATGCACTGCATATTGCGGCCAGCGGTAGCCGGCCTCGAGCCCGCGCGGCTCGGAATAGACGTCGTTGCCGTTCAAGCCCACCAGCGCCCACTCGCGCGCCGGCAGACCGACGCCGTCGAGCTCTTCGACCGTGATGCCCAGGTCGAAGAGCTCGCGGATGGCGTTCGGCTGGATGTTGATGCCGACGCCGAGCGGCTTCATCTCGCGCACCTGCTCGAAGACGACGCAGGGCACGCCGATCTGATGGAGCGTCAGGGCCATCGCCAAGCCGCCGATGCCGCCGCCGGCGATCAGCACGGGGTGATTGGACATGTCGTAGGGTTCCCTCCCAAGCGGCCTGCTTCATAGCAGGAACGGGTGGGTAGGCAAGGCGGCGGGAAGGCGCAGCCGGCAGGCCCGGATCAGGCGGCCGGATCGACGCCGCCGAAGACATCGTGAACCTGGGTCGCCAGGATGTCCGTCATCGGCTGCCGCGGATCGCGTCCCTTGAGCATGAGATACCGGCAGTCGGGCAGTGCCGGCAACCCTTCGTCCGCCCGCACGATCCTCAGCCCCTCGAGCAGGCGGTCCTCGGCGAGCGTGCTCGTAACCGCGAGTCCGGCCTGCGCCGCGGCCATCTGCCCCAGCGTCGTCCCCGACGTCGAGACGATCCGATAGCTGCGTCCGGCCTGCTCCAGCGCGCGGAACACCATGGCGCGCCACGGGCACTCGCTGTACTCGGCGGGGCGCCACGTGCAACCGGCGGGAGAGGTCGATACCGGCAGCGGGTCGCGCAGATGCTGCCCGTGGACGTTGGACGTCACCCATATCGTCCGGCTGCGCCAGATCTCGACCGCCGGCCACTGCCGGGGCTCGAGCCCGGCCCTGAGCAGGACGAGGTCGAGTTCGGCGTTTTTCAGCTTCAGCGCCAGCAGGCAGGACTGGGCGATCTCGACCTCGACCTCCACCGCCGGCGCGACCTGCGCGAAGCGATCGAGAACCTTCGGCAGATGCTGCTCGGACAGTTCTGCGGCGACACCGAGCCTGATAACGCCGTGCACGGGGGCGGCACGCATCGATCGCATGACGTCGTCGTTGAGGGCGAGCAGTTCTCGGGCGCGCTCCAGCAGATATCGGCCCTGCTGGTTGAGTTCGACGCTGCCGCCCTTGCCGCGGACGATCACGATCTGGCCGAGCACCCCTTCGAGCCGCTGCATCTGAAGGGACACCGCGGACTGCGTCCGGCCGACGCGCTCGGCCGCGCGGGTAAAGCTCCCCTCTTCTGCGATGGCGACGAAGCTTCGCAGCAGGTCGAGGTCCAGTCCGGCAGGCACGCCCATGACGATCAGATTCGCTCATGAGCCCCATTTGCGCAACTCGTTTCCCGCGGACGGCGAAGAGCGGCATCTTCATCCCAACCAGGAGGTAATCGAGATGTACGCACAACCGACAGTCACGTTGACCGCCTTTTCGCAGCGGCTACAGGCGGTATCCGCAGCATGGGAGCAGGCTATCAGCCGGTTTCGCGAGAGCCGGAGAATCGCCCGCCAGGAGCGGTTGATCTCCAAGCTCCCGCCGCACCTGCGCCACGACATCGGCGAACTCGACTGCCGCCCGCCGCTGCCGCGGCCCCTCGCCGAGACCCTGCAGGCGCGGCAGACGACACTCGAGTCGACGTGGCTGAGCCAGTTCTGACGATGGCGCGTTGGCGCCCCGTCGGACTACCGGCGGCCGTCACGCCTCGATCCGGCCGCCGGGCAGGAGCAGGCCTTTTGGGAACCCGGCGAAGAGATGGTCCCAGTCTTCGTCGCGCCGGAGCATGTTGACATGGCGGAACCATCTTACGAAGTCGTCGGGCCGCATGGGCGAGCTTCCGCGCCACTGCATGCCGAGCCTCTCCAGGGCGTGCCGCATGTTTTCCGCCGCCTCGCGATGCCGCCCGAGATGGGTCAGGTTCGACGCATGCCAGGCCGAGACGTCCGGTGAGTTCCTCGGCGCCAGCACGAAACACGCCTCGGCGGCATCGTGCCTTCTGGCGAGGAAGTGAACCATGGCGCGAACCGACCAGTACCACTCGCCGCCCAGCGGATTGAGTACCGCCGCGATCTCGGCAGTCGCATCGGCGGCGTCCTGCTCGCCGAGAAAGGCCAGCGCCAGCGCCCGGTCGATGCAGGCGCTGCCGTCGTTCGGGTTCAGCGCCGCTGCCTGCGCGAATTCCGACGCGGCGCGCCCGAACTCGCGAAAGTACATCTGGCTCCAGCCGAGGGCGTTGCGCGCCCGGGCCTCGAACGGATCGAGCCCAACGGCATGTTCCGCGCTGAGGACGGCTGCCCGATGGAGGTCGGTTATCCGCGCGGAGCCGGGATTCATCGTCGCCGTGCGGATATGACAGAAGGCGAGACTGGCATGGGCCCGCGCGAACAGGGGATCCCGCCTGATCGCCTGTTCCAGGAACCGCTGGCAGGCCAGGTTTCCCTCCGGCGTCCAGAGCACGGATCCGTGGTTTGCGCGAAGCCAGCAATCGTAGGCGTCTAGGCTTTCGGTCGCCTTCGTCCGCGCCCGGCTGTCGGTATGCATTTCCACATGACCGACGATCGTGCTGGCGAGCCGCCGGACCAGTTCGTCCTGGACGGCAAGGACGTCGTTCAGGGACCGATCGTAACGTTCGGCCCAGACATGGCTCGCGGTCGCGGTTTCGAGAAGCTGTGCTGTTATCCTTACGCCGCCGCCAATCTTCCGCACACTGCCTTCCACGAGATACTGCGCGCCGAGTTTCTCCGCGACGTCCCCTACGTCGACGGCAAGGCCCTTGAAGCGGGATGACGAGTGCGGCGAAACGACCTTGAGGGGGCGATACCGGGACAACGCGACGATGATGTCCTCGGTTATCCCGTCGCTGAAGTACTCCTGCTCGGCATCGCCGCTCACGTTGACGAAAGGGAGCACGGCGATGACCGGCCTATCGCCGCCGGGCGCCACCGGTTCAGCCGAACCGCCCGGCGCGGAAGGGCTTCCCGGCCCATCCGCGCCGGCCTCCTGCGGATGCGCGCCGGCATATTTGTAGCCGCGGCCGTGCACGGTCGCGATCATGCCGGGCGCCAGGACCTTGCGAAGCGCCGAGATGTGCACCTGAAGCGTATTTTCCTCGACGACGAGGTTTGGCCAGACGGCATCGAACAGTTCGGACTTGCTGACCACCTGCTCCGGCTTGGCCAGCAGCGTGACGAGGATGTCGAACGACCGTGCCGAAAGCTCGACCGGTCCTTCGGGACCCAGCAACAGCCGTTCCGCGCTCTTCAGCCGGTAGTTCCCGAACTGAATATCCATCCGGCACACCCCGCCAGCGACCGCGAGGTTAGCCGAAGCCGGTCCTGAAAGCGACCGTCAGCGATGTTCAGGATTCTTCAGGTCGTCGCCAAGGACCTGAGGCGGCGTTGGTGCGATTCATTGCGGCCAATGGAGGACCCCATGACCGACATCATCACCACCGCCCCGATCGCCTTTCGCCGCATCAATGCGTTGAGCCTGACGCCGCTCCGGCGCCGCGTGGTCGCTGCGGTGAGCGCGACTTTCGCTGCGGTCGGACAAGCCTTCGCCATGGCGTATGCAGCGCCCTACCGTCCCCGGCCGCCCGCTGCCGTCGATATCGATCTCCGGGGCCGTGATCCGAACTGGTGACCGGCCTGGCCGCACACTTCGAACCGGCGCCGGTCTCTCGGCGCCAGGTCCGGGATCTGTCGCACAGGCGACAGGGCGACAGGAAAAAGGAACGCCCCCGCGTTTCCGCGGGGGCGTCTTCGTTCAAGCCCGATCGTAGGCGCCTTACGCCGCCTCCGCCTCGTCCTTCACCGCCGTGAGCTTCGGCCGGAAGTTCAGCCGGTCCGATCCGGCGGTGATCTTCACCGTCGAGCCGTCGCGGATGTCGCCCGCGAGGATCTTCTCCGCCAGCGGGTCCTGCAGCTGCTTCTGGATGACGCGCTTCAGGGGCCGCGCGCCGTAGGCGGGGTCGTAGCCCTTGTCGGCCAGCCAGTCGATCGCGTCCTGGGCGAGGTCGAGCACGATCTTGCGATCCGTCAGCAACTTCTCCAGGCGCTTCAGCTGGATCTCGACGATGCGGCCCATGTCCTGGCGGCGGAGCCGATGGAACAGGATCACCTCGTCGACGCGGTTCAGGAACTCCGGCCGGAACGAGGCCTTGACCACGCCCATCACCTCGTCGCGCACGTCGTCGACGTCCTGGTTCTCGCCGAGATTGACCAGATACTCCGAACCGAGGTTCGACGTCATGATGATCAGCGTGTTCTTGAAGTCGACCGTGCGGCCCTGGCCGTCGGTCAGCCGGCCGTCGTCGAGCACCTGGAGCAGCACGTTGAAGACGTCCGGGTGCGCCTTCTCGATCTCGTCGAAGAGCACGACCTGGTAGGGTCTGCGGCGCACGGCCTCGGTCAGCGCCCCGCCCTCGTCGTAGCCGACATAGCCGGGAGGCGCGCCGATCAGCCGGGAGACCGAGTGCTTCTCCATGAACTCCGACATGTCGATCCGGACCATGGCGCCCTCGTCGTCGAACAAATAGTCGGCGAGCGCCTTGGTCAGCTCGGTCTTGCCGACGCCGGTGGGGCCGAGGAACATGAACGAGCCGATCGGCCGGTTCGGGTCCTGCAACCCGGCGCGGGCGCGGCGCACGGCCTTGGAGACGGCCTGCACGGCTTCGCCCTGGCCGACGACGCGCTTGGCGAGTTCGTCCTCCATCCTGAGCAGCTTGTCGCGCTCGCCTTCGAGCATCTTGTCGACCGGGATGCCGGTCCAGCGCGACACGATGTGGGCGACGTGGTCGGGCGTCACCGTCTCCTCGACCATCGAGCCCTTGCCGTCATGGGCTTCCGCCTCGACCAGCTTCTTCTCCAGCTCGGGGATGCGACCGTAGGCCAGCTCGCCGGCGCGCTGGAACTCGCCCTTGCGCTGGGCGATGGCAAGCTCGTTGCGCAGGTCGTCGAGCTGCTTCTTGATGTCGGCGGCAAGCCCGAGCTTCTGCTTCTCGGCCTGCCAGGTTGCGGTGATGCCGGCGGACTCCTCCTCGAGCCCCGCCAGTTCCTTCTCCAGCCGCGCCAGCCGGTCTTTCGAGGCTTCGTCCTTCTCGACCTTGAGCGCCTCGCGCTCGATCTTCAGCTGCATGATGCGGCGGTCGACCTCGTCCAGCGCCTCGGGCTTGGAATCGACCTGCATCCTGAGCCGCGACGCGGCCTCGTCGACCAGGTCGATGGCCTTGTCGGGCAGGAAGCGGTCGGCGATGTAGCGGTTGGACAGCATGGCGGCCGAGACCAGCGCCGAGTCGGAGATGCGCACCTTGTGGTGCTGCTCGTACTTCTCCTTCAGGCCGCGCAGGATGGAGATGGTGTCCTCCACCGTCGGCTCCTCGACGAAGACCGGCTGGAAGCGGCGGGCGAGCGCCGCGTCCTTCTCGACGTGCTTGCGGTACTCGTCGAGCGTGGTCGCGCCGACGCAGTGCAGCTCGCCGCGGGCGAGCGCCGGCTTCAGGAGATTGGAGGCGTCCATGGCCCCGTCAGCCTTGCCCGCGCCGACCAGCGTGTGCATCTCGTCGATGAACAGGATGATGTTGCCGTCGGCCGAGGTGACTTCGGAAAGCACCGCCTTCAGCCGCTCCTCGAACTCGCCGCGATACTTGGCGCCGGCGATGAGCGAGCCCATGTCGAGCGCCATCAACTGCTTTTCCCTGAGCGATTCCGGCACGTCGCCGTTGACGATCCTGAGCGCCAG
Source organism: uncultured Mesorhizobium sp. (assembly GCA_964371125.1). GTDB lineage: Bacteria > Pseudomonadota > Alphaproteobacteria > Rhizobiales > Rhizobiaceae > DUSC01. The sequence goes on along the minus strand of CAYJMY010000135.1, from coordinate 247 downwards.
GCCCTCGGCGATCGCGGTCTTGCCGACGCCCGGCTCGCCGATCAGCACCGGGTTGTTCTTCGTGCGGCGCGAGAGCACCTGGATCACGCGCCGGATCTCCTCGTCGCGGCCGATCACCGGGTCGAGCTTGCCCCGCCGCGCCAGCGCCGTCAGGTCGCGCGCGTAGCGCTCCAGCGCCTGGTACTTGTCCTCGGGGTTCTGGTCGGTCACCCGCTGCGTGCCGCGCACCGACTGCAGCGCCTTGAGC
>CAYJMY010000134.1:0-13806 GCA_964371125.1 uncultured Mesorhizobium sp. | reverse complement strand
GCCATAACCCGTCGGTCAAGGCCTACGCGGTCGTGCAACTGCGCCAGGACAACAAGCTCGGCACGCTCTACAACATGGTTGGCTTCCAGACCAAGCTGAAGCACGGCGAGCAGACGCACATCTTCCGCATGATCCCGGGCCTTGAGAACGCCGAATTCGCGCGGCTGGGCGGGCTGCACCGCAACACCTACATCAACTCTCCGGTGCTGCTCGATCCGACGCTGCAGCTGAAGTCGCGCCCCGGCCTGCGCTTCGCCGGGCAGATCACCGGCTGCGAGGGCTATGTCGAGAGCGCCGCGATCGGGCTGCTTGCCGGCCGCTTCGCTGCCGCCGAACGGCTCGGCCGTAGCGTAGCCCCGCCGCCGGCGACCACCGCCTTCGGCGCGCTGCTCGCCCACATCACCGGCGGCCACATTGTCTCCGACGACGAGCCGGGCAAGCGCTCGTTCCAGCCGATGAACGTCAATTTCGGCCTTTTTCCGCCGGTCGAGGCGCCGAAGTCCGCGGGAAAGCGCCTGCGCGGCAAGGACAAGACCATCGCCAAGAAGAAGGCGATGACGGCGCGCGCGCTCGACGATTGTCGCGGCTGGCTGGGGCTTGCGCCGCGGGCCGAGGCCGCGGAGTAGTCTCTAGTCCATCGCCCCACCGGCAGCGGAGGAAGTCCACGTGACCGTCGAAAGCAGCTTCTTCAGGATCGAACGCGACGGCGCCGTCGCGCGCATCGTCATGAACAAGCCGGACAAGGCAAACAGCATGACGCCGGAGTTCTGGACCGACCTGCCGCGCGTTGTTGCCGCGCTCGGCCGGGACCAGTCCGTCCGCTGCGCGGTGATCTCCGGCGAAGGCCGTCATTTCAGCGGCGGCATGGATCTCGCCGCCTTCGCCGGCATTGCGCAGCTCTTCAAGAACGAGCCTGGGCGGGCGGCGTTTGCCATGCGCGAGCTGATCCTTTCGCTGCAGGATGCCTTCACGGCGATCGAGCGGGCGCGATTTCCGGTGATCGCGGCGATCCACGGCGCCTGCATCGGCGGCGCCATCGACCTGATCACCGCCTGCGATATCCGCGTCGCCACCGCCGACGCTTACTTTGCGGTCGAGGAGATCCATATCGGCATGGCGGCCGACGTCGGCACGCTGCAGCGCCTGCCCAAGCTGATCGCGCCGTCGGTCGCGGCGGAACTCTGCTACTCCGGCCGTCGCTTCGACGCCGAGGAAGCACGCACGATGGGACTGGTGTCCCGCGTGCTGGCCGATCGCGACGCGCTGATGGCGGCCGCGAACGAACTCGCCCAATCGATCGCGGAAAAATCGCCGCTGGCGATCGCCGGCATCAAACGTAATCTCGCCTATGCGCGCGACCACACGATAGCCGACGGGCTCGACTACATCGCTACCTGGAACGGCGGCATGCTGCGCTCGGAAGACCTCATGGCGGCGGTCCAGGCGAAGATGGCGAAGAGCAGAGCGACGTTCGCGGATCTGCTGCGGGGCTAAGACTCCGCGACCACGATCAGGCGGGCTGATCACTCCGCCGGCGTAATCCCCGCGCTGCCCGCTTCCGGCAGTCCCGGCTTGCCCGCCTCGGAGGGATTCCTGCGCACATAGGCCGCCTTCAGGCTCTCGGAGGTCTCGCGGCTGCCGTCGTGGCTCCAGCCCGGCGGCATGAACAGGTAGCCGAGCCGCTGGCGCATGGTCAGGCCGGAGCGGAAGACGTCCTTGTAGATGCCGACATACTCGTGGAACGCGACCTTCAGCGGGTTGAAGGTGCCGAGGTTCTTCACGATGCCGTAGCGCGGCCGGTCCTCTTCCAGTTCTTCCACGAAAGTGCCGAACATCTTGTCCCAGATGATCAGCGTTCCGGCGTAATTGGCGTCGAGATAGCGCGGATTGGTGGCGTGGTGGACGCGGTGGTGCGAGGGCGTGTTGAAGACCGCCTCGAACCAGCGCGGCAACTTGCCGATCGTCTCGGTGTGGATCCAGAACTGCCAGACCAGGTTGAAGCCGAAGACGAAGGCGATGACGGCAGGGTGCAGGCCGAGCAGCACCAGCGGCGCCTGGAGCACGAACATGCCGGTGAACAGCCCCGTCCAGCTCTGCCTCAGCGCCGTCGACAGGTTGTAGTGCTGGCTGGAATGATGGTTGACGTGCTCGGCCCAGACCCAGCGCACCCGGTGGGCGATGCGGTGGTACCAGTAGTAGCGCAAATCGTCGAGCAGGAACGCGCCGAGGAAGACCCAGACCGACAGGCCGAGGTCGAAGAAGCGGTACTGCCAGAGCCAGAGCAGCAGCGAATAGGAGACGAAGCCGAGCAGGATGCCGGCGACCACGTTGCCGGTTCCCATCATCAGGCTGGTGAGCGTGTCGCGCGTCTCGAACGCCCCCCTCGCCCTTCCGGTGCGGACGAGCAGAAGTTCGATCAGAATTGCCAGGACGAAGAACGGGATGGCGTATTCGGTGACCTTCGGAAAGACGTAGTCGTGCATGTCAGCTCACCCGAAAGGATGGATTGCGTGTCGGATCGAGCGCCTGCGCGACGGCGGATGCCGCGGCCGCATCGGCAAAGGAAAAATGGCCGCCGGTCCAGGTGAAGTCGCGGAAGCGGAGCGACACGGTGGCCGGCGCGCGCAGATCGAGCGCGGCGACGTCGCGCGGCGTCGCGATCCGCGTGAAAAAGCCGTCGCCAAAGCTCTGCACGACGCCGGTGCGTCCGCCGGAAAGCGATAGGAACGCCGACTGCCCGTCTCTGGTGATCACGATCGTCGATGGCTTCTCGTCGGGGAAATCGAGGGCGAAGATACGCTGCGCCTCGTCGGCGCCGCCGAGATGCGCGGTCTTGCTGCCGCCTGTGAAATGCACGGCGGCAACGGTCAGCGATATGCCGATCACGACGATCGCGACAAGCAGCGGCAAGCTCACGCGCTGTTCTCCTCCCGGTCCGCGGTCGCTTTCGCCGCAGTCAGGCGAATCCCTAGCACGGTTGACGTTTACGTCAAAGCGAGAGGTGCCGGCCAGCGTCCCGAAGCGGCCCGGAGCAGTAGCCAGTGGCGCCGCAGGTGGGAGATGTCGGCGCTCCGCGACAACGCGGCGGCCGGATCGCGGACGACCGCCGCAAGATAGGCGGGCGCCAACGCGACTGGAAGGAAGGCCGGCCGCAGCGACGGTCGCAGCGATCCGGCACCAGAGAGGAACACCGACAGGTGTTCGGCGCCGAGCGCGGCCATCGCCGCGACGGCGCGGCAAGCCGCGTCCTCGTCATCGCCGGCAAGAAATCCCTCGGGCGTCGTGCCGACGGCCGCCAGCATATCGCGCGGCAGAAAGCACTGGCCACGGCGCCGATGGATCGGCAGCAGGCGAAGCAGGCCGACGATCGCCTGGGCGCAGCCGGCGTGTCCCGCGAGCTCGGTGACCTTTGGCGCCGCCGCGGGGTCGAGCACGAGAGCGGCCAGTTGGATCACGGCGGACGCCGTCTCGCCGCAATAGCCCTCGAGGTCGGCGCGGCCGGGCATCGGATCGTCGTAGAGGTCGAAGATGCGCGCCTCGAGATAGGCGTCGAAAGCGGCGCGCGGCAGGCCGTGCGCCTCGATCGCGTGCACCAGTGCCGCCGCCAGCGGGTGGCCGCCGCCGGAACTGTCGCCCGAGGCGATCACGTCGCGCCACCATTGCAGGCGGATCTCGCCGGGCAGCGCCTCGCGGATGCGGTCGCGGATGCCGGCGATCTCGGCGTTGAAGGCATAGAGCGCCAACAGGCCGGCGCGGCGGCCTTCCGGCGCGTAGAGTGCCGAAAGATAGCGGTCGCGATCCGCGGCGCGCACTGCTTCGGCGATGGGATCCAGCGTGTTTCCGGCCATCTCAGTCGACGGCGACGAGCGCCGCGGCGACGGCGCGGTCCTCGGCGAGGAGGACATTATAGGTGCGGACCGCGGCGCCGGTCGACATCGGATCGGCGGAGATGCGGGCTTCCCTGAATGCAGCCCGCAGCGTCGCCGGCAGCGGCCTCAGGTCGCGTCCGCAGCCGACGAGCAGGATCTGGATATCGGCCGCCTCGGCGAGCACGCGGGAGAAATCCTGCACGGAAAGCGCCGCCGGATCGGCAGGATCCCAGCCGTAGACCCCCGACGGCAGGCACAGGATCGAGCCGCGGTGCGACATCTCGGCGAAGCGAAAGCCGCCATTGCCATAGGCATCGATCGGCGCGCGCCCGGGGAAGTGCGCGCGGCGGATGACGATGCCCTCGGCCATCGTCGCGTCAGGTACCGGCGGCGCTGCCGCCCGACGGCGCGGCAATCTCGGTAGCCTGCTTCTCGCCGGGTTCGCTGTTCGGCCGCAGCCTGAAAAGGATCAGCAGCGGACCGGCGACGAAGACCGACGAATAAGTGCCGAACAGGATGCCGAAGATCATGGCGAAGGTGAATGACGCGATGACCTCGCCGCCGAAGATGTAGAGCGCGGTGAGGGCAAAAAGCGTCGTGACGCCGGTCAGGATCGTCCTCGACAGCGTCTGGTTCATCGACAGGTCGAGCAATTCGACTATCGGCATCTTCTTGTACTTGCGCAGGTTTTCGCGCACGCGGTCGTAGACGACGACGGTGTCGTTGATCGAGTAGCCGACGATGGTGAGTATCGCGGCGATGCTGGTCAGGTTGAATTCGATTCCGGCGACGACGTAGAGGAAGATCATCGCGATCACGTCGTGCAGGGTTGAAATCACCGCACCGAGACCGAATTGCCATTCGAAACGGAACCAGATGTAGACCAGCATCGCCAGCAGCGAGGCGAGCACGCCCATGGTGCCTGCCCAGGCGAGTTCGCTCGACACGGTCGGACCGACCACCTCGACGCGCCTGAACTCATAGTCTTCGGAAAGCGCGAGGCGGGCCTTCTCGACGGCGGACTGCTCGGCATTGTCGCCGCCTGCCTGCGATTCGATGCGGATCAGGAGTTCGCGGTCGGAGCCGAACTGCTGCACCTGGACGTCACCGAGATTGTATTCGCCGAGGCGGGCGCGCACGTCCGCCGCGTCGGCGACCTCGCCCTTGGCCTGTACCTCGATGATCGATCCGCCGCGGAAATCGATGCCGTAATTCATGTCCTTGGTCACGAACAGGACAACCGTCGCCACGGCGAGCAGGGAAGACAGGGCGAAGGCGTAGTTGCGCATCGACATGAAGCCGATGGCGGTCTTCTCCGGGAACTTGATAAGCCCGCTCGGAATCTGGGTCGGGCGGCTGCGGCGCAGCCATAGCGCGATCAGCCAACGGGTGAAGGTGAAGGCGGTGAACACCGTCGTGATGATGCCGATGGCCAGCGTCACGGCGAAGCCGCGGATCGGACCCGAGCCCAGGTAGAACAGGATCACGGCCGCGATGAGCGTCGTGACGTTGGCGTCGACGACCGTGGCCAGCGCGCGCGAGAAGCCGGCGTCGAGCGCCTGGACGAGGGACCGGCCTTCCCGTCGCTCCTCCTTGACGCGCTCGTAGATGATGACGTTCGAGTCGACCGCCATGCCCATCGTCAGGATGATGCCGGCGATGCCGGGCAAGGTCAGCGTCGCGCCGAGCACCGACAGGATCGCGATGATCAGCGCCACGTTGGCGATCAGCGCCAGATTGGCGATGATGCCGAGGCTGCCATAGGCGATCACCATGAAGGCGAGGACGAGCACTGCCGCGATTGCCGCGGCGACCTTTCCGGCGGCGATGGAATCGGCGCCGAGGCTCGGGCCGACGGTACGTTCCTCGACGACGGTGAGCGTCGCCGGCAAGGCGCCGGCGCGCAACAGGACGGCGAGGTCGTTGGCGCTCTGGGCGGTGAAGTTGCCGGAGATCTGGCCGGTTCCGCCGAGGATGGGCTCGCGGATCTGCGGCGCCGAAATCACCTGGTTGTCGAGGATGATGGCGAACAGGCGGCCGACATTCTGTTGCGTCGCCTGACCGAAGCGTGCGGCGCCTTTGGCGTCGAAGCGGAAGGAAACGACCGGCTCGCTGGTCCGCTGATCGAAGGTCGCCTGGGCGTCGACGAGGTTCTCGCCAGAGACGATGACGCGGTCCTCGATCAGGTACGGCACCGGCGGATCGTCTGGCGAATACATGATCGACGATCCCGCCGGCGGACGGCCATTGAGAGCGTCCTGCACCGACATCGTCTGGTCGACCATCTGGAAGGTCAGCTTCGCCGTCTGGCCGAGGATGTCCTTAAGGCGCTGCGGATCCTGGAGGCCGGGGACCTGGACCAGGATGCGGTCATTACCCTGACGCTGGATGATCGGTTCGGTTGTGCCAAGCTCGTTGACACGGCGGCCGACCACCTCGATCGACTGGGTGACCGCGCTGCTGACCCGGTAGTCGAGGCCTTCGTCGGTCATCGTGTAGCGAAGCAGCCCGGGCTCTGGCTCGTCGAAACTGAACTCGGTGATCGTGGTGCCGCCGAACACGCCCGTCGACAGCGGCTGGGTCAGCGATTCCAGCGCGGTCTTCGCCTTGTCGACGTCGTTGGCCTCGCGGATGCGCACCTGGACGACGCGGCCGCTGCCGGAAAGGCCGGTGTAGCCGATCTTGGCGTCGCGCAGCGCGGTGCGGATCTCGTCGCGCGCCGAGGTTAATCGCTCGTCGATCAGGTCGTCGCGCTCGACGGCGAGCAGGATGTGCGAACCGCCCTGCAGGTCGAGGCCGAGCGTCATCGGCCGGCTGGGCCCCCAGGAGGGAATGTTCGCCAGCATCGATGCCGGCAGAATGTTCGGGAGCGAATAGATGATGCCTAAAAGCACCACCAGCCAGATCGAGATTGTCTTCCAGCGCGAAAAATAGAGCATGGTGCCTCGTCGAATCCGGCGGCGTACCGTCGGCCGGGCGGACTACCGTTTCCGGATGCCGCCCGATTTGCGGTTATTTCTTGGCGTTCTGGTTGGCGACCGGCTCGCCCTTGACGCGCACGTCCGAAATGGTCGCGCGCAGCGCCGTAACCTTGACGCCATTGCCCAGATCGACCTCGAGCTCGTTGTCGTCGATGACCTTGGTCACCTTGCCGACGAGCCCGCCGCCGGTCACCACAGTGTCGCCGCGGCGGATGGCGGCGAGCATCTCGCCGCGCTTCTTCATCTGCGTGCGCTGCGGACGGATGATGAGGAAATACATGACGACGAAGATGAGGACGAATGGCAGAATGCTGACGAGCATGTCTGGCGTGGCGCCAATGCCCTGCGCGTATGCCGGTGTAACGAACATCTGAAGCTCCTGAAACGAAATGAACCGGCCGCGTGCAGCCCCTCGAAAGTTGCGCGGAATATAGTCGGTCGCGGACGCTTTGCAACCGCGCTCGGGAGGCCGGCGCGCGCTTTCCCGGCCGGCGGCCGCGTGTTAGACGCCTCGCACACGGATTGCCAATAATAGCGGCGGAGCCATGGAAAAGACCGGACCGGAAACGCTCGAACAGAAACTGGACAGGCTGATCGAGGCGATTTCGCGCCTCGCGCCGCGTTCGCCCCGGCAGGCCGACTTCGCCGCCGCCGACTGTTTCGTCTGGTCCGCCGAGGCCGGCGAGTTGGAGGCGGTCGAGCGCGTCAACAGGGTCGACATCGGCCTGATCCGCGGCGTCGACCGCGTCCGCGACATCCTCGTCGACAACACCGAGCGCTTCGCTTCCGGCCTTCCCGCCAACAACGTGCTTCTGTGGGGCGCGCGCGGCATGGGCAAGTCGTCGCTGGTCAAGGCCGCACACGCCAGGGTCAACGCGACGCGCGGCGCCGAGCCGCTGAAGCTGATCGAGATCCACCGCGAGGACATCGACACGCTGCCGAAGCTGATGGCGATCCTCAAGGCGGCGCCCAACCGCTTCATCCTGTTCTGCGACGACCTGTCCTTCGATCACGACGACACGTCGTACAAGTCGCTCAAGGCGGCGCTGGAGGGCGGCGTCGAGGGGCGGCCGGCCAATGTCATCTTCTACGCCACGTCCAACCGGCGGCACCTTCTGCCCCGCGACATGATCGACAACGAGCGGTCGACCGCCATCAACCCGTCGGAGGCGGTCGAGGAGAAGGTATCGCTGTCGGACAGGTTCGGCCTGTGGCTCGGCTTCCACAAGTGTTCGCAGGACGAGTATCTCGACATGGTGGCGGGATATGCCCGCTATCACGGCCTGTCGATCGAGGCGGATGCGTTGCGCGCCGAGGCTCTCGAATGGGCGACGACGCGCGGCGGCCGCTCGGGCCGCGTGGCCTGGCAGTTCATCCAGGATCTTGCCGGCCGTCTCGGCCAGCCGCTGCGCGACTGACGGGGAGCGCGGCGCCGGTCGCCACCCTATTCGAGGAAGCTCGACGGATCGACCGGCGCGGAATTCTTGCGCACCTCGAAATGCAGCTTCGGCATGTCGGCGGAGCCGCTCATGCCGGAGCGGGCGATTTCCTGGCCGCGCTTGACCTTCTCGCCGCGGGCGACCTTGAGCTCGCTGGCATGGCCGTAGACCGTGACCAGGCCGTCCTCATGGCGCACGAGCACCGTGTTGCCGAATTCCTTCAAGCCGTCGCCGGCATAGATGACGACGCCGTTCTCGGCGGCCTTGACCGGCGTCCCTTCAGGAACGGCAATGTCGATTCCGTCATTGGCCTTGCCTGCGTTCTTGCCGCCGAAGGCGGTGATGACGCGGCCACGAACCGGCCAGCGCATGCGGCCGATGCCGGTGGCGTCCGGAGCGGAGGCTTCGACCTTCTCGGCGTCCTCGATCACGGAGTCCTTGGCGCGCGGCGGAGTGTAGGCGGTAACCGTAGCGTCGGTTGCCTTCTTCGCCGGGCCGGCAGCGCCGGTCACGATCGGATCGACGGCGGCCGGCTTGGCCGCCGCCACGGTCTGCGAGCCTTGCGGGATGACGAGCGTCTGGCCGACGCGGATGAAGCCGTCCTTCATACCGTTCGCGGTCTTGATGGCGGCGACGGGAACGCCCGTCTTCCTGGCGATGGCAGAAAGCGTGTCTCCGGCCTGGACCGTGTAGCCGCCCTTCCCTGCCGCCGCCTTCGGCGTGTCGGCCTTCGCCGTCGCGTTCGTGGCCGCGGGGTCGCTCTCCCTGACCCTGGGCTGCTGCGGCAGGACCGCTACCTTTTCGGTCGGCGCCTTGGTCGGCAGCGGCACCTTGTCGGCGGCCACGTCGTATTTCGTTCCGCGTGACGATTTGGCGTCGGCGACGTTGGGATCGCTGTCGGGCGCCGAAACCGGCGCCTGGCGCGAGTAGACATAGGTCGGAATGACGATCTTCTGCCCGGCCTTCAGCGCGTTTGCGTCGGAAAGACCGTTGACGGAAAGCAACACGTTCGCCGGTACGCCGAAGCGGCGCGACAGATTGTAGACGGTCTCGCCGTCCTTGACGGTGACCTGCGTGCCCCCGGCGCGGGACCAGCCGGCCGGTTCCTCAGCCGCCGGCCGGGCGGCCACCGCGGGCGCGGGCTGAACCGTCGCCGTGGTCGTTCTGTCGAGCGGAGCAGGCGCCGCCGCAGGTGCGGCTACCGAGGTCTGGGCTGTGGGTAGGCTGCTTCGGGTCACCGCGGAAGCGGTCAGGTCGACGGGTTTCACCGCGTCGCGCGAAATGGAACCGGTGTAGTCGCCGTCCGCTGCGACCGGCTTGACGGCAGCGTCGCCGGGGAAAGGCTGGGCATCGCCCTTGATGATGGATCGCTGATTGGCAGTCGAGGCGGTGAATATGCCGTCGACGCCATCCGTGAAGCGGGCTGCCCCGGAGCTACACCCCGCGACCATTCCGCCGATCACGATTACAGCGGCGCCGCGCAGAAGACTGCGCTCGTCGACCTTCAGAACACTGAAACGCATCGCACTTACCCGCGCGTACCCGATACCAACTGGCTTGATTAAAGCGCGTTAATCTTACCGGCCGGTTAAGGGTACGAGGTTTGCGGAAATAATCTGCAGAAGCGTTCAGATGACCGCGGCGACGCCCGGCGTGATCGGCTGCAGGCGCACCTGGCCGATGTCCTCGCGCTCGAAGCGGCTGCCCACCTTGGTCAGCCTGGCGAGGTCCTGCGGGGCTTCCGCCACCCCGATCGGCGCGATCATGATGCCGCCGATGGATAGCTGGTCGACGAAGGCGCGCGGCAGGCTCTCGAAAGCGGCCCATACGATGATGCGGTCGAAGGGCCCTTCGCCCGGCAGGCCATTGGCGCCGTCGGCGTGGCGGACCTGGACGTTCTGGATGCCGAGCGCCTCCATGCGCGCACGCGCCTGCGTGGCAAGGGTCTTGTAGCGCTCGACCGTGTGCACCCGGCCGGACAGCCGCGACATCACGGCGGCCGTGTATCCGGACCCGGTGCCGATCTCGAGCACGCGCACGCCCGGCTGGAGGTCGAGAGCCTTGACGATGGAAGCCTGGAGATCGACGCCTTCGATGGTCTCGCCGCATGGGATTGGGATCATCCGATCCGACCAGGCGACGCCATTCCATTGTCCGGGAAGGAAAACGCGGCGGGGCGTCGCCTCGAATGCTGCCGCCAGTTCCCGCGTCGCCACACCGTTGCCGCGCAGACGCAGCATGAAGGCGGCGAAGCCCTCCCGGTCCTCGGCGACCGTCATGGATGCAGCGCCTTGCGCAGCCGGTCCTGGACTTCGTAGGCGGTCAGGTCGAGCTTGAGCGGGGTGATCGAGATCCTGTTCTCGCGCAGCGCCGCCATGTCGGTGCCCGGCCGCATCTCGGCCGGCTCGCGGCCGAATCGGAGCCAGTAGTAGGGGAAGTTGCGGCCGTCGGCGCGCTCGTCGATCCACAGGCCGTGGACGAGCTTCCCCTGGCTGGTGACCACGGCGTCCTCGACCTCCTCGGCCGGGCAGTTCGGGAAGTTGACGTTGAGGAACACGCCCTGCGGCAGGTCGGTGGCGACCAGTTGCTTGAGCAGTTGTGGGCCGTGCGCCTCGGCTACGTCCCAGGGCACGACGCGCGCCTCGTTGTAGAAATTGTATGCCTGGCTCAGGGCGATCGAGCGGATGCCGAGCAGCGTGCCCTCCATCGCGCCGGCGACGGTGCCCGAATAGGTGACGTCGTCGGCGACGTTCGACCCCGAATTGACGCCGGAAAGGACGAGATCGGGCAGACCCGGCATCAGCTTGCGCGCGCCCATGATGACGCAGTCGGTCGGCGTGCCGCGCACGGCGAAGTGGCGGTCGTCGACGCGGCGCATGCGCAGCGGTTCGGACAAGGACAGCGAATGGGCGAAGCCGGACTGGTCGGTCTCCGGGGCCACGACCCAGATGTCGTCGGAGAGGGTGCGCGCGATGCGCTCGAGCACCTGCAATCCCTCGGCGTGAATGCCGTCGTCATTGGTTAGAAGTATGCGCATGGTCAGGCCTCGATCCTTTCGGCGCCGCCCATATAGGGCCTCAATGCTTCAGGAATCGTGACGCTGCCGTCCTCGTTCTGGTAGTTTTCGACGACGGCGATCAGCGCCCGGCCGACGGCGACGCCGGAACCGTTGAGCGTGTGGACGAAGCGCGTCGCCTTCTCGCCTTCCGGCCGGTAGCGGGCGTCCATGCGCCGGGCCTGAAAGTCGCCGCAGACAGAGCAGGACGAGATTTCGCGATAGGCGTTCTGTCCGGGCAGCCAGACCTCGATGTCGTAGGTCTTGCGCGAGCCGAAGCCCATGTCGCCTGTGCACAGCACGACGGTGCGGAACGGCAGGCCGAGGCGCTTCAGCACCTCCTCGGCGCAGGCGGTCATGCGCTCGTGCTCGGCGATCGAGTTCTCCTGATCGGTGATCGAGACGAGTTCGACCTTGTAGAACTGGTGCTGGCGCAGCATGCCGCGCGTGTCGCGGCCGGCCGAGCCGGCTTCCGAGCGGAAGCACGGCGTCAGCGCCGTCATGCGGATCGGCAGCTTGTCGTGCGAGAGGATTTCCTCGCGCACGAGATTGGTGAGTGGGACTTCGGCGGTGGGGATGAGGCCGAGCCGCGAGCCGGCATGCGGCGTGAAGAAGAGATCGGCCTCGAACTTCGGCAGGTTGCCGGTGCCGTAGAGCACGTCGTCCCTGACAAGTAGCGGCACCTGCACTTCCGTGTAGCCGTGCTCGGTCGTGTGCAGGTCGAGCATGAACTGGCCGAGGGCGCGCTCGAGCCGCGCCAATTGGCCCTTGAGCACGGTGAAGCGTGCGCCAGACAGCTTCGCTGCGCGCTCGAAATCCATCAGGCCCATGGCCTCGCCGATTTCCCAGTGCTCCTTGGCCGCGTTGGTGCGGCGCGGCTCGCCGATGCGGCGCACCTCGACATTGCCGTGCTCGTCCTCGCCGACCGGCACGGTATCGAGCGGAACGTTGGGGACGATGGCCAGCGCGTAGTCGAGCTCGCCGTCGAGCCGGCGCTCCTCCGCCTCGCCACCCTGGATGAAGGTCTTGATCTCGCCGACCTCCTCCTTCAGCCGCTCGGCGAGAGCCATGTCCTTGTTGCGCATGGCGTTGCCGATCTCTTTGGAGGCGGCGTTGCGGCGCTCCTGGGCCAGCTGCAGCTTCGACACGTGCTCGCGGCGCGCCTCGTCCCTGGCGACGAGTTCGTCGACGGTCGCCTGCGCCACGTCGGAAGGCTGGCCGCGCTTGACCAGCGCGTCGACCAGCGCCTTCGGGTTCTCGCGGATCCATCTGATGTCAAGCATGGTGGCCCAGTTCCGTCGTTCGATTTGCGTTCGGCGCCGGCGAATCGCGGCGACTCGCTCGGGCGGGAAGCCGAAATCGGCTTCGCCCCTCCGTTAAGGACAGCCGCGAATGGCGTCAACGGTCGGCGGATGCAGGAAGCAGGGCGGCGGCGTGGCCGAAACGGTCGCCAGGCGGCTCAGGTCGCCTTCTGCCCGGACGAAGCCGCCTCGGCGGCGACCTTCTCGGCGGCAGCCTTTTCGGCATCCCGCTTCCGCTCGATCATCCGTGCCGTCCAAATCGAAATCTCGTAGAGCAGGATCGTCGGCAGGGCCAGGCCGATCTGGCTGACCGGATCCGGCGGCGTCAGCACCGCGGCGACGACGAAGGCGATGACGATCGCCCATTTGCGCTTCTCGGCGAGCCCTTTCGAGGTGAGCAGGCCGACGCGCGCCATCAGCGTCGTCACTACCGGCAGCTGGAAGACTAGGCCGAAGGAGAAGATCAGCGTCATGATCAGGCTGAGGTATTCCGACACCTTCGGCAGCAGCGATATCTGCACCTCGGCGTCCGGCCCGGTCTGCTGCATGGCGAGGAAGAACCACATTACCATCGGCGTGAAGAAGAAGTAGACCAGCGCCGCGCCCATCAGGAAGAGAATCGGCGAGGCGATCAGGAACGGGAAGAAGGCCGCGCGCTCGTTGCGATAGAGGCCGGGCGCGATGAACTTGTATATCTGCGTGGCGATCAGCGGGAAGGCGATGATCATGCCGCCGAACATGGCGAGCTTGATCTGCGTGAAGAAGAATTCCTGCGGCGCCGTGTAGATGAGCTCGACCTTGTGATCGGCCAGGCCGGCCCAGTCGACGGCCCATTTGAAGGGCACCACCAGCAGATTGAAAAGCTGCTTGGCAAAGAAGAAGCAGACGAGGAACGCGGCGAAGAAGCCGCCGATCGACCACATCAGGCGGGAGCGCAGCTCGATCAGGTGCTCGATCAACGGCGCCGACGACTTCTCGATCTCGTCCACCTCGTTGCTGCTCACGACGTGCTTCCCGTCTTCTTCTTGCGTGCGGGCGCGGCCGGCGCAGCGGCCGTCTCCGCCTTGGCGGGCGTCTTACTCCCCGGCGTGGCGCGCATGGCCGGCGCGGCGGCATCCGCCTTGTCCGGAGCCGCAGCGGCCACCGCGGCGGCCCGCGCGG
>CAYJMY010000133.1:0-13894 GCA_964371125.1 uncultured Mesorhizobium sp. | reverse complement strand
CAACTACGGCACGACGCTGGTCTGCGGCTTCGCCAACATCTGGGGCTACAAGGGCGGCATCCTCGCCAACAACGGCTTTCTGTGCAACGACTCGGCGCTCAAGGGCGCCCACTTCATCGAGCTGTGCAACCAGAACAACACGCCGTTGGTCTTCCTGCAGAACATCACCGGCTACATGATCGGCCGCGAATACGAGCGCAAGGGCATCACCAAGGACGGCGCCAAGATGATCATGGCGCAGTCGTGCTCGCGGGTGCCGAAGTTCACGGTCATGTGCAACGGCTCGTTCGGCGCCGGCAATTACGGCATGTGCGGCCGCGCCTTCGACGGCCGCCTGCTGTTTTCCTGGCCGAACCACCAGATCGGCGTGATGGGCGGCGACCAGGCCGCCAACACGCTCGCCGAGGTGAAGCTGAACCAGATGAAGCGCGCCGGCGGCGCCATCGACCAGGCGGAACTGGACAGGGTCTGGGAGGAGACGCGCAAGGCCTACCAGGAGCAGCTTTCGGCCTACTACTCGACCTCGGAACTGTGGGACGACGGCATCCTCGACCCGGTCGACACGCGCAACGCGCTCGGCGTCGCCGTCTCGGCCTCGCTCAACGCCCCGCTCGGCGATCCGGGCTACGGCGTCTTCCGGTTCTGAGCCATGGCGCCGATCGTCTTCTACTTCGACTTCGCCTCGCCCTACGCCTACTTCGCCGCCGACGGCATCGAAAGGATCGCCGCCGACAACGGACGCACCGTCGAATGGCGCGCCTTCCTCGCCTGGGCGGCGTTCAAGGCGCACGGCATCTCGCCGCCGATGGACGTCCCCGCCAAGCACGCCTACTTCATCACCGACATGATCCGCTCGGCCGCGTTTCACGGCGTCCCCTATCGGCAGCCGAAGCTGCCGCTGTCGACGCATCGCGCGTCGCGCCTCTTCCACGTGGTCGCCGCCGAAGATCCCCGCGCCGCGCGCACCTTCGCCCGCAGGGCCCTCGCCGCATTCTTCGCCGAGGGCGAAGACATATCCGACGAGGCGATCGTCTTGCGCATCGCGCAGGAATGCGGGATCGACGGGGCGAGCGCGCGCCAGGCGATCGAAGGCCCTGCCGGCCGCGCCCTGCTTGCCGCCGCCGTCGACCGGGCCGTGGCCGACGGCGTCTGCGGCTCTCCCTTCTTCCTCGTCGACGGTGAGCCGTTCTTCGGCGCCGACCGGCTCCCACAGATTGCATGGCGTCTCTCCCAAGCCAGGCCAGCGAGCGTTCCGGGCGCGGCGCCGCCCGGAACGCTCATCGCCGGGGAAGCCGCGGGCAGTTGACGGCGGCGGCGGCGCACGCTTCAACCGCGCCAGGGCACGAACGAAGGCTGACGACGATGGCTGACTACGAAGACATATCCTCGCGCCACGACGGCGCCGTCGCGCGCATCACCGTCGAGCGGCCGGGCCGTCTCAACGCCTATCGCGACCAGACGGCGGACGAGCTGCGCGACGCGCTGCGTCGCGCCGAGGCCGACCCGGCGATCCGCGTCGCCATCCTCACCGGCGCCGGCCGCGCCTTCGGCTCGGGCTACGACCTGTCGACGCTGGCGCCGGGCGAGGTGCCGGAACTCGAGCGGGTCCTGGAGGAACACTTCAATCCGCTGGTGCGCGAGATGCGCTCGAGCCGCCTGCCGATCGTGACGCAGGTGAACGGCCCCTGCGCCGGAGCGGCCGTCGGCATCGCGCTTGCCGGCGATATCGTCATCGCCGCCCGCTCCGCCTATTTCTACGAGCCGTTCGTCGGCATCGCGCTGGTGCCCGACGCCGGCAATACGCTGTTCCTGCCGCGCCTGATCGGCCGCGTCCGTGCAGCACCCGCCATGCTCCTCGGCGACCGTATCGGGGCGGAGGACGCGCTGGCCTGGGGCCTGGTCTGGCGGGTCGTCGACGACGCCGCGCTTGCCGCCGAGACGGATGCCGTCGCCGCGCGCCTCGCCGAACGCGCGCCCGGCGCGGTCGCCGCCACCAAGCGCCTCATCGTCGCGGCCTCGGACGCCGGCATCGACCAGCAGCTCGATCTCGAACGCGACCTCCAGGGAGAGGCCGGCCGCTCGCCGGCAATGAAGGCCGCGATCGCGGCCTTCTTCGCGCGCAAGCGCGGCTGAACATTCCCCGTCTCGCGGAGACGGTCCGGCTTCTCAGCAGCGCTCGACGGCGAGCGCGATGCCCTGGCCGCCGCCGATGCACATCGTCACCAGGCCGTAGCGGCCGCCGTTGCGGTGCAGGTGGTCGATCGCCTTGACGGTGATGAGGGCCCCCGTGGCGCCGACCGGATGGCCGAGCGCGATCGCCCCGCCGTCGGGATTGACCTTCTCGGAATCGAAGCCGAGTTCGCGCGCCACCGCGAGCGCCTGAGCGGCGAAGGCTTCGTTCGATTCGATCACGTCGAAGTCGCCGACCGCCAGGCCGGTTCGCGCGAGCAGCGCGCGCACGGCCGGCACCGGCCCGATGCCCATGAGGCCCGGCTCGACGCCGGCATGCGCGTAGCCGACGATCCGTGCCAGCGGCTTCAGCCCGGCGCGCGAGGCCGCAGCCTCGGAGGCGAGCACCACGGCGGCGGCGCCGTCGTTGATGCCGGACGAGTTGCCGGCGGTCACCGTACCGTCCTTGCGGAACGCCGGCTTCAGCGCGGCGAGGCTCTCCACCGTCGTCGAGGGCTTCGGGTGCTCATCGGTGTCGAAGCGGACCGTCTTGCGCCCCACCGTCGCGTCGACGGCGAGGATCTGGCCGCGGAACCGCCCCTCCGCGATCGCCGCAGCGGCGCGGCGCTGGCTTTCGGCCGCGAAGGCGTCCTGGTCGGCGCGCGAGATCTGCCAGCGCTCGGCGACGTTCTCGGCGGTGATGCCCATGATGCCGCTGCCGAACGGATCGGTCAGCACGCCCGTCAGCCCGTCGACCATGGTGGTGTCGCCCATCTTGTGGCCGAAGCGCCCGGTCTGCAGGTAGTGCGGGGCGCGGCTCATCACTTCGGCGCCGCCGGCCAGAGCCATGTCGGTATCGCCCAGCATGATCGACTGCGCCGCCGAGATGATCGCCTGGGTACCGCTGCCGCACAGGCGGTTCAGGGTCATCGCCGGGACCTCCTTCGGCACGTCGGCGCCGATGGCGGCGACGCGCGCCAGATAGGCGTCCTTCGGCCCGGTCGGGATGACGTTACCGAAGACGACGTGGCCGATGGCGCCGGGCTCGACGCCGGCGCGCGCCATCGCCTCCCGCGCCACCAGGGCGCCGAGCGCCGCCGGCTCCTCGCCGGAGAGGCTGCCGCCGAATGTACCGATCGCCGTCCTCGCGCCGGCGAGGATCACTACGCTGTTGGTCATGGATTGGTCCCGTTCCGTGTCGTTGAATCGTCGTTGCGGCCGTCAGCCGGCGCGGGCCCTTGCCGCGCGTTCGTCTTCCAGGGCGGCGAGCATGCGCGGATAGGCGGCGCGCATCTCGGTCGAGAACTGCTCGATGGGCATGTCGTCGAACTCGCCGTGGAAGCGGATGTATTCCATGTGCGGCCGTCCGGCCGCGTCGAATGGATGGAAGATCGAATCCTCGCGGCCGTCGAATTCGAGCGGCAATACGCCGTGGCGCTCGCACAGCGCGATGTCGAAGGCGGGCGTGGCCTTGACCCATTTGCCGTCGAGGAAGAGCGCCGTATAGGCGTGCCAGCGGAACACGTCGTCCTCCATCATCGCGGCGACGCGCGGCGAGGTCAGGTGGTTGCGCACGTCGGCGAAGCCGACCCTCGCCGGAATACCGGCGGCGCGCGCCACGGCCGCGAGCGCAATCGCCTTCGGCACGCAGAATGCCGACGGCGCAGCCAGGCAGTGCGAGGCGACGAACTGCTCGGGGTCGAGGCCGAAGGCGGTCATGTCGTAGCGCACGTGGTCGCGCACGGCGTAGTAGAGCCTGACGGCCCGCTCCCGGTCTTCACCCTCCCCGGCATGTTCTTCCGCGAAGGCGACGATCGCCGGCGAGTCGGAATCGATGAACTGCGTCGGCCTGAGGCTCGCTTTGGAAACGTCCGTCATCCTACCAGTCCTTTTCCGCGTACTTCTTGCTGGAACGCTTCCACACGCCCGCGCAGGTCGCCACGACGCGCCCGGCGCTGCGGCAGGTGCCGCGCATGATGACCATCGAGCGGCCGGCCTCGATGCGCTCGAGGGTCACCTCGAGGAAATCGCCGACCATGGCGCCGCTGACGAACTGGCATTCGAAGTTGACGGTGAAGAAGATGTCCTTCGTGTTCGGGTCATGGGCTTCGAGACCCATGACCTCGTCGCAGAAGGTCATCACCAGTCCGCCATGGGCGCGGCCCGTGGAGTTGTCGTGCTTGTCCTCGACGCGCATGCCGTAGACCCTCGCGCCGTTCCTGCGCGACACCAGGATCTCGCCGATCAGGCCGGTGAAGCGGCTCGGCCGGATCGCGACCCAGCCGCCGTCGGCCGCCTGGTCTCTTTCCGCCGTCGATACCGTCGTACTCATCTAACCTTCGTATCCCCGTTCGCGACCATTTTCGCTTCCATCTCGTGGCGCAGGATCTTGCCCGTGGTCGACCGGGGGAAGTCCTCGAAGGCGATGAAGTGCACCTCTTTCGGGCGCTTGTATCCGGCGAGCGAAGCCCGGCACAAGGCTTCGACGTCCTTCTCCGACAGGCTTTCGTCCTTGCGCGAGACATAGGCCACAGGCACCTCGCCCCAGCGGTCGTCGCGCTTGCGCAGCACCGCCGCGTCGCTGACGCGCGGATCGGCCAGCAGCACGCGCTCGATCTCGGCGGGATAGATGTTCTCGCCGCCGGACTTGATCATGTACTTCGCCCGGTCGACGAAATCGTAGCTGCCGTCCGGGTTGCGGCGGAACAGGTCGCCCATGCGGAACCAGCCGTCGCGGAAGTCGCGCGCATTGGTCTCCTCGGCGTTCCAGTAACCGCTGAACACGGTCGGCCCGCGCACCGCCGCCTCGCCCGGCTCGCCGTCCGGCACGTCGCGCCCTTGCGAATCGACCAGGCGCAGGTCGCAGAGCGAACTCTTCCGCTTCGACAGGCTCTCGGGCGCCGTGCCGGGCGGAATCAACACGGCGGAGGCCGGCGGCAGCCCGGTTTCCGTCGCGCCGAAGCTGTTGAGATAAGGCGCGCCGGTCAGCGCCGACAGCTCGGCCATCAGCGCCTTGGGCACCAGGTCGGCCATGGCGCCGACGGCGCGGATGCCCTTCGGCCGCCGCCCCGTGGCCTTCAGCAGTTCCACCACCGGCTCGATCGAACCCGGCATGAGCAGCATCCAGCCGAGCAGGTTCTGTTCCATGATCGAAACGATCGCCTCGGCGTCGAAGCCGTCGACCACATGGACGATCGCGCCCGACATCAGCGCCCCGTAGACCTGGTCGGTCGAGCCCATGTGGAACATCGGCGCCCAGGCGATGAAGCCGTCCTCCTCGGTTGCGCGCATGTCCATGCGCAGCACCGTCATGCGCGCGATCTCCGCCCGGTGGCTGATCAGCGCGCCCTTCGGCAGCCCCGTCGTGCCGCTGGTATAGAGGATGACCAGCCCGTCCTCGGGATCGACGTCGGGATTTTCCGCCAGCGGCTCCGCCGCGGCGATCATCGCCTCGTGGTCGCGTTCGAGAACGAGCACCGGGACGTCGAGGACGAGTTTCCCCGCAAGCGCGGCGTGGCGCTCGGAGACGATGAACAGGACGGGAGAGACGAGGTTGACGCAGTGCTGGATCTCGGCGGCGGCGAGCCGCCAGTTCTGGCAGGCGACGATCGCTCCGAGTAGTGCCACGGCAAGTTCGATCTCGACATATTCGTGCCGGTTCTCGGAGAGCAGCGCGACGCGGTCGCCGTGGCCGACCCCCCGGTCGCGCAACGCCGCGGCGAGCCTTCTCACGCGGCCGTCGAGTTCGCCGTAGCTGAAACGCCGTTCGCCCTGCGTCACCGCCGTGGCCGAGGCGTCGCGCGACACCTGCGCCGCGAACAGGCCGTAGGCGGTCTGCCGGCCGGCCCTCCTGATGTCGGACCTCGTCCTTCCGCTCGTCATCCGGCGCCTCCTCCATCCGGTGCGGCCGTTGCCCGGCGCGCGGCTGCCTCCGCCGCGCGTGTGTCGGAGAGCCGCTCGAGCCGCCCGATCGCCAGCTCCAGGCGTTCGGCCAGCACCGATTCGGGGGAAACGTTAGCCGCCGCGTTCTGTTTTTGCAGCCCCGCCAGCACCAGGTCGACGATGGCGTTCGCCGTTTCGGTCGGGTCGAAGTCGCCTTCGCCGCGCAGGTACGCCCAGGTCCGGTGCTCGACGCAGCCGTAGATCATGTCGCGCACCAGCCTGAGCGGGATGTCCGGGCGGAACTCGCCCGACGTGATACCTTCGCGGATGATGTCGAGCGTGCGGCGCGTGTACTTGCGGTTGAGGTCGTGCACGGCGGTACGGCTGTAGTCTTCCCCGGTACGCAGATGCTGGAACATGAGCTGGCACAGCGCGGGATCCTCGTGCACCGTCGCCAGGTGCCGCCAGACCATGAAACGCAGACGGTTGCGCGTCCCGCTGATGCCGGAAAGCTGCTCGTCGTAGTCCGACAGCATGCCCTCGTACCAGTCCTCGATCACCTTCACGAGCAGGTCGCGCTTGTTCTCGAAATAGCGGTAGATGCTGCCCTCTACGACGTCGGCCCGCTCGGCGATGTCGGAGATCAGCGCGTCCTCGTAGCCCTTCTCGCGGAACACGTCGCGGGCGGCGCGCATGATGTCGGCCATGCGCCGTTCGCGTGAAAGCCGGAAGACGGGCCGGCGCCCGGCGGTGCTGGTCATCGGCCGGCTCCGGACGTCAGCGGCAGGTGGACGGCGGTACGCAACCGGCGGCCAGCCTCTTGCTCCGCCCGTCGAGGCCCGACCCGGCGCTCCGCATCGTTGTTTCGCACGTGAACCGTCTTCCGCATCCCTGCCTCGCCTGCGGCGCGCCGCTTTTTTTGCCGTTGACAAAGCGCCTGCACTCAACGTTAATGAGGATAATTCATCATTCTCCGACGCCGCGCAAGCCTGAACAAGAACAACAAGCGAAGGAATGGAGAACGGGTGACGGGAGGGAGCTTTCTAAGGTGTTGATGCGGCTTGAGGGGCAATTTCGCTCATCGAATCGATCGCCTACGCGGACTCGGCCGGCGTCGGCGGTCGCGTTGAGCACGGCGGATCCGCGTTTCTTGATAAATCTTGTTCATCTGATTTCGGCGTACGCCCGTCGCCAGACCGGCCGGAATTTGCTGCCATGCTCGCGCTGAACAACGTTCAGGTCCTCTACGACCGCGCCATCGAGGCGGTCCGGGACGTCTCGCTGGAGGTTCCCGCCGGGGCGATGGTGGCGCTGCTCGGCTCTAACGGCGCCGGCAAGTCGACCATCCTCAAGGCCATCTCCGGGATTCTCTACCAGGAGGACGGCGAGATCGTCAGCGGTTCGATCCATCTGGAAGGCAGCGCCATCTCCGGCCTGTCGCCGCGCGCCATCGTCCAGCACGGCCTTCTCCAGGTCCCCGAAGGGCGCGCACTGTTTGCCACGCTCACCGTCGAGGAAAACCTGGTCATGGGGGGCTTCACGCGCACCCGTAGCGAGACGAAAGAGGGGTTGGAACGCGTCTACGCGCTGTTTCCGCGTGTGCGCGAGAGACGCACGCAGATTGCCGGCTATTTGTCCGGCGGTGAGCAGCAGATGGTGGCCATTGGCCGCGCCCTGATGGGCAAGCCGCGCCTGCTCATGCTCGACGAACCCTCGCTCGGTCTGGCGCCGCAGATCGTCGACGCCATCTTCGAAGCCATACTTGGCCTGAACCGCGAGGCCGGCGTGACCGTGCTCCTGGTCGAGCAGAACGCCCAGCTGGCGCTCCAGGTCGCCTCCTACGGCTACATCATCGAGAACGGCCGCATCGTGCTGGACGGCCCGGCGGAGAGGTTGAGAGCCAACGACGACGTCCAGGAATTTTACCTCGGCTTCTCCGGCGGCGAGCGCAGGAGCATGCGCGACGTCAAGCACTACAAGCGCCGCAAGAGGTGGCTGTCGTGACCGCGCTGCTCGAACTCGAAACCGTGACCAAGCGCTTCGGCGGTCTCGTCGCCGTCAGCGACGTCAGCCTGAGCGTCATGCCCGGCCAGATCTACAGCCTGATCGGCCCCAACGGCGCCGGCAAGACCACGGTCTTCAACCTGATCAGCGCCGTCTTCCGCCCGTCGTCCGGGCGCATCCTGTTCGAAGGGCGCGACCTGACGCGCCTGCCAACCTATGCGCTCGCCAGGCTGGGCATCGCCCGCACCTTCCAGAACCTCGCCGTGTTCAAGCACGAGACGGTGGTCAACAACCTGCTCGTCGGCATGCACACCCATCTCAGGGCCGACCCGCTGTCGGCGGCGTTCTTCTGGGGCAGCGCCCGGCGCGAGGAGATCAGGGCGCGCGAGCGCGTCGAGGAAATTATCGAGTTCCTCGAGATCGAGGACCTGCGCGACCACACGGTCGGCACGCTGTCCTACGGCCAACAAAAGCGCGTCGAACTCGGCCGCGCGCTGGCGATCTCGCCGAGGCTGCTCCTGCTCGACGAGATGGTCTCCGGCATGAACCAGGAGGAGCGCGAGGACATCGCCCGCTTCATCCTCGACCTGAAGGACGAGCTCGGCATGACCGTCTTCATGGTCGAGCACGACATGGGCATCGTCATGGACATCTCCGACCACGTCTGTGTCGTCAACCACGGCCGCAAGATCGCAGAGGGCGCGCCCAGCGAGATCGCCGCCAATCCGGCCGTCGTCGAGGCCTATCTCGGCACGAAGCGGGCTGCAGCATGAGGGCCGACGTCGAACGCCTCGCCGGCATGACCATGCCGCAGGTGCTGAAGCACCACGCGGAGCACCAGGGCGAGCTGCTGGCGCTACGCGTCAAGGAGCGGGGCCTTTGGCGGCGTACCACGTGGCGCGGCTACTTCGATACCGCGCGGCGCCTCGCCATCGGCCTCTACGCGCTCGGCTTCCGCGCAGGCGACCGTCTGGCGGTGGCCGGCGACGACAGCCCGGAATGGCTCTATTCCGACCTCGCCGCGCAGATGATCGGCGGCGCCTGCCTCGGCATCTATCCGACCAACCCGTGGCCGGAGCTGCAGTACATCATCCGCCACTCGCGCACCCGCGTCGTGGTCTGCGGCGACCAGGAGCAGACCGACAAGGTTCTCGACGCGCGCCGCAACGGCGAGGGCCTGCCCGAACTCGCCACCATCGTCACCGTCGACATGAAGGGCATGCGCCACTACGCCGAGGACGGGCTGATGTCGTTTGCCGACGTGCTCGACCTCGGCGCCCGCAAGGAGGCCGAGTTCGGCCCCTTGGTCGACGCCGCGATCGCCGGCGGCAAGCCCGACGACGTCGCCATCATCGTCTACACCTCGGGCACGACCGGCATGCCGAAAGGCGCGAAGCTGTCCCATGCCAACATGCTCCATTCGGCCGCGCAGGTGGTCTCGATCCACGGCCTCGACCGGGACAGCTATTCAGTGCTCTGCTACCTGCCGCTCTGTCACGTCGCCGAACGCAGCTTCTCCACGGTAATGCAGCTGCTCACGGGCTGCGTCGTCTCCTTTGCCGAATCCGTCGACACCGTCGTCGTCAACCTGCGCGAGATCGCGCCGAGGGGCTTTCTCGGCGTGCCGCGCATCTGGGAGAAGATGCAGCAGAGCGTGCTCTACCGGGTGAAGGATACGACGCCCTTCCAGCGTCGCGTCTTCGAGCGTTGCGTGGCGCTCGGTCGGCCTCTCGCCGAGCGGCGGCTGGCCAACGGCGGCACCTTCGCCAGCCTCTCCGACCGCCTGCTCTTCGCCCTGCTCTGGCTGGTCTGCTTCCGCGGTCTTCAGCATTTCCTCGGCATCGACCGGGTGCGCGCAGCCTATTGCGGCGGCGCCACCGTCTCGCCTGAAGTATTGCTGTTCTTCTGGATCCTCGGCGTGCCGGTCTACCAGATCTACGGCATGACGGAGAGCGCCGGCGTCTCGCATTCGCAGCGTCCGGGCGCCACCGAACTCGGTTCATCGGGTCTGTTGATCGACGGGCTGGAGCAGAAGCTCGGCCCCGACGGCGAACTGATGCTGAGGGGCCCGAGCGTCTTCAGGGGCTATCTCTTCGACGAAACGGCCACCGCGCGCGCCTTCTCGGACGGCTGGCTGCACACCGGCGACATCGTCGACGTCGCCGCCGACGGGCAGCTTCGCGTGCTCGACCGCAAGAAGGACATCCTGATCACGTCCGGCGGCAAGAACATCACGCCCTCGCTGATCGAGAACGCGCTCAAGGATTCGCCCTACATCCGCGAGGCGATCCTGCTCGGCGACGGGCGCAACTTCCTCGCCGCGCTCATCCAGATCGATCTGGAGACGACAGGCAAGTGGGCGCAGCAGCAGAACATCCAGTACACGACCTACCGCTCGCTTGCCCAGCACGAGAAGGTCCGCGAGCTCGTCGACCGGGAGATCCGCCGCGTCAACGACCGCTTCGCCCGGGTCGAGAACGTGCGCAAGTTCGTCATCCTGTCCAAGGAGCTCGACCATGACGACGGCGAGCTCACCGCGACGATGAAGGTCCGCCGCCGGATCATCGAGGAAAAATTCAAGGACGAGATCACCAGCATCTACGGGAGCGCGGCCTGATGGATTTCCTGCTCCTGCTCGTCTCCACCGGCCTCGTCTCGGGGGCCGCCTACGGGCTGATCGCGATGGGCTTCGCGCTGGTCTACAAGTCGACCGGCGTGGTCAATTTCGCCCAGGGCGAGCTGGTCATGCTGACCGCCTACATCGCGTTCAGCCTGTCCAACACCTTCCACCTCTCTTTCTTCCCGCTCATCCTCGTCACCATCCCGGTGTCGATGCTGATCGGGCTGACGCTTGAGCGCATCTTCATCCGCCCGATGCTCGGCGAGCCGGTCTTCGCCATCGTCATGGTAACGGTCGGCCTTGCCGTCATCCTGCGCGGCGTTACCATCATGATCTGGGGCTCGGAACCCTTCAACTTCACCGCCGGGCTTTCCAACACGGTGGTCCAGGTGGCGGGCATCCCCTTCTACCCGGCCCAGCTCTATCTGATCGGCGCGCTCGCCGTCGTCTCGCTGCTCGCCTGGCTGTTCCTGCGCTTCACCCGCATGGGCATCGCCATGCGCGCGGTGGCGGCGAACGAGACCGCGGCGCTGCTGGTCGGCGTCAGCGTCAGCCGCATCCACGCCTTCGCCTGGATGCTGTCCTCCGGCATCGCGGCGATCGCCGGCATTCTCTTCGCCGCCAACTTCAAGCTGGCGCCGGACCTCTGGTTCCAGGGGCTGAAATCGTTCCCCGCCGTCATCCTCGGCGGCATGGATTCCGTCATCGGCGCCGCCGTCGGCGGCATCGTCATCGGCCTCATCGAGAACCTGGCCCAGGGCTATGTCGGGCAGGGGCTCCGTGAAATCTCGGGCTTCGTCGTCATCATCATCGTGTTGATGGTGCGGCCGTACGGCCTGTTCGGCAACCGCGAAATCGAACGGGTCTGAACCATGCGCACGGGACATTTCAAGGAACGCACCGGCCAGCTCGTCGCACTCAGCGACAGCAAGGTCGTGTGGGGTTGGGCGGTCGCGGCGGTCGCCGCCCTCATCCTCCTGCCCTTCGTCATCGGCAACTACCAGCTCACGCTGACCGTCTCGGCGCTGATCGCCGTCATCGGCGCGGTCGGCCTGAACATGCTCACCGGCACGACCGGGCTGATCTCGCTCGGCCAGGCCGGCTTCCTCGCCGTCGGCGCCTACACCAACGGGATCCTGCTCGCCGACTACGGCATGCCGGTATGGATCAGCCTGCCCGCGGGCGGTCTCGTCGCCGGCGTGATCTCGATCGTCGTCGGCATCCCGTCGCTCAGGCTGAAGGGCCTCTACCTCGCCATCACCACGCTCGCCTTCGCCTTCATCATCAACCACGTGATCCTCTATGCCGAAGGCCTGACCCACGGGCCGAACGGACTGTTCGTCAACGGCGCCCAGCTGTTCGGCATCGACCTGCAGAAGGGCAAGCCGCTCTACTACCTGGCGCTCGGCCTGACGATCCTCACCATTCTCGGCGCGCTCAACCTGTCGCGCACGCGCATCGGCCGCGCCTGGATGGCGATCCGCGACCACGACATCGCGGCGCGCGTCATGGGCGTCGACCTGGTGCGCTACAAGCTGCTCGCCTTCTTCATCAGCTCCTTCGTCGTCGGCATCGCCGGCGGCCTCCTGTCGCTGCAGATCCGCTTCATCAACATCGACGTCTTCGCCCTCATCCTGTCGATCGAGGCGCTCGCCATCATCATCCTCGGCGGGCTCGGCTCGATCGCCGGCGCGGTGCTCGGCGCGATCTTCCTGTCATTCCTGCCGGAGGCGATCCGGCTCTTCTTCGAAACGTTCGGCGACCCGCAATCGACGCTCTACACGAGCTACGTCTACGAGATCCGCGGCATCGCTTACGGCGTCGTGATCGTGCTCTTCCTCCGCTTCAAGCCTGACGGCCTGATCGGGGTTTGGCGCGACGCGCGGAAATACTGGAGCAACTGGCCGCTGGCGTATTGAGGACAACGCGCCCGCCGCAAACTGGGAGGAAGCCATGAAAAGAACCATTTCGACGCTTGCCGCTGCCCTTTTGATGTCGACCGCGGCTTATGCCGCGGATCCGGGCGTCAGCGACACCGAGATCAAGATCGGCGACGTCAACATCATGACCGGACCGGCGGCCTTCGTCGGCAAGGGCGTGGCGCTCGGCTCGAAGATCGCCGCCGCCGAGATCAATGCCGCCGGCGGCGTCAACGGGCGCAAGATCACCGTCATCACCGAGGACGACGGCTACATTCCCGCCCGCTCGTTCCAGGCGCTGACCAAGCTCATCGAGGTCGACGGCATCTTCGCCCTCAACGGCACCTCCGGCACCGCCAACGTGCTCGCCATGATGCCGCTGATCGAGGAAAACAACCTGCCGACCGTGGTCACCACCGCGCCGGCCGAGCTGGTCTACAAGCCTGTCCGTCCGTCGGTCTTCACCTTCGGCGCCAAGTATGCCGACGCCTTCTACGCGCAGCTCAAGCACATCAGCTCGAAGCCCGAGTCGAAGGACGCCGTCTACGGCCTGATCCGCCAGGACGACGATTTCGGCAAGGAGATCGAGGCCGGTTACGACCGCGCGGTCAAGGATTTCGGCCTGAAGGACGGCATCCGCCTGCGCTTCAAGAAGGGCACGTCGAACTTCTCCGCCGAGGTCGCGCAGATGCAGCAGGCCGGCGTCAACGTCATCGTGAACGGCGGCATCTTCGCCGGGGCAGCCAACATCCTCGCCGAAGCGCGCAAGCTCGGCATGGACATCCAGTCGGCGGGCGTGTGGAGCGAGGGCATCCCGGCCTCCGCGGCGCTGTCTGCGCCCGCGGGCTACGACTTCATGGTCGCCGACTACGTGGCGCTCACCGGCGAATCGACCGACAAGTTCAAGGCGATGGCGAAGCAGTATGTCAGCGAGGAAGAGCTCGCCGGCATCAGCCGCTATACCTACGTCACCTATATCGGCTTGAAGACGCTCGCCCACGCCATGGGCGAGTGCGGCCAGGAACTCACCCGGGCCTGCACCATCGAGAAGCTGAAGGCGCTGAAGGACTTCGACACCGGCGGCCTGAGCGCCCCGATCTCCTTCGACAACGAGAACCAGCTCTCGGGCACTGCGGTCGCGGTCTATCAGTACGACACCAAGACCGGCGCCTTCCAGGAGCGTACCGGCTTCGAACAGTACTGATCCCTGCCTCCGGCCCGCCGCCCCCTGCGGCGGGCCGGGTGTCCCTCCGCCCACCAGGGCATTCCCCATGACGATGCCCGCGCTCTTTTACGGCCC
>CAYJMY010000132.1:0-14074 GCA_964371125.1 uncultured Mesorhizobium sp. | reverse complement strand
TTGGCGGAGGGAGTGGGATTCGAACCCACGGTGGACTCGCGCCCACGCCGGTTTTCAAGACCGGTGCCTTAAACCGCTCGGCCATCCCTCCGCGTTCGCGACGTGGCCTTGCGGGCCGTTGTCGGTAGTGCCGGCTTTAACGCTTAGGGGTCGTAGACGTCAACGCGTGGCTGGCTACGGCTTCGGGCGGAATGCGTCGCCAAAAGGCGCCGGGCGCTCGCTTCAAGGCGACGCGCGGGCTTTGCGTCCGCGTGCCGCCGGCTCCGCTGCCAGCGGCGGCCGGCCCGAACTCCTGGCGCGGTCCTTCTCGATCGCCTCGACGTCCGGCGTCTCTAGCGGGCGAGGCGGGTCGTCGTCCATCGGCCCTCCGGTTGCGTCTTCGTCGCCGACGGCGCGGCCGCGCGGGGTTTCGCGTTCTTCGGGCATCCGACGTCCTCTCGAAGTGGCTTGCGGATCATGGAAACGGCCGGCGGCTGCGACGGTTCCGGGGATCTTCGCTGCGATCGCGCCCGGCCACAATCTTGCCCCGTTCGGGCCATATTCGCTTAATCGGCTGATAAGCAATTCCTGCGCAGATGGGGGTCTGAAACTGCGCCGGATGGGAGTGGTCGTCCGATCCTTCCCGCTTCCTGCCGCAGGGAATGCACACAGTCGGAATGCCGGGGGACTGCTGCAACATGATCGATCGGACGCGTGGTTGGATCATGCGCGGCTCGGCCCTTCTGGCTCTTGCCGTTTCGGCCTCCATCGTCGCCGGCTGCACATCCGCGCCGACCAAGGGCATGGTCAATCCCAAGCGGACGAAAGAGTATTTTTCCGAGAGCGAATACGGTGTGAAGGCCAGCCCCCGGGTCTCCAACCAGCGCACGCGCCTGCCACGCGGCGGCGGCCGCGAACAGGTGGGCAAGCCCTACAAGGTCCGCGGCGTCTGGTATTATCCCAAGGAAGACAAGAACTACAGCAAGGTCGGCGGGGCCTCCTGGTACGGCGACGCCTTCCATGGCCGGCTCACGGCGAACGGCGAGATCTACGACATGACGCATCTGACGGCCGCGCATCCGACGATGCCGTTGCCGAGCTATGCGCGCGTCACCAACATGAAGAACGGCGCATCCGTCATCGTGCGCGTCAATGACCGTGGACCTTATGCCAAGGGCCGCGTCGTCGACCTGTCCAAGCGCGCCGCCGAACTCCTCGACTACACGCATGCGGGTGTGGCCAAGGTCAAGGTCGAGTATGTCGGACGCGCGCCTCTCGACGGACAGGACGAACAGTACCTGATGGCATCCTATCGGCCGGGCAACATCGCTCCCGATCCTTCGGTGGGCCTGCCGAGCGGCGTCATGATCGCCATGAACGGCCCGACTCCAAGCGTGGCCGGCGGCGCGTTTCCCGGTGTCCTGGCCGATACTCAGGCGCGGCCGGCGCTCGCCGCATCCGCGGTTTCGACCGCAGTGGCCTTCGGTTCCGTCGACATCGTGCTGCCGGAACTGGGACCGATCGCCCCCGAGCGGCCGGTCGACGGACTTTCCGCACCCGCAGGGCAGGTCGCCGTCGCGGCGTTGTCGTACGCCGATGACAGGGTAAGCCGCGCCAGCGATCCCTTTGAGGCGTTCGACGGCCGGGCGCTGACCAGCGAGCGGATCGTCGCGTCGTGGAAGAAGCAGAGCGCGATCGCTGCCGGCAGCATGGGCGACGGCGCATTTGTGGCGGCCGGCACCTTCGCCACAGAAGCCGAAGCCGATGCCGTGGCGAAGAACCTTTCCGGCGTGGGCCGCGCTTCCCTGGAGAAGTCGACGCTCGACGGCCGCGACTGGTTCACCCTCAACATCTATGCCGATGGTCGCGCCTCGCTCGACGACCTCCTTGCCGCCGCCTGGGAGCGCGGCGCCCCGGACGCCATCATCGTCCGCGAATAGGAACGTCAGCCCGCCTTCCTTGCGTCACGCCCGTCGGCAAAGGTCGATCGCCGCGCCAAGGCTGCAGGTGGAACGAATTTGACATTCGCATCCAATTTGACGTCACCCGGAACATGCGAATGTCAAATTCAACGTTCCGCTCGATTCGTATACTTGCTAGTGGTCCTTTGAACCCGACATTTGCATGGATGCCTTGTATCGCGGGGATGCAAATGGCAAAATTGAACAACTAGCCCGTCGGTCCTTCGGCGGACAATCCGGGCAGGGCACAATGCGGAATATCGGCAACATCGGCTGCGCTCTCCTGGCGGCGGTCGTCTTCGTCCTCGGCGCAGCCCTCGCGGCGCAGGCGCAATTGTTCGAGACGCGTGCCGGGCAGGCCTACATGATCGATGCCGACACCGGCACCGTGCTGTTCTCCAAGGACCCGGACAAGCCGATCCCCCCCGCCTCGCTCGCCAAGCTGATGACCATGGAGGTCGTCTTCCATGCGCTGAAGAACGGCCGGCTGCGCATGGACGACACCTTCCTCGTCAGCGAAAACGCCTGGCGAAAGGGCGGCGCCAGTTCCGGCGGCTCGACCATGTTCGCCGTGCTGAAGTCGACGATCCGGCTGGAGGACCTGATACAGGGCGTCATCGTCCAATCGGCGAACGACGGCTGTATCATCATCGCCGAAGGCATGGCCGGGTCGGAAGAAAACTTCGCGCAGTTGATGACCGAACGCGCCCGACAGATCGGACTGTCGAAGTCGGTGTTCAAGAACTCGACCGGGCTTCCTGCGGAAGGCCAGGTGGTCACCGTGCGCGAACTCGCGCAACTCGCGGTCCATATTTGGCGCGAATATCCGGAATATTATCGCTACTACTCCCAGCCGAACTTCACCTGGAATAAGATCACCCAGTCCAACAGGAATCCGCTGCTGACGATGGACATCGGCGCCGACGGCATGAAGACCGGCTTCACCGAGGAATCCGGCTACGCGATCGTCGGCTCGGTCAGCCGCGAGGGAAAACGCGTCTTCGCGGCGATGAGCGGGATGGCGACGGAGCGCGAGCGCGCCGAGGAAGCGCGCAAGCTGCTCGACTGGGGCATGCGCGCCTTCCAGCGCACGGAGTTGTTCGCCGAGGGCGAGACAGTCGGCGAAGCCCAGGTCTACGGCGGCGCCAAGTCGGGCGTGGCGCTGAAGGCGAAGGGACCGGTGGCGATCTTCGTTCCGATCACCAACCGGGACCGCCTCGTCGCGCGCATCGTCTACGAGGGGCCGGTCGTGGCGCCTGTCGCCGAAGGCGTGCGCGTCGGTTCGCTGAAAGTGTGGATCGGCGATACGCTGAGCCAAGAAACGCCGCTCTACACCGCTGAGGAGGTCGGCCTGGGTTCGCTCCACGAGCGCGCCCTCGACGCAGTCGGCGAACTGATGGTCGGCTGGCTTCGCTGAACGGTCCTTTCCATTGGCGTGGACCTTTTTGGACGACCGTCATATGACGGTTGCGGCCGCCGCGCGGGAGTCTCGTCCCAATGGACGGCGGCGCGGACGAACAGGTAGGCACGGTTGTCGCGAGGTTTCTTCATAACCTTCGAGGGCGGGGAGGGCGCGGGCAAGTCGACCCAGATCACGCGCCTCGCCGAGCGGCTGCGCGCGAAGGGACACGACGTCCTCGTCACGCGCGAACCAGGCGGCTCGCCGGGCGCAGAAGCGGTCAGGCACGTGCTCCTGTCGGGCGCCGCCGAACCGTTCGGTCCGGTCATGGAGGCAATCCTGTTCGCCGCGGCGCGCTCCGACCACGTCGAGCAGGTCATCCGGCCGGCGGTGGAACGCGGCACGGTGGTGCTGTGCGACCGCTTCATGGATTCGTCGCGGGTCTATCAGGGCGTCACCGGAGACCTCGATGCGAAATTCATGGCCGCGCTCGAACGCGTCGCCGTCAACGGCATGATCCCCGACCTGACGCTGATCCTCGACATCGAGCCCGAGGAGGGCTTGCGGCGCGCCTCGGCGCGGCGCGGCGACGGTGCTGCCGACCGCTACGAAAAGGAGACGGTCGACGTTCACCGGCGCCGGCGCGAGGCCTACCTCGACATCGCCGATGCCGAACCCGACCGCTGTATCGTCATCGACGCCGGGCGCACGCCCGAGGAGATCGCCGCGGTGATCGCGAACGTCGTGACGGCGGCACTCGGCGCCCTGGCGCCGGCTCCCGAGGCGGTGGGGGCATGATGTTCGAAAGGATAGCGCCCGAACAGCACGACACGCTCGACCGCATCCCCGAGCCGTCGGAAAATCCGATCCTGTGCGGGCATGATCAGGCGGCCGACGCATTGGCGGCCGCCTATCGCGCCGGAAAACTGCCGCACGCATTGCTGTTCTCCGGACCGCGCGGCATCGGCAAGGCGACGCTCGCCTTCCACTTTGTCTATCACGTGCTCACCCAGCCGGACCACGCCGCGGCGGCCGGCAAGCTCGTCGCGCAAGATCCGCGCACGCCTCATTTCCGCCAGATGGCGGCCGGCTCGCACCCCTCCGTCCTGCACCTCACCCGCCCGGCGAACGACCGCAACGGCGGCGGCTTCAAGTCCGCGATCACCGTCGACGAGGTACGCAAGGTCAGCCGTTTCACCTCGCACACGGCCCATGACGGCGGCTACCGCTTCGTCATCGTCGACCCCGCCGACGACATGAATCCGAACGCCGCCAACGCGCTTCTGAAGAACCTCGAGGAGCCGCCGGCGCGCACGGTCTTCATCCTGATCGCCCATTCGGCCGGACGACTCCTGCCGACGATCCGCTCGCGCTGCCAGGCGGTGCGGCTTTCGCCGCTGGCGGCGACCGATCTATACGCCGTCCTCGAAAAATTCGAGATCGCCCTTCCGGCGGACGGCGAAGGGCGCGCCGCGCTCGCCGCCGCGGCGGCCGGCAGCCCGCGCACGGCCATCCTGATGACCGACTATGGCGGGCTGGAGGTCGGCGCGACGCTCGACAGGCTGGTCAGGGCGCCGAACCCGCCCGGCGTCGAGGCGCACAGGCTTGCCGACGCGGTCGCCGCCAAGGATCGCGCCATCCAGTTCGCCATGTTCAACGACCGGCTCCTCGACGTGCTCGCCGAAGCCGCCGGCGACGCGGCCAGGTGCGGGGACATCGAGCGCGCCGGGCGCATTTCCAGCGCCTGGCAGGAAATGCGCATTGCGATCGGCGAGGCGGACACGTACAATCTCGACCGCAAACAACACGCGCTGACCATGATACTTCGCCTGCACGACACGCTCCGAATGTGACGCCCGTCTCGCGGCGCGGGATGGCTATGGCCGTTCCGATGCGCTATCTCACCGCACCGAAATTCCTCGCCCTGCGAACGGCTCACACATGTCACGCGAAAAATTCTACATCACGACCGCGATTTCCTATCCGAACGGCAAGCCGCATATCGGCCACGCTTACGAGATGATCGCCACCGACGCGCTGGCGCGCTTCCAGCGCCTCGATGGCAAGGACGTCTTCTTCCTCACCGGCACCGACGAGCACGGCATCAAGATGCTGCAGACCGCGCGCAAGGAAGGGCTGACCGCCCGCGAGCTCGCCGACCGCAACTCGGCCGAGTTCCGCCGCATGGCGCAGGCGCTGAACATCTCCAATGACGACTTCATCCGCACTACGGAAGCCCGCCACTATGCTGCGAGCCAGGCGATCTGGCGCGCCATGGCGGCGAACGGCGACATCTACAAGGGCGGCTACGCCGGCTGGTACTCGGTGCGCGACGAAGCCTACTACGGCGAGGAGGAGACCGAAGTCCGCGCCGACGGCGTGCGCTACGGGCCGCAGGGCACACCTGTCGAATGGGTCGAGGAGGAGAGCTACTTCTTCCGCCTCTCGGCCTATGCCGACCGCCTGCTCGACCTCTACGAGAAGAACCCGGGCTTCATCAGCCCGCCGGAACGCCGCAACGAGGTGATCAGCTTCATCAAGTCGGGGCTCAAGGACCTGTCGGTGTCGCGCACCACCTTCGACTGGGGCGTGCCGGTGCCAGGCGACGAGAAGCACGTCATGTACGTGTGGGTCGACGCGCTCACGAATTACATTACCGGAGCCGGGTATCCCTATGAAAATGCTGAACGTTGGCGCTATTGGCCAGCCGACATCCACGTCATCGGCAAGGATATCGTTCGCTTCCATGCCATCTACTGGCCGGCGTTCCTGATGTCGGCCGGCGTCGAGGTGCCGCGCCGCGTCTTCGGCCATGGCTTCGTCTTCAACCGCGGGGAGAAGATGTCGAAGTCGGTCGGCAATGTCATCGACCCGTTCGCGCTCGCCGAGCACTACGGGCTCGACCAGTTGCGCTACTTCCTGCTGCGCGAGATACCGTTCGGCCAGGACGGCAACTACAGCCACGAGGCGATCGTCAACCGCACCAATGCCGACCTCGCCAACGACCTCGGCAACCTGGCGCAGCGCTCGCTGTCGATGATCGCCAAGAATTGCGGCGGCAAGGTTCCGGCGCGCGGCACGCTTGCCGACGTCGACCGCGCCATCCTCGACCAGGCCGAGGCGGCGCTGGAGACGGCGCGCAAGGCGATGGCCGAGCAGGGCATCCATCTGGCGCTCGCCGCCATCTTCGCGGTCGTCGCCGAGGCCAACCGCTACTTTGCCGGCCAGGAGCCGTGGGCGCTGAAGAAGACCGATCCGGCGCGCATGGAGACCGTCCTCTATACCACCGCGGAAACGGTGCGGCGGGTGGCGATCCTGTGCCAGCCCTTCATGCCGGGTTCGGCGGCGAAGCTGCTCGACCTGCTGGCGGTGCCGGCCGACAGGCGCGATTTCGCGCAGGTCTGCGAGGCCGACGCGCTCGTTTCCGGAACGCCGCTGCCGACACCCGCGGGCGTGTTCCCGCGCTATGTCGAGCAGGCGGAGCAGGGCTGACGGTTCGCCAGATGTTAGTCGACAGCCACTGCCACCTGGATT
Source organism: uncultured Mesorhizobium sp. (assembly GCA_964371125.1). Classification (GTDB taxonomy): domain Bacteria; phylum Pseudomonadota; class Alphaproteobacteria; order Rhizobiales; family Rhizobiaceae; genus DUSC01. The sequence goes on along the minus strand of CAYJMY010000132.1, from coordinate 7,201 downwards.
TTCCCGACTTCGCCGACGATCGCGACGCGATCGTCGCGCGAGCGCTTGCCGCCGGCGTCGGGCGTATGGTGACCATCTCGACGCGGGTGCGCCGGCTTCCCGGGCTCCTTGCCATCGCCGAAGCCTACGACAGCGTCTACTGCTCGGTCGGAACGCATCCGCACAACGCGGCCGAGGAACTCGACATCGGCGCCGACGAACTGATCCGTTTGTCGGCTCATCCGAAGGTCGTCGCCATCGGCGAGGCGGGCCTCGACTATTTTTACGACTATTCGCCGCGCGAGGCGCAAGCGACCGGCCTGCGCACGCACATCGCGGCGGCACGAACGACCGGGCTTCCGCTGGTCATCCACGCGCGCGACGCCGACGACGACATGATCGCGCTCCTGGAGGAAGAAAGCGGGAAGGGGGCCTTTCCCTTCATTTTGCACTGCTTTTCCTCCGGCCAGCGCCTTGCCGACGCCGGCGTCCTTCTCGGCGGCTACGTGTCGTTCTCCGGGATCCTGACCTTCCGCAAGTCGGAAGAGTTGCGTGCCATTGCCCGTACGATCCCCCACGACCGCCTGCTCGTCGAGACCGACGCGCCTTATCTGGCGCCGATGCCGTTCCGCGGCAAGCGCAACGAACCGGCCTATGTCGTCAACACCGCGGCCGTGCTCGCCGAGACGATCGGCGTCGACCCGGCCGAGGCGGCGCGGCTGACCACCGACAATTTCTTCCGTCTTTTCAGCAAGATGGCGCGACCGACGGAAGAGAGCGCGCGACCGTGAGCGATACGCTTCGCCTCACCATCCTCGGCTGCGGGTCGTCGCCCGGCGTGCCGCGGATCTCGGGCGACTGGGGCGGTTGCGATCCTCTCAACCCGAAGAACCGGCGCATGCGCGCCTCGGCACTCGTCGAGCGCATCTCGGCGGCCGGCACGACGCGGGTCGTCGTCGACACCGGTCCAGACTTCCGCGAGCAGATGCTGATGGCGCGGGTGAAGACGCTGGACGCCGCCGTCTACACCCACGCCCATGCCGACCACATCCACGGCATCGACGACCTGCGCGGCTACGTGCTCGAGCAGCGCCGGCTGATGGACGTCTATGCCGACCATCCGACGACTGTGCGTCTCCACGACGCCTTCGGCTACTGCTTCGCCACGCCGCCCGGCAGCGCCTATCCGCCGATCCTCAAGGCGCACGCGATCGACCACGACGAGTCGTTCACGATCCGGGGCGAGGGGGGCACCCTCACCTTCGAGCCGCTGCCGCAGATCCACGGCGACATCATCTCGCTCGGCTTCCGCATCGGCAGCATCGCCTACTGCCCGGACGTCTCCAACTTCCCGCCGACGACCGCCGACCGGCTGAAAGGCCTAGACCTTCTCGTCATCGACGCGCTGCAGTACCGGCGTCATCCGAGCCATCTGTCGCTTTCGGAATCACTCGAGTGGATCGAGAAGCTCGAGCCGAAGCGCGCCGTGCTGACCCATATGCACATCCCGCTCGACTACGCGACGGTGATGGAGAAGACGCCGGACAATGTCGAGCCCGCCTATGACGGGCTGGTCATCGAGGTGCCCTATGAGTGACGCGGCAAGGCCGGCCGGCAGCATCGAGCGCGTCACGGCCGCGGCCCGCGACGCCGGGCTCGCGATCGAAGTCAGGCGCATGGGCGCCTCGACGCGCACGGCGGAAGAAGCCGCCGCGCAATGCGGCTGCACCGTCGCCCAAATCGTGAAGTCGCTGGTTTTCCAGGGCGAGCGCAGCGGACGCCTCTATCTGTTCCTCATCTCCGGAACCAACCGGCTCGACCTCGCCAGGGCCGCGGCAATCGCCGGCGAGCCGCTGAAGCGCGCCGAGCCGCGCCACGTGCGCGACGAGACCGGCTTCGCCATCGGCGGCGTAGCACCGATCGGCCACCGCATTGCAATTCCCGCATTCGCCGACGAAACGCTGCTCGGCTTCGACGTGGTGTGGGCCGCGGCCGGCGCGCACGACGCGGTGTTTGCTGCCGCGCCGCATGCGCTGATGACTGCTGCGAAGGCGATGATCGCCGATGTCACAGAGACCTGAATTCGAGGAAGGGCGCGGCGCATTCCGCGATTTTTCGGGCTTTTCGGCAATCAAGAAAGTTCCATAATATATCTTATGCGACTGACAGATGGAGTGCGTTGGCGCGCCCGACGGTCACTCACGCTGCCGTCTTCTCGCCCTCGGCCGGGTTCCCTTCCCGCCGGCCGAGCACGTCGACGCACCACGCGGTGATCGCCGCTTCGTCGGCGGCAAGCGTCGTGCCGTAGTCGCCGGCGAAATCTTCGAGCGCCGGTGCGTAGGCCTCGCGCACGCCGGACAGCACCGGGATACCCAGGCCCAGCGCCTTCTCGATGACGGCGCGGAAGCCGCGGCCCTCGGCCTCGTCCTTGCCGAAGCGGTTGAGCACGAGCAGGTCGATGCCGCCGTCGAGGCTGTCGAGCAGCGCAACCGACGCTTCGGCAAGGCGCTGCGGATCGAGCCGGCAGCCTTTCGCCTCGGCGCCGAGGATCTGGGTGATCAGGACGCTGTGCCCGTCCTCGATGTCGCGAAGGTAGGTCGCCGCGCAGCAGCCGTCGGCGATGCGCTCCTCCTGGACGAAGCCGCCGACGCGATAGCCCATGGCGCGGAGCGTACGCGCAGTCTCTTCGAGCAGCGGGTCGACCGGCTCACGGTCGCGGCTGACGACGCCGGCGACCAGCGGAAACGTCTCTTGATTGTCCGGTTGCACGGAGCGTCCCTTCCGGTGTGCGAATGCTGTGGTCATCCGATCTATTGTCCTTTGTCGATCAGGTGGCAAGAGCAGCGGCCGGCCTTAATCGCGTCGCCGGGGCCGCCGGCGCTGCATTCGAGGTTGCGCAGCAGGCCGTCGTCGAGGCTGTAAATCCAGCCGTGAATGGTAATGCTCCGGCCGCGCTTCCACGCCGACTGGATGATCGGCGTGCGTGCCAAGCCGGAGACCTGGGACTGGACGTTGAGTTCGCAGATGCGATCGAGGCGGCGCTCGCGCTCGTCTTCGCCGGGGAGCATTTCGGCACAGCCGTCGGCGATGTCGCGGATCGGCTGGAGCCAATGGTCGATGACGCCGTGGCGGTTGCCGTCCATGGCCGCGCGCACACCGCCGCAGCCGTAGTGGCCGCAGACGATGATGTGTTTCACCTCCAGCGTTTCGACGGCGAATTCGAGCACCGAGAGGAGGTTGACATCGGCCCTGTGTACGAGATTGGCGACGTTGCGGTGGACGAACACCTCGCCCGGCTCCAGCCCGGTGATGACGTTGGCCGGTACGCGGCTATCGGAACAGCCGATCCATAGATACTCGGGCCGCTGCAGGCTGGCGAGCTTGCGGAAATAGTCCGGGTCGTCCCGGCGTTTCTCGTCCGCCCAGCGGCGGTTGTGTTCGAAGAGATCATTCAGCATCCGTGCCCTCCGGATAGATCAGGCCGCGGCGCGCGGCCATGTGGCGACCGAGAATGTCGAGGTCGCCGCGCGTCAGGCGCGCCCGCGCCAGCGGCAGCACGATGGCGTTCTCAGTCGTCAGATGGCGCCTCTCGTTCGTCGCGAAACTGGCCATCAGCGCCCTCGCCCCGTCGTCCAGCGGCACGGGACTGTCACGGTCGAGAGCCGCGACCAACGCCGCGATGATCCGGTTTGCGTCGAGCGCGTCGGCCGCGTGTTCCGCCGACAGCGACCCGAGGATGTCGTTCATGCGGTCCTGCCTTCGCCGGCGCCGGCGCAGCAACGGAAAGAGGTCCCTCTCTTCGTCGACGACGTGGAGGCCGAAATCGCTCCGCAGGAAGTCGAGCGCGGCCGCCGCCATTTCCCTGTCGAGTTGCGGCTGCCGTGTCAGCTCGCCGAGGATCCGGCACAGGCTGCGTTGGCGGAAGTGCTCGGCGAAGATGTAGTCGAGTGGCGATCGCAGCTGATCGACCGGCGGCCTCTCCGCCAGCGCCGCGATCGCCAGTGCCCGCGATTCGGCTTCCAGGTCCATCTGACCTCCCTATTGGATCAAGGGCCCCTCCGCGGCCCCGATATCGATCCCGCTAATCTCGGCCTTACCGGCGAGGACGGCGATGTATTGCGAGACCGCCTTCGACCAGCTCGCCGCCTCCAGCCACGCCGCGATGCGCGCTCTGACGAGGTCGAACGGCAGCGCCTCGCCGGGAATGCGCCGGTCGAGCGACACGACATGGAAGCCAAAGCGGCTTTCCACCGGCGCAGGGAGCAGTCCCGTGCCTGGGGCTCGATCGAGCGCCCGTTCGAATTCGGGCACTGTTGAGCCCGGGCCAATCTGCCCGAGATTGCCGCCATGCTGCCGCGACGGACAGTCGGAGAAGGCGCGGGCCAGCGCAGCGAACTCGCCCGGCTGATCACCGAGGACGGCGATCAGCCGCTCGGCCTCGGCCTTCGCGGTCGCCCTGCCCGCCCGGTCGTCGGACCTGGCGGCGAAGAGGATGTGGCGAGCTTCGTAGAGTGCTTCGGAGCGGAACTGTGCCGGGTTGTTGTCGTGGTAGCGGCGGCACTCTTCCTCGGTCGCTGCGGGCACTGCGACCTCTCGTTCGACGAGGAGGCGGATCGCCGCCTCGTCCGGCGTCTCGCTCCGCCCCTCGGCGTCGCGGAGGCCTTCGTCTCCGTTGATCCCGAGCCGGCGCGCCTCATGGACGAGCAACTCGCGCACCACCAGCGCCCGCGCGGCGGCGGCGAGCGCCTCGCCCGGGTTGGATGCGGGGTGATGCTGCGCCTCGGCGAGGATTTCGGCCTCGTCGATCGTCCGACCATTCACCGAAATCACCGAAAACACCGGCTTTGCCTTCGGCGGGATGCGCGTGTCCAGCTCCTGGAAAGTGGGCTCGGCGCCATGGACATGCACCTTCCCCGCGGATCCCGCACTCTTGCGGACATCGTAGACCGTCGCCATGGCCCCTACTCCGCCGGCAGCCGCACCGAGGCGGCACGCGAGGGTTTCTGGCGTACGACCTGGTAACCCGGCCGCCACAGGTAGCGGACGGGAGCGCTCAGCATGTGCACCAGACGTGTGAACGGAAAGATGAGTAGGATCGTCAGCCCGAGGAAGAGGTGCAGCTTGAAGATCGCCGCGGCGTCGGCGACGTAGCTGGAGGCCTCGGGATTGAAGGTGAAGATCCCCTGCGCCCAGTTCATGAACTTGACCATCTCGTGGCCGTCGAGATGCTGCATCGAGATCGGGATGGTCATCAGGCCGAGCGCCAGCTGAATCCACAAGAGGATGATGATCAGCGTGTCCGAGGCGCTCGACGTGGCGCGCACACGCGCGTCGAACAGGCGGCGGTGGACGAGAAGCGTCGCGCCGACTATCGCCATCACGCCGGCGACGCCGCCGGCGACGATCGCCAGCAGCTGCTTGGCGCCGTGGCTGACGCCGAGCGCGTCGAACAGCGCGATCGGCGTGAGCAAGCCGACCAGGTGGCCGGCGAAGATCAGGAGGACGCCGACATGGAACAGGACGGAGCCCCAGATCAGCTGCCGCCGGCGCAGCAGTTGGCTCGATCCCGACCGCCAGGTGTAGGGTTCGCGATCGTAGCGAACGATCGTCCCCACGACGAGGACGGCGAGCGCGATGTAGGGATAGATCCCGAACACCAGCGAATTCAAGAAACTCTGCATGGCGCCATCCTCCTCAGGCGGTCGGCGATTGATCGGGCTTGCGGGCGGCTGCCCGCATCTGCGTGCGCAGGCGGTCGGGGCCGCAGGCGTTCTCTCCGGCGTTGCCGCCGAAGGTGACAGCCTCCTCCTCCCAGACGCGGTCCAGTGCTTCGAGGTCGTCCGGATCGTCCTCCGGCGCGTCGAGCAGCTCGCGCAACAGTGCTGCGTCCGGCCTGCCCTGCCCCAGCGCTTCGAGCACGCCGAAGGCATTGACGTAGATCGACTCGCGCTTCTTCAGCCGCTCCTTCAGCGCCGTGGCGATATGCGCGGTCTGGGCGAGCAGTTCGGCCGCCTCAGCCTGATGCCGCGTCGACAGGAACTCCAGGAACAGCGGCAGGTAGTCGGGCATCTCCCTGGCGTCGATGTCGAAGCCGGCGTCCTCGTACATGGTCTTCAGGTCGACCATGGCCTGGCCGCGGTCGCGGCTCTCGCCGTGGACGTGCTCGAAGAGGTGCAGCGACAGCGAACGCGTGCGATCGAAGAGATAGACGTAACGTTCCTGCGCTTCGAAGAGGTCGAGGCCGGCGATGTCGTCGGCGAGCTTGCCGAGCAGTTTCCGCTCGCGTTCGCCGATCGTGGGATCGCCGGCGAGCGCCGCCTTCAACTCCGGCGCCGCGGTTTGCAGTTCCTCGCTCGGATAGGACAGGAGCAGCGAGATGACTTTCAGCGTCGTGTTCATCAGACCTGCTCCCTGAAGATGTCCGTGGGCGTCTGCACGGTCTTGCGTTTCTTGGCGCCGAAAAGGTCGGCGTCGGACGTGCCGCCCGAACAGCCATTGCCGAAGGAGAAGCCACACGAGCCGCGCACGTCGTAGGCGTCCTCGGAGATTTCGCGGTGGCTCGTCGGGATGACGAAGCGGTCCTCGTAGTTGGCGATCGCCATGATCTGGTACATCTCCTCGATCATGGCGCCGGTCATGCCGACCCGGGTGGCTACGCGCTCGTCGATGACGCCGTCGACGCTTTTTCCCCGCATGTATGCGCGCATGGCGAGCATGCGCTCCAGCGCCGAGACGACGGGCGCTTCCTTGCCGGCGGTCAAGAGGTTGGCGAGGTAGCGCACCGGGATGCGCAGCGAGCGCACGTCGGGCATGTCGCCGTCCATGCCGATCTTGCCGGCCTCGGCGGCCGACTGCAGCGGCGACAGCGGCGGGATGTACCAGACCAGCGGCAGCGTGCGGTACTCCGGATGCAGCGGGAAGGCCACCTTCCACTCCATCGCCATCTTCCATACGGGTGACTTCTTCGCCGCATCGAGCCAGGCTTCAGGCACGCCGTCCTTGCGTGCCTGGGCGATGACGGCCGGGTCGTTCGGGTCGAGGAAGACCTTCAACTGCTCCTCGTAGAGGTCCTTCTCGTCGGCGGTCGCGGCCGCCTGCGAGATGCGGTCGGCGTCATAGAGCACGACGCCGAGATAGCGGATGCGGCCGACGCAGGTCTCCGAGCAGACCGTCGGATGGCCGGCCTCGATGCGCGGATAGCAGAACACGCACTTCTCGGACT
>CAYJMY010000131.1:13371-14109 GCA_964371125.1 uncultured Mesorhizobium sp. | reverse complement strand
GAGCGCTGCATGGCGATCTCGGTCGCCGTGCCGGTCGGCCAGAAGACCGCCGACCGCCTCATCGAGAGGCTCATCCCGCGCGTCGAAAGCCTGAAGGTCGGCCCGTCGACGGATTCCTCGGCGGATTTCGGCCCGCTCGTGACCAGGCAGGCGCTCGACCGCGTCAAGGGTTATGTCGACATCGGCGTCAAGGAAGGCGCCAAGCTGCTCGTCGACGGCCGCGGCTTCACCATGCAGGGCTACGAGAACGGCTACTTCATGGGCGGCTGCCTGTTCGACGAGGTGACCCCAGACATGAAGATCTACAAGGAAGAGATATTCGGCCCGGTGCTGTCGGTCGTGCGCGCCAACACCTACGAGAACGCGATCAAGCTGGCCAACGACCATGAATACGGCAACGGCGTCGCCATCTTCACCCGCGACGGCGATGCCGCCCGCGACTTCGCCAGCCGCGTCCAGGTCGGCATGGTCGGCGTCAACGTGCCGATCCCGGTGCCGATCGCCTACTACACGTTCGGCGGCTGGAAGGGCTCGGCCTTCGGCGACCTGAACCAGCACGGGCCGGACGCCTTCCGCTTCTACACCAAGACCAAGACGGTCACCTCGCGCTGGCCGAGCGGTGTGAAGGACGGCGCCGAGTTCGTCATCCCGACGATGAAGTAGCCCAGTATCAAGGCCGAAAAAAAACGGAGCGGGCGCCCCCCGGGCGCCCCCGTCACGTTTAGTGTTGTTCCGGGG
>CAYJMY010000131.1:0-13361 GCA_964371125.1 uncultured Mesorhizobium sp. | reverse complement strand
ACCATCACCTCCCCCTCCACCCCCCCAAAAACCCCCCGCGCGCCCCCCCCCCGGCCCCCCCGCTTCACGTTTCGTCTTCTTCCGGGCCGGGCCGATATTCGAGGAGGTCGCCGGGCTGGCAGTCGAGTTCGGCGCAGATGCGGGCCAGCGTCGAGAAACGTACGCCGCGGACCTTGCCGGACTTGAGCAGCGACAGGTTCTGCTCGGTGATCCCTACCTTCGCCGCGAGTTCCTTGGAACGCATCTTGCGGCGCGCCAGCATGACATCGAGATTGACCACGATCGGCATGTCAGATGATGCGCCTGTTGTCGTCGTCCACCTCGGCCGCCACCGCGAGAAGATGGCCGAAGACGATGAGCGTCCCCGAAACGATCAGGGCGAGAAGCTCGGCAGTGCTGAATGATATCGCCAGGAAGCGATTCCCGGCTGGCAGGTCGAGGCTGACGATCAGCGATACCAAGGGCGGGGCCAGCACCATCGCGGTCGCGTTCAGAAGAAACATCGTGCCCGACAGGCGCATCAGCCGCGCACTCTCGGTGCTGACGATGTCGTGCAGGGCGATCTCGTGAAATGCCCTTCGCAAGACGTGAAGCGCCCAGAGCACGAGACCTGCCTGGGCGAGGAATGCCAGGACCAGCAGTCCGACGGTGGATTCCGACAGCCGGGCCGTCTTCGGCAGCGCGAGCCTGTCGAGGATGAACAGTCCCGCCGATTCCGGATCAGACCAGGCCACCCAAAGGCCGTAGGCGACGAACAGGAGCACGGCGCCCATCAGGACATGGATCAGCAACTCCATCCGGCGGCTCAGCAGCCGGGCGTGCTGGCGTGCGTCGATCATACGCGGGCTCCTCAAAAAATCCGCTTGCATAATTAATGTAAAACAATAATTAGGAAATGTCAAACGATCATATGAGGATGCCGTGTCCCTTCTCCTACATTGCACTGCCGCGTTGGCCGGGCTTCTCTCCCTGTCCGCCTGCGCCTCGCTCAGTCCGGCTGCGGTCAACAGGCTTGCGGGCCTTGATCCTCTGGATGTCGCAGCGGACCAGGTGAGTGTCGCCGCGGTCATGCCGGTCCCGCTCAAGCTCCGCACCGGCGATGTGGTGCTGCATTTCGCCATGGACGCATCCGCGCCGCATGGCCCGATCGACGAGAAGCTGCCGCTCGAAATCGTCAACGGGGAAAACGCCGCCGGCGTACCGGCCAGCCCTTCCTTCGAGCGGATCCAGATAGCCCGCGTCGCCAGGGCCGACGTGCCTCGGCTCGTCGCGGCACAGGCAAAGGCCCGCGCCGTCGCAGCAAGCGGCCGGAACGGGGGTGGCGGAAGCCTGACGGTGACGATCGCGGGCGGCTGCCGCGACGGCTCCATCAATCCCGGCGCGCTCGCCGTCGACATCTACGTGCGCACCAAGCCGGACGAGGAATATTTCCGCGTGTCGTCGATGAATCTGAGGAAGCTCCTGCCGGAGGACGCGCTCGCGAAACTGCCGCGCTGCGAGGACGCAAGTAGCTGAACAGGCGGTTGCGCCGCGGCGGCTGTCCTGTGCCGGCAACGTCGCCCCGTGCGCCGGAGGCGCAGGCGGTCATTGCGGCGTTCACCAGCCGGCGGCGGTGCGCGCGTGCGAGCGGAGCAGGGTCATCAGGCGGTCGGCCTCGGCGCCGGCGGCGTTTTCGTCGCGATCGAGGATCGCCTGGATCAGCGCGACGTGATGTCCGGCGGCTTCCGCGAGGCCGTCGCGTCCGCGGTAGCGGTACCAGAAGCGCCGGCTATGGGTCTGCAGCGGTCCGGCGAGCTGCGCCGCGAAGCGGTTGTCGGCGGCAAGCGCGATCGCCTCGTCCAGCGACTTGTCGGCCTCGAGGAAACCGCCGACGTCGCCCGCGACCACGGCGGCTTGCATGGCGAGCGCCGCACCCTGCAGCGCGGCGATGGATTCGGCCGTCAACCAGCGCGCCGCCGACCGCGCCAGGAGCACCTCGACGCCGCGCCGGGCGTCGATGATCTTGGCCCAGTCGCCGCTTTCGAGCGGCGCGATCGCCAGTCCCGCCCGCGGTCGCACCGACACCAGCCCTTCCCAGGAAAGCCGCTGGATCGCCTCGCGCACCGGCGTGCGTCCGAGCCCGACCCGGTCGATCAGCGCGCCTTCGGTGGTGACGCTGCCCGGGGCCAGTTCCAGCATGACGATCATGCGCTCCAGCGCCCGATAGGCGCGGGTGGCAGCCGGCCCGTCGGTTTCGTTTGCGGTCGAGGTCCGTTCCATATCGCTCTCAACCCAAGTTGATATATCAGGCGCGTTTTCGCGATTGACGATGCTGCGAATTATAGATATATGGGTGATATATCACAAGGAGAAATCGCATGTGGTCTGGCGTCATTCCCGCGGTCACCACCAAGTTCACAGCCGACGACCGGCTCGATCATGCCGAGATGGAGCGCTGCTTCGCACTGCAGATGGCAGCGGGATGCGACGGCCTCATCGTCTGCGGCTCGCTGGGTGAGGGGCCGATGCTCGGCCATGACGAGAAGCTCGATGTTTTCGCCACGGCGCGCAAGGTGGCCGGCGGCAAGCCTGTGCTGCTCACCATCAACGAGGCGGGCACCCGCGAGGCGGCATCGCTGGCCAGGCGCGCGGCCAAGGCCGGCGCCGACGGGCTGATGGTCGTTCCGAGCCCGATCTATCACACCAATCCCCAGGAAACCGCCGACGCGTTGCGCGCCGTCGCCGCGGCCGGCGACCTGCCGGTCATGATCTACTCCAACCGCCTGGCCTACCGGGTCGACGTCACCGTCGACATCATGGAGGAACTGGCGAGCGATGCCCGCTTCGTCGCGGTCAAGGAGTCTTCCGACGACATCCGCCGCTCGACCGAGATCATCAACCGGCTGGGCAGCCGCTACGACCTCTTCACCGGCGTCGACAACCTCGCCTACGAGGCGCTCTGTGTCGGCGCCATCGGCTGGGTCGCCGGCCTCGTCACCGCCTTCCCGAAGGAGACGGTGGCGATCTACCGGCTGATGAAGGCCGGCCGCCGCGACGAGGCGCTCGCGATCTACCGCTGGTTCCGGCCGCTGCTCGACCTCGACGTCTCGACCTATCTCGTTCAGAACATCAAGCTCGCCGAAGTCCACGCGATCGGCAGCAACGACCGTGTCCGCATGCCGCGGCAGCCGCTCGCGGGTGAACGCCGCGCGGCAGTCGAGAAAGTGATCCGCGACGCGCTTGCCGTCCGTCCCTCGCTTCCCGCATTCTGATGTCCGGCGGCTGGGACGAGGGAACGACGGCAGATTGCAGGTGACAGCGTGAACACAGCCGCGGAGAAGGCCGACGTCGTTGTCGTCGGCGCCGGCATCGTCGGGATCTGTTCGGCGATCTTCCTCGCCGAGGCGGGACGGAAGGTCTTCGTCGTCGATCGCACCGGGGTCTGCGAGGAGACCAGTTCCGGCAACGCCGCGGCGCTCGCCTTCACCGACATGCTGCCGATGGCGCACAAGGGCATGGGCCGGCAGGTGCCGAAATGGCTCGCCGACCCGCTCGGGCCGCTCTCCATTCCTCCTGCATACCTGCCGAAGCTGCTGCCCTGGCTGGTCCGCTTCGTGCTTGCCGGCCGGCCGGGCCGCTACGAGGCGAGTCTCATCGCCCAGGCGTCGATGATGCGGCTTGCCGAGCGGGAATGGAACGGGCTCTTCGACCGCTCCGGAACGCGCGCCATGCTGCGCGAGGACGGCTCGCTCGAACTCTACGAAAGCGAGGCCGAGTTCAAGGCCTCGCTGCCGGGTTGGGCGGCGCGCGAGCGCTTCGGCGTCGCCTTCCGGCATCTCGCGCAAAGCGAACTGGCCGAATACCAGCCCGGCCTGTCGCCCGGCTTCGTCCGCGGCACCTTCGTCCCCGAATGGAAGAACGTCGCCGATCCGAAACTCCTCGGCAAGGCGCTGTGGGCCTACGCCGAATCCCTGGGCGCGAGCTTCGTCCAGGCGCGCGTGGCGGCGGTGACGCCGTCATCCGGTGGCGTCACGGTATCCCTGGAAGGGCGCGGGACCGTGCACGCGGGCCGCGCCGTTATCGCCGCCGGCGCCTGGTCGCATTTCCTGGCGCGCGCCTGCGGCGACCGGATCCCGCTGGAGACTGAGCGCGGCTATAACACGACGCTTCCGTCCAGCGCCTTCGACCTGCGCCGCCAGCTCGTCTTCCCGGGCCACGGCTTCGTCATCACGCCGCTTTCCACGGGCCTGCGCGTCGGCGGCGCCGTCGAACTCGGTGGCCTCGACCGCCCGCCGAACTATGCGCGTTCTCGTGCCATGCTGGAAAAGGCCAGGCGTTTCCTGCCGGGGCTCGATCCCGCGGACGGCCGCGAATGGATGGGCTATCGCCCGTCGCTGCCCGACTCGCTGCCGGCGATCGGCCGCTCGCGCGCGAGCGAAAACGTCGTCTACGCTTTCGGCCACGGCCATCTCGGCCTGACCCAGGCGGCCGCGACCGGACGCCTGGTGCGCGACCTGCTGCTCGGCCGGCCGGCGCCGATCGTACTCGAACCCTTTTCCCCGCAACGCTTCTGATCCGAGGTTCCAGCCATGGCCCGGCACTCGTTCTTCTGCATCGACGGCCACACCTGCGGCAATCCGGTGCGCCTGGTCGCCGGCGGCGGTCCGCTGCTCGACGGCACCACGATGATGGAGCGGCGCGCCCACTTCCTCGCCGAGTTCGACTGGATCCGAACGGGGCTGATGTTCGAGCCGCGCGGCCACGACGTGATGTCGGGATCGATCCTCTATCCGCCGACCCGGCCGGACTGCGACATCGCCATCCTGTTCATCGAGACATCGGGGTGCCTGCCGATGTGCGGCCACGGCACGATCGGCACCGTCACCATGGCGATCGAGCACGGGCTTGTCCGGCCGAAGACGCCCGGCGTGCTGCGGCTCGACACGCCGGCCGGCCTTGTCATCGCCGAGTACCGGCAGGAAGGCGAGTATGTCGAGGAGGTGCGCATCACCAACGTGCCCTCCTTCCTCTACGCAGAGGGCCTGACTGTCGACTGCCCGACGCTCGGCGAGATCACCGTCGACGTCGCCTATGGCGGCAATTTCTACGCCATCGTCGACCCGCAGAGGAATTTCCGCGACATCGCCGACCATTCGGCCGGCGACCTGATCGCCTGGAGCCCGGTCGTACGCCGGCGGCTCAACGAGAAGTACAGTTTCATCCATCCGGAGAATGCGTCGATCAACCGGCTCACCCACATGTTGTGGACGGGCGCGCCGCGCCATGCGGAGGCGGATGCGCGCAACGCCGTCTTCTACGGCGACAAGGCGATCGACCGCTCGCCCTGCGGTACCGGCACGTCGGCGCGCATGGCGCAACTCCACGCAAAGGGCCGGTTGAAGGCTGGCGACAGCTTCGTCCACGAATCCATCATCGGCTCGCTGTTCAAAGGCCGTGGCGAGACGGAGACGACGGTCGGCGGCAAGCCGGCGATCGTGCCCTCGATCGGCGGCTGGGCGCGCATGACGGGGCTGAACACGATCTTCATCGACGACCGCGACCCCTTCGCCCACGGCTTCGTCGTGGCGTGAGCAGTTCGCGTGTTATGTCTAGACATTTGCCGCTGGCATCCCGGGAGGCGGCGCAAGGAATCGCCGCCGAACGGGAAAATGGCGGCAAACCCTTCGAAAAGGGACTGAAAATAACGCCCGCAAGGCAAAGACATTGCGTTGGGCCAATGATAGTTTCCGCCCTAGTCCAGCGGAAACACGACACGGCGATGGGGAGCCGGCGGGGTTTCGCTGCGACGTGCGGCGGCGGAAAAAGGCCGTTGCAATCCAGGCCCGAGACTTTAGGACTAGGGGAACTTAAGGAAGGAATGCGACCGAAAGGCGACATTCCCAGGGGAGCCGTCTACAGATGGAATATTTCGTCCAGCAGCTTATCAACGGGCTGACGCTGGGATCGATCTATGGGCTGATCGCGATCGGCTACACGATGGTCTACGGCATCATCGGCATGATCAACTTCGCCCATGGCGACGTCTTCATGGTCGGCGCCTTCATCGCCCTCATCGTCTTTCTCTTCCTCATCAGCCTGTTCTATTCAATCCCTGTCGCGGTCGCGCTGCTGATCATGATGGTCGTGGCGATGCTGCTGACCAGCCTGTACAACTGGACGATCGAGAAGCTGGCTTACCGGCCGCTGCGCGGGTCGTTCCGGCTGGCGCCGCTGATCACGGCGATCGGCATGTCGATCGCGCTTTCGAACTTCGTCCAGGTCACACAGGGTCCGCGCAACAAGCCGATCCCCCCGATGGTCAGCCGGGTCTACGAGATCGGCGGCATCTCCGTTTCGCTGAAGCAGATCATCATCGTCGTCGTCACAGCGAGCCTGCTGGCGATCTTCTGGTACCTCGTCAACAAGACCTCGCTCGGCCGCGCCCAGCGCGCCTGCGAGCAGGACCGCAAGATGGCCGCGCTCCTCGGCGTCGACGTCGACAAGACCATCTCGATCACCTTCATCATGGGCGCTTCGCTCGCCGCCGTCGCCGGAACGCTGTTCCTCATGTATTATGGCGTGGTGGTCTTCTCCGACGGCTTCGTGCCGGGCGTGAAGGCGTTCACCGCCGCCGTGCTGGGCGGCATCGGCTCGATCCCGGGCGCAGTCCTCGGCGGCCTGATGATCGGCTTCATCGAGAGCATGTGGTCGGCCTACTTCTCGATCGACTACAAGGACGTCGCCGCGTTCTCGATCCTCGCCATCGTGCTGATCTTCCTGCCGTCGGGCATTCTCGGCCGACCCGAAGTCGAAAAGGTCTGACGCCATGGCAAGCACTCCCGCACCCGCCGCCGGCAGCGGCGACCTCACGGCCCGCGCCCTGCGCGAAGCCTTCTACGCCGGCATCATCGCCTTCGGGCTGTTCGTCCTGCTGATCGGCCTCAAGACCGACCAGAACATCCGCAACGAACTGATCCTCGTCCAGCGCTGGGGCCTGCTCGCCATCGTCGTCGGCCTCGTCATGGCGATCCGCTTCGCCATGGTGGCCTACATCCGGCCGTTCATGGAGAGGCAGAAAATCGTCGACAGGGCGACGGGCCTGCTCCCCGACAGCTTCGCCATCCGCTTCTTTCGCACCCCGAACTTCATCGCCGCGCTCGTGGTGGCCGCAGTCCTGATCCTGTTCGGATCGGCGTTCGAGACGGCTGTCGGCGAACACCTGTCGGTCTATGTCGGACTGGCGCGCTCGCTGGCGATCATCTACGCGCTGGCCTGGCTGTTCTTCACCTTCCGCGCCTTCATCCGCACCAACCTCGCGGTCATCGCGGTGACGGTCCTCGTGCTGTACCCGATCGTGATCGTCGCGGTGTTCGGCTTCCAGGGATCGCTGAAGTGGGTCGACAATTTCGGCATCCAGATCCTGATCTACGTGATGCTCGCCTGGGGCCTCAACATCGTGGTCGGCCTCGCCGGCCTGCTCGACCTCGGCTATGTCGCCTTCTATGCCGTCGGCGCCTACTCCTACGCGCTGCTCGGCACCCATTTCGGATGGTCGTTCTGGGTTCTCCTGCCGGCCGCCGGCATCATGGCGGCCTTCTGGGGCGTCATCCTCGGCTTCCCGGTCCTGCGCCTGCGCGGCGACTACCTCGCCATCGTCACGCTCGCCTTCGGCGAGATCATCCGCCTCGTGCTGATCAACTGGCGCGAGGTGACCAACGGCTCCGCGGGCATTTCCGGGATCCCGAAGGTCAGCTTCTTCGGCTTCTTCACGTTCAACGTGTCCGATCCGAACTACATCGCCAAGGTCTTCGGCATCGCCCAGTCCGGCGCCTACTACAAGATCTTCCTCTATTACCTGATCCTCGCCCTGGCGCTGCTGACGGCCTTCGTCACGGTGCGCCTGCGCCGGATGCCGGTCGGCCGCGCCTGGGAAGCGCTGCGCGAGGACGAGATCGCCTGCCGCTCGCTCGGCATCAACACCACCAACACGAAGCTCACGGCCTTCGCCATCGGAGCGATGTTCGGCGGCTTCGCCGGCGCCTTCTTTGCCGCGCGGCAGGGCTTCGTCAGCCCGGAATCCTTCGTCTTCCTCGAGTCGGCCATCATCCTGGCGATCGTCGTGCTGGGCGGCATGGGCTCGCTGCCCGGCATCGCCATCGCCGCGCTTGTGATGATCGGCGGCACCGAGATCCTGCGCGAAATGGAGTTCCTGAAGAAGATTTTCGGGTCCGATTTCACGCCGGAGCTCTACCGCATGCTCCTGTTCGGCATGGCCATGGTCGTCGTGATGCTGTGGAAGCCGCGCGGCTTCGTCGGGAGCCGCCAGCCAACGGCGTTCCTGCGTGAGCAGAAGGCTGTCTCGGGCTCGTTCACCAAGGAAGGGCACGGCTGATGAGCGCGGTGACCGACATGAACCCCATCCTCACGGTCGAACACCTGTCGATGAAGTTCGGCGGGCTGGTCGCCATCGGCGACCTGAGTTTCGAGGCGCGTCGCGGCGAGATCACCGCGTTGATCGGCCCGAACGGCGCCGGAAAGACCACCGTGTTCAACTGCATCACCGGCTTCTACAAGCCGAGCGAAGGCATGATCACGCTGAACGGCCGCGACGGCAACCAGTTCCTCCTCGAACGGATGCCCGACTTCCAGATCACCGCCAAGGCGAAGGTGGCGCGGACGTTCCAGAACATCCGCCTGTTCTCCGGCATGACGGTCCTGGAAAACCTGCTCGTCGCCCAGCACAACAAGCTGATGAAGGCCTCCGGCTTCACGGTGCTCGGGCTGGTCGGCATCGGCGGCTACGCAAAGGCGTCGCGGGAGTCGGTCGAACTGGCCGAGCACTGGCTGGAGAAGGCGAACCTGGTCGACCGCGCCGACGATCCGGCGGGCGACCTGCCCTACGGCGCGCAGCGCCGGCTGGAGATCGCGCGCGCCATGTGCACCGGCCCGGAACTGCTCTGTCTCGACGAGCCCGCCGCGGGCCTCAACCCGCGCGAGTCGCTGGCGCTCAACGCGCTGCTCAACGATATCAAGGACACCACGGGCACCTCGATCCTGCTCATCGAACACGACATGTCGGTGGTCATGCAGATCTCCGATCACGTGGTGGTGCTCGAATACGGCCGGAAGATCTCCGACGGCGATCCGACCTTCGTGAAGAACGATCCGCGCGTCGTCGCCGCCTATCTCGGCGTCGATGACGAGGAGGTGGGGGAGGTGCTGATCGCGGTCGGCGACGAGCACGTCATCCACGAACTCGAGGGCGAGCCGGATCCGGACCACGGCCCGTCGCCATCGTCCTCGATGATGGCGGGACCGATCTCCGACACGATCGAGCAGAGCGGCGACGGCGGCAGCGGATCGGAACTGGTCAAGGTTTCTCCCGGCGCCTCGAAGGCCCGCATCGTCGAGGAGCGCGAAAAGGCGAAGTCCGCTCTCTCCAACGCGATGTCGGCGCCGCGCGGCGGGACGCCGGACAGGCTGACGCTCATCAAGGGCATCGGCCCCGTGAACGAGCGCAAGCTCAACGAGCACGGCATCTTCCATTTCGACCAGATCGCCGCCTGGAAGAAGACCGACATCGAGGCCGCCGAGGCCTATCTCGCGTTCGACGGACGGATCGCCCGCGAAGATTGGGTCGGCCAGGCGAAATCTCTCGCCAAGGGCGGAGCAGACAAGCGCGGAGGGCGCAAGTGATGGCCGGGACTCCGCTTCTCCAGGTCCAGGGCGTCGAGACGTTCTACGGCAACATCCGGGCGCTGGATCGCGTCGACGTCGAAGTGCGGCAGGGCGAGATCGTCACCCTGATCGGGGCGAACGGCGCCGGCAAGTCGACGCTGATGATGACGATCTTCGGCAGTCCGCGTGCCCGCGCCGGCAGCATCATCTTCAACGGAACCGACATCACGCAGTTGCCGACGCACGAGATCGCGCGCATGCGCATCGCCCAGTCCCCGGAAGGCCGGCGCATCTTCCCGCGCATGACCGTCCTGGAAAACCTGCAGATGGGGGCGAGCCTCGACAATCTGAAGCATTTCGACGAGGACGCGGAAAAGGTCTTCATGCTGTTTCCGCGCCTGAAGGAACGCATCTCCCAGCGCGGCGGCACGTTGTCGGGCGGCGAACAGCAGATGCTGTCCATTGGCCGCGCCCTGATGGCGCGGCCGCGGCTGCTGCTTCTCGACGAGCCGTCGCTCGGACTCGCGCCGCTCATCGTCAAGCAGATCTTCGATGCGATCCGCGAACTCAACCGCACGCAGGGGCTGACCGTATTCCTCGTCGAGCAGAACGCGTTCGGCGCCCTCAAGCTTGCAAATCGCGGTTACGTGATGGTCAACGGCCGGGTGACGATGAGCGGCAGCGGCGCCCAGTTGCTCGCCGATCCGGAAGTCCGCGCGGCCTATCTCGAAGGCGGCCGGCATTGAACCGACAGGGAGACCGGAAATGAGCGGCATACTTTATGAGGAACCGTCGGTGTGGCAGTTCTTCTTCGTCACCTGCCTGCTCGGCGGCTGGGCGGCGTGGATGACCGGACGGGCCTGCGCGATGACGTGGAGGCCCTATTCGAGCCTGATCGTCTACCTCCTGGTCCTCGGCATCGCGGTGCGCTTCATCCACCATGCGCTGTTCGACGGGACGATGCTGACGGCGCAGTACTACGTCGTCGATACGATCATCCTGATGGTGCTCGGCACTCTCGGCTTCCGCTATACGCGCACCAACCAGATGGTGACGCAGTACCATTGGCTTTACGAAAGAGCGTCGCCGCTGTCCTGGAGATCGCGGGGCTGAGGTTCACCATTTGCGCCGATTCCGGCCGGAATCGACGTGACAACGGCCGCGAAATCGGCAAACTACCACTTCTGCGATAGGGTGGGCATCGCATGAAAGTGTCATTCACGCCCACTCGTTTAATGGGAGCGTTTCTATGAAAAAATCACTCATGTCCGCGGTCGCCCTCACCGCGCTCGTCGCGTTCGGCGGCAGCGCCTGGGCGGACGTCCTGATCGGCGTCGCCGGCCCGATCACCGGCCCGAACGCGGCTTTCGGCGCGCAGCTCCAGAAGGGTGCTGAGCAGGCTGCGGCGGACATCAACGCAGCGGGCGGCATCAACGGCGAGCAGGTCAAGATCGTGATCGGCGACGACGTCTCCGACCCGAAGCAGGGCATCTCGGTCGCCAACAAGTTCGTCGCCGACGGCGTCAAGTTCGTGGTCGGCCACTTCAACTCGGGCGTGTCGATCCCGGCTTCGGAAGTCTACGCCGAGAACGGCATCTTCCAGATCACGCCTGCCTCGACCAATCCGAACTTCACCGAGCGTGGGCTGTGGAACACCTTCCGTACCTGCGGTCGCGACGACCAGCAGGGCGCGGTCGCCGGCGCGTACCTCGCTGCCAACTTCAAGGATGCCAAGGTCGCGATCATCCACGACAAGACGCCCTACGGCCAGGGCCTCGCTGACGAGACCAAGAAGGCGGCCAATGCCGCCGGCGTGACCGAGACGATGTACGAAGGCATCAACATCGGCGACAAGGACTTCTCGGCCCTCATCGCCAAGATGAAGGACGCCGGCGTTTCCGTCGTCTACTACGGCGGCCTGCACACCGAGGCCGGCCTGATGATGCGCCAGCTCGCCGACCAGGGCCTGAAGGCTACCTTCATGTCGGGCGACGGTATCGTCTCCAACGAGCTCGCCTCGATCGCCGGCGACGCCGTCAACGGCACGCTGATGACGTTTGCTCCGGATCCGCGCAACAACCCGAACGCCAAGGACATCGTCGAGAAGTTCCGCGCCGCCGGCTTCGAGCCGGAAGCCTACACGCTCTACTCCTACGCTGCCGTGCAGGTCATCGCCGCCTCGGCCGCCGCTGCCGGCGACCTCGACCCGCAGAAGGTCGCGGAAGCCGCCAAGGCGAAGGGTCCGTTCCAGACCGCCATCGGCGAACTGGGCTTCGACTCCAAGGGCGACATCACCCGTCCGGACTACGTGATGTACACGTGGAAGAAGGGCGACGACGGCAAGTACAGCTACTTCGAAGACAAGTAATCCTGGCGCAGACGCCCCGATCCGACGCCCGGCGCATGCGCCGGGCGTCTTTTTTTCGCAAGTGGGCAACTCCACGTCGCGGGTCGGGACGGTCGTAGGCGAAGGGCTATTCTAATCGATTGAGCACTGCGGCGTTATTCTGTTTGCAGTGCAGCATTTTCGCGCTATGCAATCGTGAACACCGACCTTGAGAACCCGGAGCCGCCCTTGCCGATCTCCAAGATCCTCGTCGCCAACCGCTCCGAGATCGCCATCCGCGTTTTTCGCGCGGCGAACGAACTGGGCATCAGGACGGTCGCGATCTGGGCGGAGGAGGACAAGTACTCGCTGCACCGGTTCAAGGCGGACGAGAGCTACCAGGTCGGCCGCGGCCCGCATCTGGAGCGCGATCTCGGACCGATCGAAAGCTACCTGTCGATCGCCGAGGCGATCCGCGTCGCCAAGCTGTCGGGCGCCGACGCCATTCATCCGGGCTACGGCCTCCTGTCGGAGAGCCCGGAGTTCGCCGAAGCCTGCGCGGCGGCCGGCATCGTCTTCATCGGGCCGTCGCCGGAGACGATGCGCCGGTTGGGCAACAAGGTCGCCGCCCGCAACCTGGCGATCGAGGTAGGCGTCCCCGTCGTACCGGCGACCGAACCCTTGCCCGACGATCCGGCGGCGGTTGCCAGGATGGCGGCCGAGATCGGCTATCCGGTGATGCTGAAGGCGTCCTGGGGCGGCGGCGGCCGCGGCATGCGCGCCATCCGCGCGGAAGCGGACCTGGCGCGCGAGGTAATGGAGGCCAAGCGCGAGGCGAAGGCCGCCTTCGGCAAGGACGAGGTCTATCTGGAGAAGCTCGTCGAGCGGGCGCGCCACGTCGAGGTGCAGGTGCTCGGCGACACCCGCGGCAACGCCGTGCACCTGTTCGAACGCGACTGCTCGATCCAGCGGCGCAACCAGAAGGTCGTCGAGCGCGCCCCCGCGCCCTATCTCGACGAAGCGCAGCGCGCCGAACTGTGCGGCCATGCGCTGAAGATCGCCAGGGCGACGGATTACGTCGGCGCCGGCACGGTCGAGTTCCTGATGGATGCCGACACCGGCAAGTTCTACTTCATCGAGGTCAATCCGCGGATCCAGGTCGAGCACACGGTGACCGAGCAGGTCACCGGCATCGACATCGTCAAGGCGCAGATCCACATCCTCGACGGAGCGGCGATCGGCACGCCGGAATCGGGCGTGCCGGCGCAAGACCAGATCCGGCTGAACGGCCACGCGCTGCAGTGCCGCATCACCACGGAAGATCCCGAGCAGAACTTCATCCCCGACTACGGCCGCATCACCGCCTATCGCGGCGCCA
>CAYJMY010000130.1:0-14318 GCA_964371125.1 uncultured Mesorhizobium sp. | reverse complement strand
ACGAAATTGCCGATGCGCAGCATGCCGAAGATGATCGCCACGCCGAGGCTCATCATCGCGTAGAAGACGCCGTTGATCAGCCCGATCAGGAGCTGGCCGAACAGGAGCTGGGGCGGGATACCGATCAGGTCCATCATGTCCGGTCTACACCTTGAGGTAGTTCTGGATGCGCTCCAGGTTGGCGGCGACGTCGCTTGCTGCCAGTGTGTCGATCACCTTGCCGTGCTCGACCACGTAGTGGCGGTCGGCGAGCCTGGAGGCGAAGCGGAAATTCTGTTCGACGAGCAGCACGGTGAAGCCGCGCTCCTTGAGCTTGCGGATGACGGCGCCGATCTGCTGGACGATCACCGGGGCGAGGCCCTCGGTCGGTTCGTCGAGGAGAAGCAGCGTCGCGCCGGTGCGCAGGATGCGCGCGATCGCCAGCATCTGCTGCTCGCCGCCGGAGAGCTTCGTCCCCTGGCTGGTGCGCCGCTCGGCGATGTTGGGAAAGAGCGCGTAGATGTCGTCGACGGCCATGCCGCCCTCGGCGATCACCGGCGGCAGGAACAGGTTTTCCTCGACCGTCAGGCTGGCGAAGATGCCGCGTTCCTCCGGGCAGTAGGCGATGCCGCGCCGCGCGATCACCTCGGGCAGGCGGCCGGCGACGTCCTCGCCCTCGAAGCGGATCGTGCCGGTCTTCTTGCGCAGCAGCCCCATGATCGAGCGCAGCGTCGTCGTCTTGCCGGCGCCGTTGCGGCCGAGCAGGGTGACCACCTCGCCGCGGCCGACCTCGAAGCTCATGCCGTGCAGCGCCTGGCTCTCGCCGTACCAGGCGTTGAGGCCGGCGACCTCGAGCGAGGACGCGGCGCTCATTCCTCGCCCCCGATATAGGCTTCGATGACGCGGGGATCGGTGGAGATCTGTGCGTAGGGTCCCTCGGCCAGAACCTTGCCGCGGGCGAGCACGGTGATCGTGTCGGCGAGCCGGGCGACCACGGAGAGGTTGTGCTCGACCATCAGGATGGTGCGGTTGGCCGAGACCTTGCGGATCAGCTCGGCGATGCGGTCGACGTCCTCGCTGCCCAGCCCCGACGTCGGTTCGTCGAGCAGCATCAGTTCGGGTTCCAGCGCCAGGGTCGTGGCGAACTCCAATGCGCGCTTTCGTCCATAGGGCAGGCCGGCGGCGCTCTGGTCGCGCCAGGCGCCGAGGCCGACGGCCTCGAGCAGTTCGTCGACGCGCCCGGACAGCCGGTCGAGCGTGCTTTCGCTCTGCCAGAAGCGGAACGAGGTGCCGAGCGGCCGCTGCAGCGCGATGCGCACGTTCTCGGCCACAGTCATGCGCGGAAAGATCGCCGAGATCTGGAAGGAGCGGACGATGCCGCGCCGCGCCACCCGCGCCGGGCTCTCGGCCGTGATGTCCTCGCCATTGTAGCGGATCGAGCCTTCGCTCGGCGCCAGGAACTTGGTGATGAGATTGAAGAAGGTGGTCTTGCCGGCGCCGTTCGGGCCGATCAGGGCGTGGATCGCGTGGCGGCGCACGTCGAGATCCACCTCCGACACGGCGGCGAAGCCATGGAAGCGTTTGGTGAGGCCGCGCGCCTCGATGATGTTGTCCGCGGCCATGCTCATTTCCCCGGCTCGGCGAGAGGCGTGCTGCCGACCAGCACGCCGCGGCCGCGCGCCGCCTTCTGCCTCAGCGCAATCGTGGCTGCGTAGTCGGGCGAATGGTAGAAGGCGTGCGCGGCTTCGAAGCTCGGGAACTCGACGACCGACAGACTCGCCGGCGCCCAGTCGCCTTCCAGCGTCTCGATCTTCTCGCTGCGCACGATGAAGCGGCCGCCGGCGGCGACCATCATCGGCCCGGCGACGGCGCGGTACTCGGCCCACGCCTCCGGATCGGTGATCTCGAGCTCGAAGATCATGTAGCCGCGCATGACGCCTCCCGCGTCCCCCGGAATGTGCAGACGGCCGCCCGACGGGGCGGCCGCCGCGCTGTCCTGCCGATCCTAGAGCTTGCAGGCGCTCTCGGAATAGGGCTTGAACGCCTTGTCGGCCGGCACGGTGGCGACCAGCTTGAACAGGTCGTCCTTCTCCTTGACGTCTCCCGGGGCGTTGACTTCGAGCAGGTACATGTCGTGGACCAGGCGGCCGTTCGGATAGAGCTTGCCGTTCTGCACGAAGAAGTCCTTGATCTCGATCTCGCGCATCGCCTTGAGCACGGCCTCGGATTCGTCGGTGCCGGCCTTCTCGACCGCCTTCAGGTAGTTGGATACGGCCGAGTAGGTGCCGGCGGCGATCCAGCCCGGCGCGTTGCCGGTGATTTCCATCATGCGGCGGCCGAACTTCTCGGAATCCGCGTCCTTCCTCCAGAACCACGGCGTCGAGGCGCGCACGCCCTTCAGGGCTTCCACGCCGATCGAACGCGCGTCGGCCTGGTGCAGGAAGGTCACGGCGATCTTCTGCCCGGCCTCGATGATGCCGAACTCCTGGACCTGCTTCATCGAGTTGATCAGCTCGGGGCCGTTCAGGTTCATGATGATCGCCTCGGCGCCGGACGACTGCGCCTGCAGCAGGTAGGAGGAGAAGTCGGTGGTGCCGAGCGGCGCGCGGATCTTGCCCTTGACCTCGCCGCCGCCCTTCGTCACCGCGGCCTCGACCCAGGATTCCTGAACCTTGCCGGCCTCGTAGTCGGGCGACAGGATGAAGAAGCTCTTGCGGCCTTCGCCGAGCAGCGCCTGCACCGTGGTGCCGACGGTCGAATAGGCGTCGTAGGCCCAGGCAACGACATGGCCGTTGCAGTCGGCCTCGGTCGGGCGGTCGGTCAGCGGCGAGACGAACAGGCCGACCTTCTTCTTCTCGCCGATCAGCGTGTTGACGCCGAGCGAGATGGCCGAGTTGGCCATGTCGGCGATCACGTCGACATTGTCCTGCTCCAGCCATTCACGGGCGATGGCGAGGCCGACGTCGGGCTTGTTCTGGTGGTCGGCGGCGACCAGTTCGATCGGCTGGCCGAGAACCGAGCCGCCGAAATCCTTGATGGCGAGCTCGACGGCCTTGACGACCTCGGTGCCGCCGATGGCGGAGAACGAGCTGCTCTGGTCGTTCAACACGCCGATCTTGATCTTGCCGTCCGAATCCGCATGTGCGGCAAACGTGAGCGACGCCAGGACGGTCGTCGCAAGAAGCATTTTTTTCATTCGTTCCTCCCGGATGCTGTCTGGCGCTGCCCCACCAAACGCCGCTTCCGGCATGGATTGCCGGCGCATGGGCAGTCGCTCGAAGATTCCGCCGTCGCGGGCAACCCAACATCGTCCTAACAGACTAGGGGAGGCTCACGGACGCGCGAGGAGCGGGCTCAGCGCCGCGCTAGTCAAATCAGACGATGCCGCGACCGCTCCGGTCGTCGAACTTCGCCCCGACTCGCGCCGACGAAAGGGTGTCATGAGAGCCGTGCTGTGCCGTGCATTCGGTCCCGTCGAGGACCTCAGGCTGGAGGACGTTGCGTCCCCGGTCGCCGGCCCCGGCGCACTGCTCGTACGCATCGCCGCCTGCGGCATCAACTTCTTCGACGGGCTGGCGGCCCAGGGCCAGTACCAGACGAAGCCGCCCTTCCCCTTTTCGCCCGGAGGCGAGGTAGCCGGCGTCGTCACGGCGCTGGGCGAAGGCGTCGAGGGGTTTTCGCTCGGCGACCGCGTCATGGCCTTCGTCGGTTTCGGCGGCTATGCCGAGGAGGTGACCGTTCCGGCTGCCGCGGCGACGAAAATCCCCGATGCGATGAGCTTCGCGGAAGCCGCAGGCTTCATGATCGCCTACGCCACCTCGCATCACGCGCTGAAGGACCGCGCCGCGCTGAAGCCCGGCGAGACGCTGCTGGTTCTCGGCGCGGCCGGCGGCGTCGGCCTCACCGCGGTCGAGATCGGTAAGGCGATGGGCGCGCGCGTCATCGCGGCTGCGTCGAGCGACGACAAGCTCGCCGTCGCGGCGCACCACGGCGCCGACGACCTTGTCAACTACGCGGACGGTGAATTGAAGGACAAGGTTCGCGCGCTGACCGGCGGCCGCGGCGTCGATGTCGTCTACGACCCGGTCGGCGGCAAGCTGGCGGAAGCGGCGCTGCGCGCCATGGCGCCCGAGGGGCGTTTCCTGGTCATAGGCTTCGCCAGCGGCGACATCCCGTCGATCCCGCTCAACCAGTACCTGCTGCGCCAGGTGTCGGCCGTCGGCGTGTTCTGGGGCGCCTTCGCCAAGGCCGAACCCGAGCGCAACGCGCGCAACGTCGCCGAGCTCCTCGCCTGGTACGAGGCCGGCAAGCTCAAGCCGCACGTCTCGGAGACCTATCCGCTCGAACGTTTCCAGGAGGGGCTCGGTCGCGTCATGTCGCGGCAGGCCAAGGGCAAGGTCGTGCTGGTCAACGGACGGGGCGCGGCATGAACGTGTCGGTCGGCACTTCCCCGGTTTTTCTAGAGCGCCGGGACGACGTCCTCGTCGCGACGATCGACAATCCGCCGGTCAACGCGCTGTCGAACGCCGTGCGCGCAGGGCTGCTCGCCGCGGTCGACGCTCTCGAAGCCGATCCGGCGCTGACGGCGCTCGTCATCCGGTCGCAGGGCCGCATCTTTTCGGGCGGCGCGGACGTCACCGAATTCGGCCCGGCGATGCGGCCGCCTTTGCTCGGCGAGGTCGTTGCGCGCCTCGACGCGGGCGCGAAACCGGTCGTCGCCGCCATCCACGGATCGGCGCTCGGCGGCGGGCTGGAGGTGGCGCTCGCCTGCAATGCGCGCGTCGCCATCGCATCCTCTCGCCTCGGCTTTCCGGAAGTGAAACTCGGCCTCCTGCCCGGCGCCGGCGGCATCGTGCGTCTACCTCGCCTCGCCGGCATCGCGCCGGCGCTGGAAATGATTGCCGAAGGCAAGGAGATTTCGGCCGCCCGTGCGCTGGAGATCGGCGTCGTCGACGCGATCACCGAGGGCGATCCTCTCGATGCCGCCATCGTCCACGCTCGCCGCCTCGCCGCCGGCGAGGTGCCGTTGCGCCGCGCCAGCGCCCTGCAGTTCCCGGCCTTCGCGGCGGACGCGCAAGCCGAGGCGCGCGCCGTGCTGGGCAAGAAGTTCAAGGGCCGCGAAGCGCCGCAGAAAGCGGTCGAGCTGTTCGCCATGGCCGCCGAGACGCCCTTCGCCGAGGCCGCCGAGAAGGAATACGCCGCCTGCAAGGCGCTTTTATCGACGCCGCAGTCGCGGGCACTGCGCCATGTCTTCGCCGCCGAGCGCGCCGCGGCGCGGCCGAAGGCGATCCCCGAGGGCGCCGAACCGCGCACCGTCGAGCGCGTCGGCATCGTCGGCCCCGGCACGATGGGCCGCGGCATCGCCATCGCCATGCTCGACGCCGGCCTGGCCGTGACGCTGGTCGGCCGCAGCATTGCCGCGCTGGACAAGGCGCGCGCGGCGATCGCGAAATCCTATGACGGGCTGCTGCGCCGCGGCTCGATCTTCGCCGACGAGGTCGACCGCCGCCTGGCGAAGCTGACGACGACGGAATCGGTCGCCGACCTCGCCGGAACGGACCTCGTCGTCGAGACGATTAGCGAGGACCGCGACGCCAAGCGCGCCACCATCGCGGCGATCGACGCGGTGCTGTCCGACCGCGCCATCCTGGTCACCAACACGTCCTTCCTCGACATCGAGGACCTGGCGCAGTCGACGACCCGGCCGCGGAATTTCGCCGGCATGCACTTCTTCAACCCGGCGAACCTGATGCGCCTGGTCGAGAACGTGCGCACCCGCGCCGCGGCGCCCGACGTGCTCGCCACGCTGATGGCCCTGTCGCGAAGGCTGGGCAAGCTCGCCGTGCTGGTCGGCCCGTCCGAGGGCTTCGTCGTCAACCGCATGCTGTCGAAGCGGACGCGCGAGGCGCTGTTCCTCCTGGAAGACGGCGCGACGCCGCGCCAGGTCGACCGCGTATTGACCGAGTTCGGCTTCCCCGTCGGCCCCTTCGCGCTGGCCGACATGGCCGGGCTCGACGTGCTCGCCGCGACCCGCGTCGCCCGCGCCGCCTCGCTCTCCGAACGCGAGCGCGCCGCCGACATCATTGAGACGCTGGTCGCCGCCGGCCGGCTCGGCCGCAAGACCGGCGCCGGCTACTACGCCTATGGCGAGGATGGCAAGGCGGCGGACGATCCGGCGACCGCCGAA
Source organism: uncultured Mesorhizobium sp. (assembly GCA_964371125.1). Classification (GTDB taxonomy): domain Bacteria; phylum Pseudomonadota; class Alphaproteobacteria; order Rhizobiales; family Rhizobiaceae; genus DUSC01. Next base: position 8,152 of record CAYJMY010000130.1, on the reverse strand, counting down.
CTGCTCGAACGGCATCGCGCCAGGCGCGGCATCGTCGCGCGCGTCGTCTCCGACGCTGAGGTGCTGGAGCGCTGCCTGCTGGCGCTGGTCAACGAAGGGGCGAAGCTGGTCGGCGAGGGCGCCGTCGACCGCGCCTCCGACATCGACGTCGCCTGGACGGCCGGCCTCGCCTTTCCCGCGCATCTCGGCGGCCCGATGTTCTGGGCGTCAGAGATGGGCCTCCGGAAGGTCGCCGGGCGGCTCGACCACTATGCCGGCTTCGTCGGCGCGGAGTTCTTCGCGCCGGCGCCGCTGGTGCGGCGCCTCGCCGCGGACGGCGGAACATTTCAGTGAACCGATGACAGCGAACAGCGGACCGAGAGAATGAACAAGCAGATGCAACTCGCCGACGTCGTCGCCAGCCTGTCGGATGGCATGACGATCGGCATCGGCGGCTGGGGTCCGCGCCGCAAGCCCATGGCACTGGTGCGCGAGATCCTGCGCTCGGACCTGAAAGATCTCACCATCGTCGCCTATGGCGGGCCGGAAGTCGGCATGCTGTGCGCCGCCGGCAAGGTGAAGCGCCTCGTCTACGGCTTCGTCTCGCTCGACTTCATCCCGATCGAGCCGTTCTTCCGCAAGGCCCGCGAGGCCGGCGGCGTGGTCTCCAGCGAGCTCGACGAGGGCTTGCTGCTGATCGGCCTGCAGGCCGCCGGCCACCGGCTGCCCTTCCTGCCGACGCGCGTCGGCCTCGGCTCCGACATCACCTCGATCAACCCCGACCTGCGCATGGTGACCTCGCCCTACGACGACGGCGAGACGCTGCTGGCCATGCCGGCGATCAGGCTCGACGCAGCACTCCTCCATGTCACCCGCGCCGACCGCCTCGGCAATACGCAGACCGACGGGCCGGATCCCTATTTCGACGCGCTGTTCGCCCGCGCCGCGACGCGCTGCTACGTCACCACGGAGGAACTGGTCGACCGCATCGACCTCTCCTATCCGGACAAGGCGCGGTCGAACCTCTTCGAGCGCTATCTCGTCACCGGCGTCGTCGAGGCGCCGCTCGGCGCCCATCCGACCACCGCCCACGACATCTACGGCTGGGACGCCGACCACCTGCGCGAATACGCAGGCCTTGCCGGCGAGGAGGGCGGCTGGACGAAATATTTCGACAAATACGTGGCCGGCCCGGAGAGCGGCTACGCCGAGCGCGTCGGCGGTGCCGCCCGCGTCCGCGGCCTGCCGATCCCGACCTTCTGACCAGGAATGAGCGACATGACCAACGCAACCGAATTCACGCTCGCCGAACTGGTCGTCTGCGCCGCGGCGGAAGCCTGGCGCGGCGGCGGCGAAGTTCTCGCCACCGGCATCGGCCCGCTGCCGCGCATCGCCGCCGGCCTCGCCAAGCTGACCTTCGCGCCGGAAATCCTGATGACCGACGGCGAGGCCTGGCTGGTCGAGGAGCCGGTTCCGCTCGGGCCGCGCGGCGACTACAAGCCGAAACATTCCGGCTGGATGCCCTATAGCCGCGTCTTCGACAGCGTCTGGTGCGGCCGCCGCCACGCCATGGTGACGCCGGTCCAGGTCGACCGCTGGGGCCAGGGCAACATCGCCGCGCTCGGCGACCTCAGGAAGCCGAAGGTGCAGCTGCTCGGCGTGCGCGGCTTCCCCGGCAACAGCATCAGCCACCGCAACTCGATGTTCCTGCCCTCTCACACGAAGCGCAGCTTCATCGAGGGCGAGGTCGACGTCGTCGCCTCGGTCGGCTTCGCCGACAAACGCTGGCCGGAGGGCGTGAAGAAGCTGCCCGTCGACATCGGCATCGTCGTCACCAACCTCTGCGTCATGGACTTCAATGGCCCCGATCACGCCGCGCGCGTCGTCTCGCTGCATCCGGGCGTGACCTTCGAGGAGGTGCAGGGCGAGACCGGCTTCCCGCTGGCGAGGGCGGAAACCGTCGCCACGACCCCGCCGCCGACCGAGGAACAGCTCGCCGTCATCCGCCGTCTCGACCCGACCGGCATCCGCGCCACCGTCATCAAGGGCAATCCTCCCGGCGTCCGGCAGGCCGCCTGACCATGGATTTCGAGCACAGCGCCAGGACGCGCGACCTCCTCGAACGGCTCGGCGCGTTCATGGACGCGCACGTCTATCCCAACGAGCAGCTCTACCACGAGCAGGTGGCCGCCGACCGCTGGGGCCATCCGCCGATCCTGGAAGAGCTGAAGGCGAAGGCGCGCGCGGCGGGCCTGTGGAACCTGTTCCTGCCGGAATCCGAGCACGGCGCCGGGCTGAGCAACGCCGAATACGCGCCGCTCTGCGAGGTGATGGGCCGCGTCCACTTCTCCAGCCAGGTGTTCAACTGCTCGGCGCCCGACACTGGCAACATCGAGACGCTGATCCGCTACGGTTCCGAGGCGCAGAAGGGTCGCTGGCTTCAACCACTGCTCGACGGCGAAATCCGCTCCGCCTTCGCCATGACCGAGCCCGACGTGGCGTCGAGCGACGCCACCAACATCGCCGCCACGATCCGCCGCGACGGCGACCACTACGTGCTCAACGGGCGGAAATGGTGGATATCCGGCGTCGGCGACGCCGCCTGCCAGGTGATGATCTTCCTCGGCCTCTCCGACCCCGACGCGCCGAAGCACCGCCGCCACTCGATGATCCTGGTGCCGCGCGACGCGCCGGGCGTGAAGATTCTCAGGCCGCTGACCGTGTTCGGCTACGACGACGCCCCGCACGGCCACATGGAGATCCTCTTCGAAAACGTCCGCGTGCCGGCGGAGAACATGCTGCTCGGCGAGGGGCGTGGCTTCGAGATCGCGCAGGGGCGCCTCGGGCCGGGCCGCATCCACCACTGCATGCGGCTGATCGGGCTCGCCGAGCGTTGCCTCGAGCTGATGTGCCGCCGGGTGAAGACCCGCGTCGCCTTCGGCCGGCCGATCGCCGAGCAGTCGGTGACGCTGGAGCGCATCGCCGAATCGCGCATCCTCATCGACCAGGCGCGGCTGCTCACGCTGAAGGCCGCGTGGATGATGGACACGGTCGGCAACAAGGTCGCCAGGGCCGAGATCGCCATGATCAAGGTGGCGGCGCCGAACATGGCCTGCCGTGTCATCGACTGGGCGATCCAGGCGCACGGCGCGGCCGGCGTCTCCGACGACTTCGTGCTCGCCGCCTACTACGCCCATGCGCGCAAGCTGCGCTTCGCCGACGGCCCCGACGAGGTGCACCGCAACCAGATCGGCCGGCTCGAACTGGCAAAATACGCCTGAGCCGCCACGGACGGGATCGCGCCATGGACGCCGCCAGCCTTTCCGGGACCGAACCGCTTCCGCCCGGAGGGCGCATCGACCGCGACCGCCTCGCCGCCTTCCTGAAGGAGAAAGTCGACGGCTGCGACGGGGGAATGACGCTGGCGCGCTTCCGCGGCGGCCAGTCGAACCCGACGCTGTTGGCGACCTTCGCCAACGGCCGCAGGCTGGTGCTGCGCAAGAAACCGGACGGCGTGCTGCTGCCGTCGGCGCACGCCGTCGACCGCGAGTTCCGTGTGCTCCGGGCGCTTGAGGGCAGCGCGGTGCCGGTCGCCCGGCCGTATGTGCTCTGCGACGACGAGACCATCGTCGGCGCCATGTTCTACGTCATGGACCATGTCGACGGGCGCAGCTTCTGGGACCCGGCGCTGCCGGATCTCGCGCCGGCCGAACGCTCGGCGATCTACGCCGCGATGCGCCGGGTCATCGCCGCCATCCACGGTCTCGACTGGGCGGCCGCCGGCCTCGACGGCTTCGGCCGGCCGGAGAACTACCTCGCCCGCCAGGTGGCGCGCTGGTCGAAGCAGTACAGAGCATCGGAGACCGAGCCGATCGCGGCGATGGACCGGCTGATCGACTGGCTGCCCGCAAACCTGCCGCCGCAGCGGCGCGCGGCGCTGATCCACGGCGACTTCCGCCTCGACAATCTGATCTTCCACCCGACGGAGCCGCGCGTGCTCGCCGTGATCGACTGGGAGCTGTCGACGCTCGGCGATCCGGTCGCCGACTTCGCCTACCACACGCTCACCTGGCACCTCGCGCCCAAGCCGTTCCGCGGCCTTCAAGGCCTCGACCTCGCCGGGCTCGGCATCCCGGACGCGCGCGCCTACCGCGCCGCCTATTTCGAAGCCTTCGCCGAGCCCGAGCCGGACGAGCGCGACTGGAACGCTTACCTCGCCTACAGTCTGTTCCGCGTCGCGGCGATCCGCCAGGGCATCATGAAACGTGTCGTCGACGGCACGGCGTCGAGCGCCCATGCGCGGCAGGCCGGCGCGCTGGCGCGGCCGGTGGCCGAACTCGGCCTCCGCTTCGCCGAACAGGCCGACCGCAACTGAAGGAGAACCCGATGGCCGAACCCCTCTATCCCGCGACCGGCGCCGCCGTGGTCATCGGCGGCTCGGGCGGCGTCGGCGCCGAGATCTGCCGGGTGCTCGCCCGCGACGGCTGCGACGTGGCGCTGACCTATTTCGGCAACGAGGCGCGGGCGCGGCTCGCCGCCGGGCTGGTCGCCGGGGAAGGGCGCGCCGCCAGTATCCACCGCCTCAACATCGAGGAGACCGACAGCGTGCGCGCCTTCGCCGCAGAGGCCGTGCGCGCCTACGGCGGCGTGCACACGCTGGTCTACGCGGCCGGTCCGCTAGTGCCGCTCATCCACCTGTCGAAGATCGAGCCGGAGCTGATGAAGAAGCACCTGATGCAGGACACGTTCGGCTTTTTCAACGTCGTCCAGGCCTTCCTGCCGCAGCTGCGCGCCGCGCGCGGCTCGGTCGTCGCCTGCCAGACCGCGGCGCACTACCGCTACGCCTCAGCGGACGGGCTCTCGGTCATCCCCAAGGCCGGCGTCAACGCCATGATGAAGGGCATCGCCAAGGAGGAGGGGCGCTACGGCGTGCGCGCCAACGGGGTCGCGCTCGGCATCATCGAGGCTGGCCAGCATCCGGAGCTGACCAAGCTCGGCTTCATCGACGACAAGTACATGGAAGCGGCGGCGCGCAACACGCCGCTGCGCCGCAACGGCACCGCGACCGACGTCGCCGAGGCCGTTTCCTTCCTCGCCTCCAGCCGCGCCGGCTTCGTCACCGGCCAGGTGATCTGCGTCGACGGGGGCTACTCGATCTAGCGGCAATGCCCCCTTAGTCCGGCCGGACGATGTTGGCGCCGGCTCGCGCTCCTATCGCTGGCGGGGACCCAGTATCAGGAGCATTCCCTTGCGCGAAGCCGTCATCGTCTCCGTGGCCCGCACGCCGATCGGCAAGGCCTTCCGCGGCGCCTTCAACGACACCGAGGCGCCGGCGATGTCCGGCCATGTCGCCCGCCACGCCATTGAGCGCGCCGGCGTCGACCCGGCCGAAATCGAGGACGTCGTGCTCGGCTGCTCGGCGCAGCAGGGCACGCAGGGCTACAATATCGGCCGGCTGACGGCGGCGACGGCCGGCATGCCCGACAGCGTGCCGGGCATGACCATCGACCGCATGTGCTCGTCGGGCCTGATGGCGGTGGCGACCGCGGCCAAGCAGATCATGGTCGACGGCATGGAGATCGTGCTCGCCGGCGGCGTCGAATCGATCAGCCTCACCCAGAACAAGCACAAGAATCCCTACCGCGCCCGCTCGGCCGCCGTGCTCGAGCGCTCGCCGCACATGTACATGGCGATGATCGAGACCGCCGAGATCGTCGCGGCGAAATACGGCGTGTCGCGCGCGTCGCAGGATGAATTCGCGCTGGCCAGCCAGCTGCGCACCGCGGCCGCCTACGAGGCCGGCCGCTTCGACGACGAGATCGTGCCCATGCGCACCATGAAGACCGTCGTCGACAAGGCGACCGGCGAGACGCGGGCGGAAGAGACGATGCTCGCCCGCGACGAGGGCTACCGCGCCGACACGACGCTCGACGGCCTTTCCAAGCTGCCGCCGGTCTTCGCCGACGGCGAGGTGGTGAAGAAGGGCGAGCACGTCACCGCCGGCAACGCCTCGCAGCTCTCCGACGGCGCCGCCGCACTCGTCCTGATGGAGGCGAAGGAGGCGGCGCGGCGCGGGCTCTCCCCGCTCGGCATCTACCGCGGCATGGCGGTCGCCGGCGTGCCGCCGCAGGAGATGGGCATCGGCCCGGTCTTCGCCGTGCCGAAGCTGCTGGTGCGCGCCGGCCTGACCGTCGACGACATCGATCTGTGGGAACTGAACGAGGCCTTCGCCAGCCAGGCGCTCTACTGCCGCGACCGGCTCGGCATCGATCCGGACCGGCTCAACGTCAACGGCGGCGCCATCGCCATCGGCCATCCCTTCGGCATGACCGGCGCGCGCACCACCGGCCAAGTGCTCCTCGAAGGCCGGCGCCGCGGCGCCAGGTACGGCGTCGTCACCATGTGCATCGGCGGCGGCATGGGCGCGGCCGGCCTGTTCGAGATCTGCCGTTGACGATGGCGCTCCACCCCATCCTCGGCCCCGCCACCCAGCTCGGCTTCGTCGTCCGCGACGTCGAGGCGGCGATGCGCCACTGGATCGACGTCTTCGGCGTCGGGCCGTTCGTCTGCATGGAGCGGGGCGTCGCGCAGCCGGCCTCGGTGACCTGGATGCGCGGCGAGCCCGTCAGGGTCGAACTCAAGCTCGCCTTCGCCTTCATGGGCGACGTGCAGGTCGAGCTGATCGAACAGACGAACGACGCGCCGTCGCCCTATTCCGAGTTCCTCGCGGCGGGCCGCGAGGGGCTGCAGCATCTCGGCTTCTGGGTCCACGACCACGCCGCCGCGACGCGCGCGGTCGAGGCCGCCGGCTACCGGCCGGTCTACGAGATCCGCGTCGCCGGCCAGGACCTGCCGATCGTCTATTACGACTCGCCCTCGCTCTACGGGCCGATGCTCGAACTGGTGCCGCCGAAATGGCGCCGCTCGCGCGAGGCAATCGGACGCCTGACCCGCGAATGGACCGGCGACGATCCGGTCATCCGATTCGACACCTATTCCGAGTTCCTGGCGAAGGCCGGCGTCACCTTCTACGGGCGCTTCCCGCCGGCGGGCGAGAACCACGTCGCCTGATGGGGGATAAGGCGGCGGGCGCCGGCCGAAGCCCATGCGGGCTGCAGGCCGGCGGAGCCGAGCAGGCCCCAAGGGTCGGCGAGACCTGTCGACAAGCGGCGAAAAGGCTGGACAGACCCGCCGAGGGGGGATAAGTCCAAGAGGTATTTATTCCTGTCGAGCGACAGGAGGCACGGCGCGGAGGGGTCTCGTGCTGTCCCATGACCGCATCTGGGCGGCGATCGACACGCTTGCCGATCGCCACAAGCTGACGCCGTCGGGTCTGGCGCGCCGGGCCGGGCTCGATCCGACGACGTTCAACCGCTCCAAGCGCGTCGCCGCCGACGGCCGCGAGCGCTGGCCGTCGCCCGACCGCAAATACAAGATCCAGCGGGCGACCGCCACGACGATCACCGAGTTACTCGGCTTCCTCGGCGAACGGCCGGCACGCAAGTCGCGCGAGCACGACTTCCAGCATGTCCCGCTCCTCGGCCTCGCCCAGGCCGGCGTCGGCGGCTTCTTCGACGACGGCGGCTTCCCGGTCGGCCAGGGCTGGGAGCAGATCGATTTTCCCGGGGTCGGCGACAATGTTTTCGCCCTCGAGGTCACGGGCGAGTCGATGCTGCCGCTCTACCGGCACGGCGACACCATCATCGTCGCCCGCGACGCGGCCTGCCGGCGCGGCGACCGCGTCGTCGTCAAGACGCGCGAGGGCGAGGTGATGGCCAAGGTCCTCCAGCGCAAGACCCAGAAGACGGTCGAGCTCCTGTCGCTCAACCCGAACCACCCCAATCGCGTCCTGCCGGTCATCGACATCGAATGGATGGCGCGGATCATGTGGGCGAGCCAGTGAACCGCTTCGGGCGGCGGGTGGCCGTCGCCCTCGCCGTGCTGGTCGCCGGGGTTGCCGCCGCCGCCGGACAGGAGGCCGAGCCGGAGATCGTGCCGCCGCCGTCGCGCAACGTCACCCCGCCGGGAATGACGCCCGGCCCGGCCGTCGACGGACCGCTCACCCGCGTGCCGACGCAGCCGCGGACTCCCGACCCGCCGCGCTGGCGGCGCTATTTCATGCCGCAGACGCCGGACGGCGCCACCTTCGTCACGAGCGGTCTCACCATCCGCA
>CAYJMY010000129.1:0-14467 GCA_964371125.1 uncultured Mesorhizobium sp. | reverse complement strand
ACATTCCGGGCCTGATCGAAGGCGCGCATGAGGGCGTGGGCATCGGCGACCGCTTCCTCGGCCATGTCGAGCGCACGCGCGTGCTGCTGCATCTGGTCTCCGCCCAGGAGGAGAGCCCGGGCAAGGCCTACAAGGTGGTCCGCGGCGAACTCGAGGCCTATGGGCAAGGGCTTACGGAGAAGCCGGAAATCGTCGCCCTATCGCAGGTCGATACGATCGACGCCGCGACGCGCAAGAAGAAAACCGCCTCGCTGAAACGCGCAGCGGGCCGTGCGCCGTTTCTCCTCTCCGCGGTCACCGGGGAAGGCGTCGAGGCCGTCCTCAGGGCCTTGATGATCGAGATCTCCGGCGCGCGCGAGGCCGAGACGCCGCAGAAACCGGATTCCCGCTGGGAAATGGATCGCCAGTGACCCTCTCCCTTTCCAGGTATCGGCGGATTACCGTCAAGATCGGCTCGGCGCTGCTCGTCGACCGCGCGACGGGGCTGAAACGCGACTGGCTCGCCTCGCTGGTCGATGACATCGCCGGTCTCGTCGAAGGCGGCGCCGACATGCTTGTCGTGTCGTCGGGCGCCATCGCGCTCGGGCGCAGCATTCTCGGTCTTGGCCGCCGCGCGATGCGGCTGGAGGAGAGCCAGGCCGCCGCGGCCGCTGGCCAGATCGCGCTGGCCGGCGCCTGGTCGGAGGAACTGGCGCGCAAGGGGCTGAAGTCCGGGCAGATCCTGGTGACGCTCGGCGATACCGAGGAGCGCCGGCGCTACCTCAACGCCCGCGCCACCATCGGCACGCTGCTGAAGATGAAGGCGATCCCCGTTATCAACGAGAACGACACCGTGGCCACTTCCGAGATCCGCTACGGCGACAACGACCGGCTGGCGGCGCGGGTGGCGACGATGATGGGGGCCGATCTGCTCGTGCTCCTTTCCGACATCGACGGCCTCTACACGGCGCCGCCGGCGCGGGATCCCGCGGCGCGCTTCATACCCATCGTCGACGCCATAACGCCGGAGATCGAGGCGATGGCCGGTGGCGCGGCGTCCGAACTGTCGCGCGGCGGCATGCGCACCAAGATCGACGCCGGCAAGATCGCCACTGCGGCCGGAACGGCGATGATCATCGCGCTGGGCAGCCGTATGAATCCGCTCGCTGCGATCGGACGCGGCGAACGTGCGACCTTCTTCAAGCCGAGCGCCAATCCGGTGAAGGGCTACAAGAGCTGGATCGCCGGGCAGCTCGAACCGGCCGGGCGGCTCGTCATCGACGTCGGCGCGGTCGGCGCGCTGCTGTCCGGCAAGTCGCTGCTGCCGGCCGGCGTAGCATCCGTCATCGGCAATTTCGCGCGCGGCGACACGGTCGCCGTGGTCGCGCCCGACGGCCGCGAGATCGCGCGCGGCCTAGTTGCCTACGATGCCACCGATGCCGTAAGGATCGCGGGGCGCAAGTCGACCGAAATCGCGGCCATCCTCGGCTATGAGGGTCGTTCGGCGATGGTCCATCGCGACGATCTGGTGGTGAGCCGCACGCTGGAGGAAGCCGGCGCGGTGCACTCGGAAGGATGAAGGCAGTGCTCAAGCGACACGAGACGTCGGGCGAGGAAACCGTCACCCTGATGGCGGCCATCGGCAGAAGGGCGCGCGCGGCGGCGCGGCCGCTCGCCATTGCATCGACCGAAGCCAAGAACGCCGCCCTTGCCGCCATGGCCGGCGCCATCGTCGCCGGCGAGGCGGATATCCTCGCCGCCAACGCCATCGACATGGCGAACGGCGAGGAGGCGGGTCTGACCAGGGCTTCGCTCGACCGCCTGAAGCTGACCCCGGCGCGCGTCCGCGACATGGCAGACGGTATCGGCGCCATCGCCGCGTTGAAGGACCCCGTCGGCGAGGTCATCGCCGAATGGGACCGGCCGAACGGCCTGCACATCGAGCGCGTGCGTACGCCGCTCGGCGTCATCGGCGTCATCTACGAGAGCCGCCCCAACGTGACCGCCGACGCTGGCGCGCTGTGCCTGAAGGCCGGCAATCCCGTGATCCTGCGCGGCGGCTCGGATTCGATCAACTCCTCGTCCGCCATCCACGCCTGTCTCGCGCAGGGCCTCGAAGCCGCTGGCCTGCCGCGCGATGCCATCCAGCTGGTGCCGACGACGGATCGCGCCGCCGTCGGCGAGATGCTGAAGGGCCTCGACGGCAATCTCGAAGTGATCGTGCCGCGCGGCGGCAAGAGCCTCGTCGCCCGAGTGCAGGCCGAGGCCCGCGTACCGGTCTTCGCTCATCTCGAGGGCATCTGTCATCTCTACATCGACCGCTCCGCCGAGCGCGACATGGCGGTGCGCATCGCCGTCAACGCCAAGATGCGGCGTACCGGCATCTGCGGCGCCGCCGAGACCCTACTGGTCGACCGCGCGGTGGCCTCGACCCACCTCGTGCCGATCCTCGCCGCGCTTGACGACGCCGGCTGCGAGATCCGCGCCACGCCGGAGGTCGCCGCCCTGTTCCCTGCCGCCAAGCCGGCAACGGACTCCGATTGGACGACCGAATACCTCGACGCGATCATATCGGTGAAGCTGGTCGACGGCGTCGGCGAGGCGATCGAACACATCGAGACGCATTCGTCCCACCATACCGAGGCGATTGTCGCTGAGGACGCGGGGACGGTGGCGCGCTTCTTCAACGAGATCGATTCGGCCATCCTGCTGCACAACGCCTCGACGCAGTTCGCCGACGGCGGCGAGTTCGGCATGGGTGCGGAGATCGGCATCGCCACCGGCAAGATGCACGCGCGCGGTCCCGTGGGCGTCGAGCAACTCACCTCGTTCAAATACCGCGTCCGCGGCAACGGCCAGACCAGGCCTTGAGCGAAGCCCGTTTCCCGGGCGTCGCCGCCCGCTTCCTGCGCATGCCGCACGTAGAGCGCGGCATGGCGGTCGGGCTGTTCGGCGGATCGTTCAACCCGCCGCATGCCGGCCATGCGCTGGTCGCAGAAATCGCGCTGAGGCGGCTGCGCCTCGACCAGCTCTGGTGGATCGTCACCCCGGGCAATCCACTGAAGAGTGCCGGCGAACTCGCGCCGCTGGCCGAGAGGCTGCGCCGGTCGGAGGCGATCGCCACGGATCCGCGCATCCGCGTCACCGCCTTCGAGGCACACCATGCAGTGCGCTTCACCGCCGACACGCTGGCGCTGGTCAAGGCGCGCAATCCGGGCGTCGATTTCGTCTGGATCATGGGCGCCGACAACCTGCGCGACTTCCACCGCTGGCAGCGCTGGCGGCGGATCGCTCTGACCTTTCCGATCGCGGTCGTCGATCGACCCGGCTCGACGCTGTCCTTTCTTTCCTCGGTGATGGCGAAAACCTTCGACTATGCGCGCAGGGACGAAACCGACGCGCCGCGGCTGGCGCGGATGAGCGCGCCGGCATGGACTTTCATCCACGGTCCTCGTTCGCGGCTGTCCTCGACGTCGATCAGGGATGCCGAGCGCTCCGCGCGCGACGACGCCGCCCTGGTGGGCAGGAGTAGTGCCTGATGGTGGGCGAAACCGATCTGCGGCGCCTCCTTGCCGGCATGAGGCCGGTATTGCGGCCGGGCGTGTTCGTCTTCGCCACGATCACGGGTTCCGCACGCCGGCCGGAAGGCCTCGATGCCATCATGACCTTTCGCGAATCGGAGGGTTTGACGCTGATCCTGACGGAGGAAGAAGGATGCCGCGCCGACCTCGCGGCGACGTTCCGATGCCGGCTAATTACCCTCGAAATCCAATCGTCGCTCGCCGCCGTCGGCTTTCTCGCGGCAGTCACGGCGAAGCTCGCCGCCATCGGCATTGGCGTCAATCCGGTCGCCGCCTACCACCACGACCATTTGTTCGTTCCGGCCGCGCGCGCCGAGGACGCGCTCGAAGCGCTGAAGGCGCTTGCGGAGGAATCCGCCAGCGCCTTCGCCAAGGAACAAACGCATCGTAACGCCGATGACTGCGCGCCGGCCGTAGTCAGGCCGCCTTCTGCTTCGGCTTGATCAGTCCGCGCTCGACCAGGAGCTCGGCGATCTGCACGGCATTCAGCGCCGCGCCCTTGCGCAGATTGTCGGAAACGACCCACAGATTGAGGCCATTCTCGACGGTCGGATCCTCGCGGATGCGGCTGATGAAGGTCGCATCCTCGCCGGCCGATTCGAGCGGCGTGATGTAGCCGCCGTTCTCCCGCTTGTCGATGACGAGGCAGCCAGGCGCCTCACGCAGGATCTCCCGCGCCTCGTCGGCAGAGATCGGCTTCTCGAACTCGACATTGACCGCTTCGGAATGGCCGATGAAGACAGGGACCCGGACGCAGGTCGCGGTCAGCTTGATCTTCGGATCGAGCATCTTCTTCGTCTCCGCGACCATCTTCCACTCTTCCTTGGTGGAGCCGTCGTCGAGGAAGACGTCGATGTGCGGAATGACGTTGAAGGCGATCCGCTTGGTGAACTTCTTCGCTTCGACAGGATCGGCGACGAACACGGCGCGGGTCTGCGTGAACAGTTCGTCCATGCCTTCCTTGCCGGCCCCCGAGACCGACTGGTAGGTCGCCACGACAATGCGCTTGATTGTCGCCGCGTCATGCAGCGGCTTCAGCGCAACGACCATCTGCGCCGTCGAGCAGTTCGGGTTGGCGATGATGTTGCGCCTGGTGAACTGCGTGATGGCGTCGGGATTCACTTCCGGGACGATCAACGGGACGTCGGCGTCGTAACGCCAGGCCGAAGAATTGTCGATGACAACGCAGCCCTGCCTGCCGATCTTCGGCGACCACTCCTTCGAGACGTTTCCGCCGGCCGACATCAGGCAGATGTCGGTGTCGGAAAAGTCGTAGTTTTCCAATGCCTTGACCTTGAGCGTCCGATCTCCGTAGGACACTTCGGTCCCCACCGAACGGCGCGACGCGAGCGCCACCACCTCGTCTGCGGGAAATCCGCGCTCCTCGAGGATGTTGAGCATCTCGCGCCCGACATTGCCGGTGGCCCCGACGATTGCAACCTTGAAACCCATGCTAGTCTCCTGTCCCTCTCCGCTCCGGTGCTTCGGAAGAACCCGCCGGCCTGTGCGGGTTCCGCTCCCTCGGGCCGGACCCGGGGAGAGGGCGAGCAGGCCAAGGGAATTCAGACCATTTTGGTCGTGGTTTTGGCCGTGATTTTGGTGAGACGGAGACGCGCGGGCGCTCCCCCGACGGCGTCGGGGCAGTTGCCGAAACACTGAGCGGCCAGCTTCTGGCTGCGCATGGGTAGACTCCGTATCCGCCGCGCCTTTTACGCCGATCCGACAAAGAGTCAATTATGCCGTCGTCGCGGCGGACGGCGATAATTTGATGCGCGTTCCTTGCCCCCGTGCTAGCGAGGCGGCCATGGCGCAGAAAAAGGCACATGAGGTCGACGCCTGGCTCAGGCGGCCGGACCCGTCGACCCCTATCGTCCTGCTCTACGGGCCCGATCGCGGCCTGGTCTCGGAACGCGCCCGCAACTACGCCAAGACGACCGGCATTCCCGTCGACGACCCCTTTTCCATGATCAAGTTCGACGCCGCGGACATCGAACAGCAGCCCGGTCGGCTGGTCGATGAAGCGCGGACGATACCGATGTTCTCGGACCGCCGCCTGATCTGGATAAGGAACGCGGGTCAGCAAAAGGGCCTTGCCGACGAGGTGAAGCTGCTTCTCGCCGAACCGCCGCGCGAGGCGATCATACTGATCGAGGCCGGCGATCTGAAGAAAGGCGCCGCGCTGCGCGCATCGGTCGAAGCGGCGTTCGGCGGCATGGCGCTTCCCTGCTATGCCGACGAGGGGAAATCGATCGACGCCCTGATCGACGAGGAGATGAACAGGGCGGGCATGAAGATCACGCTCGAAGCCCGGCAGACGCTCAAGCGCAGCCTCGGCGGGGATCGGATGGCGTCACGCGGCGAGATCGAGAAACTCGTCCTCTATGCGCTCGGACAGGCGTCGATCGGTGTCGAGGATGTCGTGGCATCGACCGGCGACGCTGCCGCCCTGTCGGTGGACGAACTGATCGATGCGGTGCTCGACGGCCGCACGGGGGACCTGGATGCTACTTATGCCCGCCTCGTCTCGGCTGGCAGCCAGGTTTTCTTGGTCCTGTCGGCCGCGACCCGGCAGTTCCAGATCCTCCATCTGCTGCGTTCGGGCATGGCCGAGGGCGGCCAGAGCGCTGCGGCCGCGGTCGCCGGCGCGAAGCCGCCGGTCTTCTTCTCGCGGCGGCGGATCGTCGAAGCCGCGCTGCAGAGATGGAATCCGGAAGCCCTTGCCCGTATCCTCGCACGACTGCAGGCGGCGGTTCTGCTGACCCGCCGCCGTCCCGACCTCGCAGTCTCGGCAACCCGGCAGACACTGCTCGCGATCGCCCTCGACGGTGGACAGCCGCGGCGGCAAACGAACTGATGGTCCCGGCGTCGCATGGCCGTCAGCCCGCTATATCGTCCATCTAGTCACGGAGACGGCGGCAGAGATCGTCGAGCTGCTCCAGGGTCCGGTAGGCGATCTTGAGCTCGCCGCCCTTTTCGCGGTGGCTGATAGACACCTGCAGGCCGGTGACGTCGCTGAGCAGCTTCTCCAGCGCCAGCGTGTCGGCGTCCTTCCCCGAGGCGGGACTTTTCGATTTTGCCGGCGATTGCGGTTCCTGGGCCAGGGCTTCCGCCTGGCGAACCGAAAGCCCGCCCTCGACGATCTTCCGGGCGAGGCCGCCGGGATCGGCCGCAGTCACGAGGGTCCGCGCATGGCCGGCGGACAGCACCCCTTCGACCAGCATGTCGCGGATGTCTGCGGGAAGCTTGAGCAGGCGCAGCGTATTGGCGACATGGCTGCGGCTCTTTCCGATCACCTGGCCGAGATCGGCCTGTGTGTAGCTATGGTCTTCTATAAGCCGTTGATATCCCATGGCTTCTTCGATCGGATTAAGATCGGAACGCTGAACGTTCTCGACGATGGCGATCTCTAGAGCGACGCGGTCGTCGACGTCACGGAGGATAATCGGGATTTCGTTGAGACCCGCCAATTGGGCGGCGCGCCAACGTCGTTCGCCGGCGATGATCTCGTAGCGCCCCGTGTGTCCGGGCGCTGGCCTCACCACCACAGGCTGGACCAGCCCGTGCTCGCGGATCGACTGGGCGAGGTCGGAAAGCTCCGCCTCGCCAAAGGCCCGGCGCGGATTGCGCGGATTGCGCGCGATCAACTCGATCGGCACCTTTCCGTCGGCCGAAACGACCCTGGCCGGCGTCTCGGGCCGGTCTATCTCGCCGATCAGTGCCGCCAGGCCGCGACCGAGACGTTTGCGCGATGGATCTTCCGTCATGAGAAAAGTCCGATTGTTACGCTATCGAATCGAGTCATGCTGCCCGCAACCGCCGCTCCCTGCGGATAACCTCGGAAGCGAGTTGAAGATACGCTTGGCTGCCGCTGCATTTCAGGTCGTAGAGAATTGCCGGCTTGCCGTAGGACGGCGCTTCCGACACCCGTACGTTGCGCGGTATGACCGTCTCGTAGACCTTGTCGCCCATATAGGCGCGGACGTCGTCGACGACCTGGTTGGCAAGGTTGTTGCGGCCGTCGAACATCGTCAGCACGATGCCCTGGATGATCAGGTCCGGATTGATCGTACGGCGAACCTGCTCCACCGTTTCCAGTAGCTGGCTCAATCCCTCGAGCGCGAAAAACTCGCATTGCAGCGGGACGAGAACGGAATCCGCCGCGGCCATTGCATTCAGGGTCAACAGATTGAGCGAGGGCGGGCAGTCGATCAAGACGTAGGAGAACGGTATTCCCTCGGCGCGGCGCAGGGCCTTGCGCAGTCGAAGCGCGCGGTCGGGAGCGCCGGCGATCTCCATCTCGACGCCGAGAAGGTCGAGCGTCGACGGCACGATCGACAGGCCGGGTACCGCCGTCGCCATGGCGGCATCCGCCACGCCCGCCGCCCCAACGACCACATCGTAAGACGACACTGCCCGGTCCTGGCGATCGATGCCCAGACCAGTGCTCGCATTGCCCTGCGGATCGAGGTCGACGATGAGGACTCGTTCGCCGATGGCGGCGAGAGCCGTGGCGAGATTGATGGCGGTCGTCGTCTTGCCGACGCCGCCTTTCTGATTGGCTATCGTGATGATTCTTACGCCGCTCATGCCCGTTGCCGTGCCTGTAACTCACTCTCCGGCGGCGTGCCGGGAAGGCTTTAAATTGCGGATGTCGAGGATCACTCCTTCTGGATTGATCCGGCTCTCGTGTTCTATCAGATCGAAACGCCAGTGATCAGCGCTTTCTTCGATCTCCGAGCGATAATCCCGGCCTTTGTGGAACAGGCCGCGGGCGCCGGCGGTCAACCAGGGCGACGCGAGTTCGAGAAGTTTCGGCAATGGCGCCAGGGCGCGAGCGGTCACGATTTCGGGAATCGGCAAATCGCCGACAACCTCTTCTATCCGCCGGGCATGGACTGTAGCCACGCCGGTTCCGCCCACGGTTGATTGCAGAAACGCCGCTTTCTTCCGGTTGCTTTCGACCAGGTCGATCCGCGCGCCGGCGCGTTCGCGCAGCAGGATCGCCATGACTGCGCCGGGAAATCCGCCTCCCGAGCCGAGGTCGAGCCAACGCAGCTCCTCCGGCGCTAGCCGTCCCAGTTGGGCGCTATCCAGGACGTGTCTTGACCAGATCTCATTCAGGGTAGAGGCAGCAACGAGATTGATACGCGTGTTCCACTTCAGGAACGTGCGTTCGAATTCCTTCAGCCGCTCATATGTTTCACGTGAAACAGGACCGGCCATGTAGCGCAGGCTTTCGAAATCGGCGGCGCTCACGCGGCACCCTTGCGCGCCTGCGCCTCGGCCAAGCGGACATGCGACAGGACAAGCGCCACAGCCGCCGGCGTCATGCCATCGATCTTCTGAAGGTCGGCGATGGAGCGCGGCGTGCGGCTGCCGATCTTTTGTTTCATTTCGTTGGACAGGCCGGGCACGTCGTCGAAACGCATTCCGTCAGGGATCGTGCGCGATTCTTCCCGGCGAACGGCCTCGATGTCGGCGGCCTGGCGATCGAGATAGACCGAATAGCGAGCCTCGGTCTCGATCCGCTCCGCGGTGTCCGCATCGAACTCGCCGAGTTCCGGCCAGATGGCGACCAACCGCGAAAAATCGATGCCGGGATAGGCGAGGAACTGCATCCCGCTTCGCCGCACGCCGTCCTGGCTGACGTCGATCCCGTGCCGTCGTGCCTCCGACGGGGACAGGACGCAGCGCTCGACCGCGCTCCGCGCACGATCGAGGCGTCCGACCAATGCCGCATAGGCGCCCTGGCGTTCCGCCGAAGCGACGCCTTGCTCTATCGCGATCGGAGTCAGCCTCTGATCGGCGTTGTCTGCCCGCAGCGACAAGCGGAACTCCGCGCGCGAGGTAAACATGCGGTAGGGTTCGCTGACACCCCTGGACGTCAAGTCGTCAATCATGACGCCGATATAGGCGTCTGCGCGACTGAACGTGACGCATTCACCGCCCGATGCCCGGCGCGCGGCGTTGAGCCCCGCCACCAGGCCTTGCGCCGCGGCCTCTTCGTAGCCCGTCGTGCCGTTTATCTGCCCGGCCAGAAACAGGCCCACCACCCGACGTGTTTCCAAAGATTGCTGCAACTCACGCGGATCGACGTGATCGTATTCGATCGCATAACCGGGCTGCAGAATCCGAACCTTCTCGAGGCCCGGGATGCTGCGTACGACGGCATCCTGCGCATCTTCGGGCAAAGAGGTCGAAATGCCGTTCGGATAGACTGTGTTATCGTCAAGCCCCTCCGGTTCCAGGAAGATCTGGTGGCCCTCCCGGTCGCCGAACTTGACGATCTTGTCCTCGATCGACGGGCAATATCGTGGCCCGACCCCCTCGATCCGCCCAGAGTAGAGCGCGGACCGATGCAGGTTCGCGCGAATGATCGCGTGCGTCTCCGGCGTCGTCCGCGTCACGCCGCAGGCGATCTGCGGCGTATCGATCTTCGTTGTCATCAGCGAAAAGGGAACCGGGACTTCGTCCCCGTGTTGAAGTTCAAGCGATTCCCAGTCGATCGTACGCGTATCCAGCCGCGGCGGCGTACCCGTCTTCAGCCTACCGATGGCGAAGCCCGCACGCGTAATGGTCTCCGCGAGCGGCACTGATGCCTGCTCCGCCATCCGCCCAGCCGGAAAGCGGCGCTCGCCGATATGGATAACACCCCGAAGGAACGTGCCGGTCGTCAGAACGACGGCGCCGCAAGAAAGACGGCTGCCGTCGGCCGTCAGGACCGCCGCAATGCGGCCATCGACGACATCGAGATCAACGACTTCTGCCTCGATAACCGAGAGTAACGGATGCGAATCGATCGCCGCCTGCATGGTGGCGCGGTAGAGTTTGCGGTCGGCCTGCGTTCGGGGGCCGCGCACTGCCGGCCCCTTCCGCCGGTTGAGCAGGCGAAACTGGATCCCGGCAGCGTCGGCAATCCGGCCCATGAGGCCGTCGAGTGCATCGACCTCGCGCACGAGATGGCCCTTGCCAAGACCGCCGATCGCCGGATTGCAAGACATGACGCCGATCGTGTCGCGTCTCATGGTCACCAGTGCGGTTTGCGCACCGGCGCGGGCTGAGGCCGAAGCGGCTTCGCACCCCGCATGACCGCCACCGACGACAACGACATCATATTTGCGATCCATAACACCTACCGCGTGACATCTGTTTCACGTGAAACATCCGGAGCGCTGCTTCCAACTGAGTTCCTCTTGTTTCACGTGAATCATTTTCCGATGCAAAACGTCCTGAACACCTCTCCCAGAACCTCCTCGACGTCAATGCGTCCCGTGATCCGGCCAAGTTCCATCGCCGCACATCGGAGTTCCTCCGCGCGCAGTTCGAGCGGCAGTACCGGTGCCGACGCGCGGCCGAGCGCCGCAGCGCACCGCCTTAGAGCCTCTCGATGTCGTAATCTTTGCGGACCCGAATCGATCCCATTCGTTGCCCCTTCTGCCCTGCCGCGGATCAACTCCAGCAGTTCACCGATACCCGCGCCTGTCACCGACGACACCGCCACGTCTTCGTGTGACGTTTTCTCGTCGTAGGACGCGAGATCGACCTTCGACCGAACCCCGATACAGTCTCTCCAATCGCCCGTATCTATCTCGCCGGCGTCTTCCGCCGACCGCAACGCCAGGACGAGATCGGCTTCCCGTGCCGACCGTAGCGCTCGGGCGATGCCGATCCGTTCGACGGCGCCGGCGCTATCCCTTATCCCCGCAGTATCGGTCACGATCACCTTCAACCCACCGAGGTCCAGCGGGACCTCGACGAGATCCCGCGTCGTCCCTGGCTCATCCGTCACTATAGCAACATCCCGTCCGGCCAAGGCATTAAGGAGACTCGATTTCCCGGCATTGGGCGGGCCGACGATGACCACTCGAAAGCCGTCACGAATGATCTCGGCCTGCCGGTGCGAATTCAGGTGCCGTTCAAGTTCTGCTTGAACGTCGGCGATATCCTCGCAGACTCGTTCCGCTACCGAATCGGGTACGTCGCCCTCGTCGCCGAAGTCGATATCGGCGACGATCGCAGCCTGTATCCGTATGATCCGCGCCCGCCATTCTTCGTACAGGCGACTGACGTGACCGTCAGCCGCGCGGACAGCCATCCTGCGCTGTGCCTCGGTCTCCGCATCGATCAGGTCTGCGAGGGCCTCGGCCTGAACCAGGTCCATCTTGGCGTTGAGGAATGCGCGCCTCGTGAACTCTCCGGCTTCCGCGGGGCGCATGCCGTCGATTCCTCCAAGCCGGTCAAGCAGCGCGGCGACGACTGCCCTGCCGCCGTGGGCATGGAATTCGGCACAGTCCTCTCCGGTAAAACTCCGCGGCGCACCAAAATAGGCCACCAACCCTGTGTCAATCACCGCGCCGTCCGCCGCGCGCAGTTTCCGCAAGGACAGCGCCCCGGCGCGCGGCAACTGGCCGGCGATCGTTTCGACTGCGAATCGGACCAGGGGCCCCGAAAGGCGCACGATGGCGACGCCCGACGGAAGCCGGCCGCTGGATAGCGCATAGATCGTATCGGCGAATTGCATTTGACCCCCGTCCAGAGGACTCTAGGTTGCGTTTAGGAGCCGCTCATGACCTTACCCGCAGCAAACTTACTCTCGTCGGAGACAAGCCCTTATCTCGTCCAGCACAGCCGGAACCCCGTTTACTGGCGGCCCTGGAGCCACGACGCCCTCGCCGAAGCGCGCGAGACGGGGCGCCCCATACTCGTTTCGGTCGGATACGCCGCATGCCACTGGTGTCATGTGATGGCGCACGAGAGCTTCGAGGACGCGGACGTCGCCGAGGTGATGAACCGACTGTTCGTCAACATCAAGATCGATCGCGAGGAAAGGCCGGATCTCGATCAAATCTTCATGGCGGCCCTAACCGCCACGGGCGAGCAGGGCGGATGGCCGCTGACGATGTTCCTCACGCCGGACGGCAAACCCTTCTGGGGCGGGACCTATTTTCCCCGTCATCCGCGCTACGGCCGGCCCGGCTTCATCCAAGTGCTCGAGGCGGTGCGTGGCGCCTGGTCGACGAAACGCAACGAGTTGTCGGAATCGGCCGCCGTCTTGGCCGGACATGTCCAATCGCAGCTCGCTGTCTCCGCGGCTCCGAACTCAGTCGACCGCCACGCGGTTGACGACTATGCCGAACGAATCGGCCGCATGATCGACTTGGACAAAGGCGGGATTCGCGGCGCTCCGAAGTTCCCCAATGTTCCCTTGTTGAGCGTGCTGCGCTTCGCCAGGCACGATCTGCACAAAACGGACCACCGGCAAGCCGTGTTGTACAGCCTCGCGGAGATGCTGAAAGGCGGTATTTACGACCATATTGGCGGCGGGCTCTGTCGTTACTCGACCGATTCCGACTGGCTCGTGCCGCATTTCGAGAAGATGCTCTACGACAATGCCCAGCTGATCGATCTCGCGGGTTGGGCACTTGCCGAGACCGGCGATGATATGTTCCGGGTTCGAATCGAAGAAACGATCGGATGGCTGCTGCGCGAGTTGCGGTCCGCCGACGGAGCTTTCGCTTCAAGCCTCGACGCCGACAGCGAAGGCGAAGAAGGACGCTTCTACACCTGGAATCGTTCCGAGATCGAATCGATTCTCGGCAGCGACACGGGTGACTTCCTCTCGGTTTATCGCCTCAACGCCCCGCCGGAGTGGCACGGCGATCCCATCTTGTCCCTCGCACCCCGCGTCCCGGTCGACCATCGCGTCTTCGGCGCGGCGCACCAGCGCTACAGAGCCGCGCTGCTCGAAATGCGCGACGGACGAATCCGGCCGAACCGCGACGACAAGGTCCTGACCGATTGGAACGGTCTCGCCATATCCGCGATCGCCCGCGCGGCACGACAGTTCGCCCGCCCGGACTGGATCGACGCCGCAACCGCCGCTTTTCGTTTCGTCGACGAATCGACCGATGACAATGGCCGCCTGCCGCACTCGACCAACGCCGGCCGCCGCCTCTTTCCCGCGCTGTCTTCCGACTACGCCGCGATCATCGCAGCCGCAATCGCGCTCTTCGAGTCGACCGGCGACCAATCCTATCTTTCCCGCGCCCGCCACTATGCCGACCAACTCGACCACTGGCATGGCGACTGCGCCGGCAGCCACTTCCTTACCGCTACCGACAGCACAGACGTGCCCATACGGATCCGCGGCGATGTCGACGACGCCGTACCTTCGGCGACCGCGCAGATCATCGCCGCCCTGGCGCGCCTGGCCATGTGCACTGGCGACAGCGCGATTCGCGATCGCGCGTATCGCGCCGCCGAAGCCGCCGCCGGTCGCATTGCCGAACAGCAGTACGGCCAGGCCGGCATTCTCGCCGCGACGGCCGTCCTGGTCGACTCGTCCAAGTTGATCACCGTCGACCGGCCTGGAGATCCGACATTCGCCCGCATCGCCAACGCCCATCCGGACCCGAGGCGCGTCGACATCGCCCTTACGATAGATATCCATCACAGAACGATCGAACTTCCGGGCGGGGTCCTCCCGGACCTTTCGCGCCCCGGGGCATGGCTTTGCACGGCCCAGTTCTGCAAGCCGTTCATCACCGACGCTGACGAACTTGAACGGCAACTTCGCGCCGGCCCCGCCGGATAAATCCCGCCGGTCCTCGATCAGGTATTCATCGAATCGAAGAAGTCGCCGTTCGTCTTCGTCTGCTTGAGCTTGTCGATGAGGAACTCGATCGCGTCCGTCGTTCCCATCGGCGCCAGGATCCGGCGCAGGACGAAGATCTTCTGCAGGTCGGCACGCGGCACCAGCAGGTCCTCCTTGCGCGTGCCGGACTTGAGGACGTCCATGGCCGGATAGATGCGCTTGTCGGCCACCTTACGGTCGAGCACGATTTCCGAGTTGCCGGTGCCCTTGAACTCCTCAAAAATGACCTCGTCCATGCGGCTCCCGGTGTCGA
>CAYJMY010000128.1:0-14613 GCA_964371125.1 uncultured Mesorhizobium sp. | reverse complement strand
TCGGTAACGACGAGAACGCGGGCGCCGATCTGGCCGCGTACGATCTCGCCCAGCCTGGCCAGCGCGCCGTTGCCGAACTGAATGCTCTTCGTCGTGTTGAAGGTGAAGGGGGCCGTCATCATTCTTGATCTCTCATCCGCCGAAGGCCAGGGTCATTAGTACGATCAGTGCGAAACCGACACCGCCGGTCACGACCAGCGCCCTGATCCGTTGTTGCTCCTCGGCGCGCTGGTCTTTGCGCAACCGGGGCCGTGGTTCGTAGGGGGGAATCTCGATCGTCAGCGGGCTGGCCATCTCCATCTTGTAGGAGAGAAACCAGATCATCCCCAGGCCCAAAGCCCAGAATAGCAGCCCCCAGGCCCAAAGCGACGGCATGCCGACCAACCAGGTTTCCATCGGGCGGCCGAACGCTGCGTTGCCGAAGACGAGACCGGGACCGACCGCCAGGAACAGCCACGCCAGAACGACCGACCAAGCGGTCGCGCGGAGCCGCCGTGCCCGCGGCGACAGCGCCAGCGAGACGCGCAGGAAGCGGCGGGCTTCCTCGGCCTCCTCGCCGAAGCCGCGACGCTGCGTGAAGGCCGAGACGAGGGCGGTGACGGCCAGGTTCGCGGCCATGCCCCATGCGCCGGAGTGGATCGTCCACGGCCAGCGCCCCCAGGGCAGGTCGAGACCGAGGAAGCTCAGGACCGCGTGTCCGAACGGCTCAGTCAGCAGGACGGCGGCGATGCCGAAGCCCAGCCCGGTGACCACGCCGGGCGGCGTGAACCAGCGCAGCCATGTCATGCCGAGGAGCGGCGTCCAGAGCTGGAAGGCGAGCGGCAGGGCGAGCGCGCCGATCAGGGAAAGCGTCACCGGCGTCAGTGCCTGCATCAGGACGGAGCCGAGCGCCAGCAGCGTGATGACGACGCGGGTCAGGGTCACCGTTCCGTGTCGAGACAGCGCGCGGTTGAACCACGGTTTGTAGATCTGTCGCACGAGCGCTTCGCTCGCGGTCAGCAGTGCCAATCCCGTGAGAAGTTGCACGCCGCAAAGCAGGCCGACGAAAATCCAGGCGGTGAACCACGGCGACAAATTCATCAGCAGCCCGGGCACGGAGAGCCCCGGGTCGAGCAGCGCGGCGGCGCCGACGATCGCCATCGCCAGCACCATGGTGGCACCGAACGCACCGGCCATTACCCACGTCTGCCCGGCGGCGATCCCAGTCGGGCTGCGCATCGACAGCACGACCTTTGCGGCGAGCGGGCTCGCCTGGAAGCCCATCAGCGCGAAAGCAAGCGACAGGCTCGCGACCGCCGTGCCCTCGTGTCCGGCGGCGGCCTCCCGCCCCATCCCCGCGGTGAACTGGATGACCCCGGCAATGGAGAAGCGCGCCGCGGCAGCCGGATCCGCCGCGAGGGAAGCCAGTCCTGCGTTGAGCGCGCCGAAACCGCCCGTGCGGATGAGCGCGACGACGGCCAAGCCGAGCAGGGCAGCCACCGCCAGGACTGCCTGAACCACTCCGAGATAGCCCACCGCGCGCATGCCGCCGATCACGACGTAACCGACGAGGACAAAGCCAAGCACTGTCGCGGCGACTTCAGGCGCGACAGCGCCGCCGGTGAGCAGCGACGCCAGCCTGCTCATCGCGCCGAGCTGCATGCCGGCGAAGGCGACGGCGAAGACGACCGCGACGACCGCGGAGACCACCACGATGAACTCCGAGCCATAATAGCTGCGCAGGAGCTCGCCCTGGGACGACAGCCTGAGGCGCTGGCCCACGAGCCAGATCCGCTTGAAGAACAGCACGCCGGGAAGAGCCAGCGCAATCCCTGCCTGCAGCAGGGCGGGTAGGCCGAAGCCTCTCGTCCCGATCTCGGCCACGCCTTGCAACACCGCCCAGCCAGACATGGAAGCGCCGGCGAGGACGAGTGCGGCGACCCAACCGGGTAGGGAATGGCCGGCGGAGAAGAATGTCTGGAACCCTCCGTTCTCGCGCGCCGCCACCCGCGCCCAATAGAGCGTGACCGCGACATAGAAGAGCCCGTAGAGCGGCAGCCAGACCGTCATGGTCGTTCCTCCGTGCCGCCGGGACGGATGTGGAATTGCGAGAAGGCGCCACGAAGGCCATGGCGTGTGGTGAGATAGGCCAGGAAGCCTGCGGCAAGCACGCCGAATAGCGTGAGACCCGAGTAGTAGTCCGCCATCGACATTTCACCGCTGACGGCTCCCAGGAGGAAGACGAAGCCGAGCAGGCCGTAGGTGCCGATGCCGAGCACCGCCTCGCCCCGGGAAAAGCCCGTCTGGAAGACGGCGTTGGCGATCATGTGGGCGACGAAGGCCGTCACCAGGGTGGCGACGCCGGCCGCCGAGATCGCCCAGCTGTCACGGGCGAATCCCTCGAGAACGATCCCGAGCCCGAGGAAGCCGAGGGCCGCCCAGATGGCGAACACAAGGACACCCCTTTCCACCGGCTTCGAGGGTTCACGCATGACTCATGCTCCAAGGATCGTCAGGCACGTGGCCGAACGGCGGCGGCAGCCGTCGCTCGCGGACCCGCTCAGTTACCCGACGACCTGCCTCCCTTCGGCTTGGGCGCCGGTTCCGGATCGGTGTAGACGATCTTCGACAGGTCCTGCAGCGTATGCGGTCGGTGCACAGTGTCGGCGGTCAGCCCGATCTCGCCGAGCAGCGTATCGACGAAGGGCGCCTGGCTCCGGTAGCGGAGCGCCGAGGTGACCACCTGGTCGGCAAGATTACCATCACGTGGCGAATCGGCACCGGAATCCGAGCCGCTCCCGCCCCCTGAACCACCATTGCCGGAGAGCCCGGGAAGACCTTCGACATGCAGGATCTTGATGCCTTCGATCTTCTCCATAGGCTTCACGCTCTCGCGGATGATGGCCGGCAGGTTCTCGACCAGGGCCTTGTGCAGCGCGGACCGGCGGCTCGCGTCGGAGCGCAGGTTCTCGGCGGCGTTGAGCTTCTCCTTGCCCTCGGCCTCGACCCGCAGGCGCTCCTGCAACGCCGCCACGGTGATCCGGTCAGCGTCCGCCCTGTCCTTAGCGGCGCCTTTTTCGGCTTCAGCTATGATGCGCAGGCGCGCGCCTTCCGCCTCGGCGACACGCTCGGCTTCGATCAGTTCGATCTGCTTCTGGCGCGTGGCGATCTCGGTGTCGCGCAGCGTCTGCACGCGCTCCGTCGCCTCGACCGCCTTGGCGCGCGCTGCCTCGGCCTCGGCCTGTGCCTCGCTGCGCTCCTTTGACTTCATCGACACGGCGATCTCGCGGGCCTGCTGCTCGAGGTCCAGCGCCTCGCGACGCTTGATCTCCAGCCGCTCGACCTCCTGCTCCATCTCGATGCGGCTACGTTCGACCGTCTCGCGCTCACGGATCTTGACGGTCTCGATCTCCCGTTCGCGAGCGGCGGCCTCGCTGGCGATCTCGGCCTTGCGCTGGGCACGCTCGACGGCGACCTCCGCCTCGTGGGCAAGCCGGGCGTACTCGCTGTCGCGCTGGATCTCGAGCGACCGCTTCTCGGCCTCGAGGTTCTTGGCGCGCATCGCCACCTCGGTATCCTTCTC
Organism: uncultured Mesorhizobium sp.; assembly: GCA_964371125.1. Classification (GTDB taxonomy): domain Bacteria; phylum Pseudomonadota; class Alphaproteobacteria; order Rhizobiales; family Rhizobiaceae; genus DUSC01. The sequence continues at coordinate 11,051 of CAYJMY010000128.1, read as the reverse complement.
GATGTCGTTGCGCTTCTTCTTGCGGCTCTCGATCTGCTCGGTCAGCCGCGTCAGGCCCTCGGCGTCGAAGGTGTTCGACGGATCGAACAGCGATATGTCCGTCTGGTCGAGCGAGGTCAGCGACACCGATTCCAGCTCCAGGCCGTCGAGGGCCAGGCTTTCGGCGACCTCCTTCTTCACCTCCTTGACGAACTGCTGGCGATTCTCGTGGATTTGTTCCAGCGTCATCTTGGCCGCGGCGCCGCCCATGGCGTCGACGAAACGTCCCTGGATCAGGTCCTTGAGCTGTTCGGCATTCATCGTCCGGTTGCCCAGCGAACGGGCGGCGATTGCGACCGACTCTTCGCTCGGCACAACCCGCACGTAGAACTCTACCGTCAGTTCCACGCGCATGCGGTCCTGGGTGATCAGCGATTTCTCGCGTGCTCGTGTCACCTCGAGCCGGAGCGTGTTCATGTTGACTTCGGTGATGTCGTGGAGGATCGGCAGCACGAAGGCGCCGCCCCCCATGACCACCTTTTCGCCGCCGAAGCCTGTCCGCACGAACGAGATGTCCTTCGTTGATCGACGGTACAGCCAGTGGAGGAGGTATGCCGCGACGGCGATGACGATCGCCGCCAGTATGATGATGGCAATGACGTCTGCACCCTTCATGGACGTGTTCCTTCGATGTCAGCAGTAGGAATGGCCTTCGAGCGTTCACACATGGCGGGGCTCCTCCAGGGACAGCGCCCCTGTGGCCAGAACCGCAACGCCGAAAGCCATGCGGTTGATGATGTCGAAAAGGTTGTAGGCGACCGAGAGCGCGCCGTTGTCGGTCAGCCCCGCGAACGCTGTGAGAAAGTTGCCGAGCGGATAGATCGCCCAGCCGATGGTCACGATCAGGCGGAGCCAGAAATAGCCGCGGCGCACATGGTCGCCCGCGGCCTGGCGCACGGCGTCGTCCATGCGGCCGAAATAGAGTTCGCCGAGGATATAGAGCCAGAAGACGAGCCCGATCAGGAATGCCAGCGTGGCGTTCATGTAGTCGGCCTCGCCGAGGTAGCGGACGAAGACCATCAGCACGGAAACGACGATCAGGCGCCAGAACAGCCCCGCCCCGAGCTTCCCGGAGGTCTGGGAGAAGAAATAAAGGGCCATCACCTGGAGGGGCATCGACACCGACCAGCCGACATAATGATAGACGACGGGCACGCCGCCGCCCGCCGCCCACGCCGTGCGGCCTTCCCACGCCGCCGCCACGCCGACCAGCGCCGCGATGGCGCACAACACGACCGGCACCTTCCACTTGCGACCGACCCAGCCCGTTCCCATCAGCAGCAGCACCGCCGTGGCGGCCAGCCCGAATACGGCGACCGAGTAACTCGCCGCGGTCAGGTCGGTTGTCTGAAACACCGCCATCTCACAGTCTCCCTTCGCGGATTGCCAGTTGTGTCATCGTCCCCTCAAATCTGCGTACGGATATGCGGGGACCGCGCGTAGAGCGCGACCATGGGAAGGATCAGCAGGCCGAAGATGAACTGCTGCCATTGGAAGTTGAGGCCTATGCCGACGAGGAAACTCGACAGGACCTGAAGCACGAGGACGCCGATCACGGTGAAGCCGTAGCCGCCCTGACCGCCCAGCAGCGAGGTACCCCCGACCACCACGGCCGCGAGCGTCAGGAACAGATATTGGTCGCCGACCCCGATGAAGCCACCGCCCGACCAGCCGAGCAGCAGCGACCCGGTCATGGCGGCGAAGAACCCCGACAGCGCGTACATCATCACCCAGTAGCGCAGCTCGGAAATCATCACCCGGCTCGCGGACGTGCGGTTGACGCCGAGCGCATAGAGATAGCGGCCATAGACGGTGTAGCGCATACCCAGGATCAGGAAGATCGCGATGCCGATCCAGATCGCGATCGCGGGCGGAAACGGCATGCCGAAGGTCGAGCCGTTCATCGACGACAGGTTGGACAGCCAGCCCGGCACCGTGCCGAAGACGTTTCCCGAATAGGCCGATCCGATGGACGTGATGATCTGCACGCCGCCGGAGATGGCGAAGCCGGTTCCCAGCGTCACGATCAGCGCCTGCCCCTGGAGGCGGTAGCTGAGGAAGCCGTTGATCACGCCGAGGATGACGCCGACGGCGAGAACGATGAGCGTGGCCAGCCATGGCGGCACGCCGAGCGAAATGAGGTAGAGCAAGCCGACGTTCGCCGCGCCGATGATGAAGGGGATCGACAGGTCGAGGCCGCCAAGCAGCGCCACGAGCGTCTGGCCGACCGAGGCGAGGCCGAGGAATGACGCGAACAGGAGCATCGACTTGATGTTGCTGGCCGAGGCGAAGCCGTCGATGTTCATGGCGCCGACCGAGAACAGGCCCGACAGAACCATGATGCCGATGAAGGCGGAGCGGTTTTGCTGGAACTGCCGTCCGAGCGTCCTCGTCAGGACGAGGATGGAGAGCAGGATCAGCAGCGAGATCACGTTCCAGACGTTGAAGAACCCCCTGACGGTGAGGCTCAGCACCACAAAGGCGATCAGGATCGCTGCCAGCCCGAGAAGCGGCCAGCGATACGCGATCCACAACTGCCGGACGGGTTGCGGTCCCTCCGCGCCGTCGGCCGTTTCGAGGAACTGGCCGAGCACATAGCGCCAACCCCACATCCAGAGCGCGATCGTCGCGATCGCCGCGAGGATGATGATTTGCACGGAGGCTCCCTGGACGAAGCCCATGATCACGCCGATGCCGGTCAGGATCAGGCCTACGACCAGCCCGACAATGCGGGCACCGAGGCCCATCTCGGGGGTCCGCGCAATCATTGCGGGGCCTCTTTAGCCGGGACTTCGGGCACAGCCGCCTCACGCGCCATCAGCCAGGCGCCGCCGAGGACCAGCGCGCCGACAACGACGGCGACCGCGGGTGCGATGTTGCGGCGTCCGGCCTCGGTGATGGCGACCCGGGTGAATATGGCGATGACCACAAGCAGCAGCGCCGACAGCACCAGAGGCGCGGCGGCGACGCGCAGGGACTGCGTCTGCGGGGATATGGTGGCGATCTCCAGCGGTCCCGTCAGCGCCGTCTGCATGTCGAGGGGACCGGGGAGCGCCGATCCGACGCTTCCCAGCGCCGAATAGTCGAATGTCGCGTGAAGGATGATGCCGAGCACCACGACCGACAGAGCGACGAAGTAGAGGAGCGGCGAAAAGTTGCGGATATGGCGCTGGATGACCGGGATCAGCAGCGTCAGGAGCAGCGAGACGACGAGAATCGTGCCGTAGGCGAGATTGGTGACAAAGCTCTGCACCGCGCCGAAGTTGAACGTCGCCAGCACGAAGGTGATCAGGTAGAGGTTCACCGCGCCGAGCGCCGAGCCGAACACGCCGCCGCGGCCGCCCGCGAGCGAAGCGCCCCCGAGAACGAGCGCCGTCACCGCGATCAACGTATAGGTCGTCCCCTGCGAGGGATCTCCGGACGAGATCAACGCGGTGAAGCAGATCGCCGCCAATCCGGCGAAGCCGCCGGAGATGACGTGCGCGCCGATGCGCACGATGGTGATCGGCACGCCGCTCGTATACGCTGCGCGTTCGTCGGAGCCCATCAGCCGCAGATGGGTGTAGAAGGCGGTGCGCGTGAACAGCAGCCACGCCCCGGCAGCAAACAGCAGGATGAACAGGATCGGCGAGAAGATCGACGTTCCATATCCCCACTCGGCCATGAATTCCGGCGCGACTCCGCCTGGCCGCGGCAGGATGACCAGGTTGATGCCCGACAGCGCCAGGTAGCCCGACAGCGAGACGATGATCGGCTGTACCCGCACGTAGATCACGATCAGCGCGAACAGGACCTGGTAGGCCGCTCCCACGGCCACGGCGTAGAGGAAGACGGCGATGGGATTGGCGAGCACCCCGGTTCCGTGGAGCTGAATCAGGGTCACGTTGATGAAGCCGATCAGCGGTCCGATCGACAGGTCGACCGTGCCACGGCCCGAAATCACCGAGGCCATCAGTGCGTAGGTCGCCAGGATCAGCGGCGTGACGACGATGATGGCAGCGCCGATGCCACTGCTCGTCATCAGGCTCGGCGAACGCAGAACAGCGACCGCCAACAGCGCGAAGAAGAGCGTGATTGGCATCAGCAGGAACGGGTTCGACCGCCCGCCCTGCGCCGTGGATTGGGGATCGTTGCCGTGTGACGATCCCGAAACGGTCGTCGGGGGATGCTGGCTGGCGACCGCGTTCATGGCCGTCCCCCGTCGACGCGGCGGCCTGTCGCGTCGAACTCGACGACGCGGATTGTCCGCGGCGCGTGTTGTACTGGCGCCGCCTCCGGCGCCAATGCGACGTGGCGTTCGCGCATGGTCTGCACCGGGGCGGGAGTCTTCAGTGTCGCCTTGATGTCGGCCGGGACCACGACCTTGACGCGGACGCCGTCTTCTAGCGCCACGCTGCGCTCCCGGCGATCGGGCGCGCCCGGACGCAATCCGTGCGGTCCCAGGAGCCCCTTGCCGGAGGTCTGGCCGAACATCGCCTCGAGCACCTGCTTGGCGTCGAGCCTGCGGCCATCGAAGGCATCGAACGGGGCACCGTCGCGGAACACGACCACCCGCGTGGCGAACCCGAGGAATTCCTCGATCTCGGACGACAGGTAGACCACCGATCGCCCTTCCTCGGCGAAACGCGACAGGTGCTTGTAGAGTTCGGCCTTGGCGCCGACGTCGATGCCGCGCGCCGGGTCATTGAGAACGATGACGTCCGGGCGCATGGCGAAACCGCGACCGATCAGCACTTTCTGCTGGTTGCCGCCGGATAGGGAGGTGATGCGGTCTTCCTTGACGCCGAACTTGATCAGCAGGTTGTCGGCCTCTCGCTTGAAGATCGCGTTGAGCGTCGCCCAGTCGATCAGCCCGAGTACGCCGGCGCGTCGCTTCTCCCTGTAGAGCGGCATGACCATGTTCTCGAAGATCGACAGCGAGGCGAAGATCCCCTCACGCTTGCGATCGCCGGACACATAGGTGATGCGCGCGGCCACCGCTTCCTGGAGACCGCGCACCGGCGACCAGGCGCCGTCCCGGTCCTGCACCTCGATGGTCCCGCCGATCGGAGCCTTCACCCCGGCCAGCACGCGCACGAAAGCATCCTGTCCCTGTCCGTCCAGACCGGCGACGCCAACGATTTCGCCGCGCCGCAGGTCGAAGTCGAAGGCCCGGCCGTTCGGCCACACCACGAGCCTCCGCGCCTTCATCGCCCGCTCAGGCGTAGGAGGCTGCGGCGGCTCATGGGCGAAGTGGCCAGTTCCGGGCGCTTCACCCGTCATCAGGGCGAGCAGGTTCTTCTCGGTGATCTCGTGCTTTTCGAGCACGCCGACGTCGCGTCCGTCGCGAAGCACGGTCGCTCGGTTGGAGATACGGATCAGTTCGGCGATACGGTGGGTGACGATCAGCACCGTCGTGCCGGCGTCGCGCAGTGCCCGCATCTTGGCAAAGAGCCGTTCGGTCGAATCGAAGTCGAGCGCTGCCGAGCTCTCGTCGAGGATGAGGATCTTCGGCTCCGACAGCAGTGCGCGCGCTATCGTGATCCACTGCTTGAGGCTAAGCGGCAGGGTCCCGGCGAGCGCGTGAGGGTCGACGTGTTCGCCAGAAAGCTCCTGCATAAGCTGCTCGGCGCGGGCGACTTTGCGCTCCTGCGACAGCGTCTTGGAAAAGAGGCGGTCCGCTCCCATGAAGATGTTGTCGACGACGCTGCTTTCGTCGGCGACGAGTACCTCCTGGTAGACAGTCGAGATGCCGAGCGCGCGGCTCTCAGCCGGCGTCGACGGCGTTTCGCCGAGGATCGAGACCGACCCGGAATCGATGGGCAATATGCCCGACACCACCTTCGCAAGCGTGCTCTTGCCGCAACCATTGCCGCCGACGACGGCATGGATCTCGCCTGCGCGGGCCGAGAAATTGACCCCGTCGAGCGCCCGGGTGGGCCCGAAATACTTCTTCACGTTGCGCACGACGATCGTCTCGCGACCGAGCTGTGCTTGCGTGAAGGAGGCGGCTTCGGCCGTCATCGGTGATCCAATTAGGGGTCGTAAGAAAAGGGAACGGAGGCCGCCTTCGGCTGGCGGCCTCCCACGAACAGATCAGCGCTTGTAGGCCTTCGGATCGGCCGGACGCAGAAAGAACTTGTCCAGGTAGGCCGGATCGCCGCCCCAGCGGTTTGCGCCCACTGCGAGCCAGTCGGGGCTATCGGGGTTGCAGTCCTCGTTCATCACCGCGACCAGATCCGCATGGTTCATCTTGACCGGGTCGACGAGGATCGACTGCACCTTCGGGCCCTGGCCCTGGAGCGTGCGCATCATGATGTTCCAGATCAGCTGGATCTCGTCTGCCGGCGGCCACACCTGATAGGCAGCGGTCAGGTAGTCGGGGTTCTTGCGCCAGTAGCACAGGGCGCCGAGTTCGCCGCCGATGGCGACCGGGATGTTGCCGCGGCCCGACTGCTGGACGGCGCGAAGGACGCCCATCTCGGCGGCCGACTGGACGACGATGCCGTCGAGCTGGCCGGGATTGGTCGCCAGCCACTTCTGCACTTCGCCCTGCGCGACTTGGTCGGTCCACATGCCGGCGACGCTGCCGACAACCTTGATGTCGGGCGAGGTCGCGAGGCCGGCGAGCACGCCGCGGTTCTGGCTATCCGAACCGGAGGTGCCCGGAATGCCCTCGACGACAAGCACATTGCCCTTGCCGCCGAGCTGGTCGACCAATTCCCTGGCGATCTCGAAGCCGGCCACCTGGTAGTTCACCGACGAGTTGATCGAGTATTCCGAGGTCAGGTAGCCGGTCAGCGAGAACACCGGCACGCCCTTGTCGGCGGCGTATTTGACGGTCGCGTTGAGCGCGGTCGGGTTCGAGCAGCAGACGATGATCGCGTCGACGCCCTGGTCGACGAGCTGGCGCATCTGCTGGATCTGCGTAGAATCGTTCAGGTTCGACTGGGTGACGACGAGTTCGGACAGAAGGCCGAGGCTCTTCCATTCGGGTATGATGACGTTGTCCAACTCGTTCATCACCGCCGCACGCCAAGTGTTACCGGCGTAGCTCGACGCATAGCCGATCTTCCACGGCGGCGGGTTCTTCGCCGTGAAGTCGCGCCAGGCGCTCGAGCCGATCGGCTGCATCGGATCGATCATGTCGGGGTTGTAGAGCCGCTTGACGACGTCCTGATCGAGTTCGTCGAGCCCTTCGGCCCAAGACATGTTGGCGGCCAGCGACAGCACACCCGCTGCCACGGCCAGGATCTTCGCATATCTCATTTCGGTATCCTCCTCCTTGTTTCCTGCTCCGGCGACGGCCGGGGTCAGTCGTAGAAATCGTGGGGGGCCTTGCGGAAGGTGGTCCAGTTGTCGGGATCGTGCCCGGTGACGACCATCGCCCCGGTGTCCTTCGCGATGCGGCGCAGCTTCGCGACGGAATCCGCGGCGTCCGAGGACGAGTTGACGAGACCCGGCAGCGCCTTGTTTTCCCAATGATCCATCGTGTAGGCGGCATCGATGGTCAGCAGGACCGGCCCGGTCTTGGGCAGTGTCACCAGGAACGATTGATGGCCGGGCGAATGTCCCGGCGTGAAGATCATCCGCACGGTGCCGTCACCGAAGAGGTCATAGTTGTCGGTGTATTCGCCGCCGAGAAACTTCCAGTTCAGCCCCGGCCGGTCGAAGTCGGCGCGGATGTACGCGCCGGCCGCGAACCAGTGAGGCTTCATCGCGTAGTCGTATTCGGCGCGCTGCACGATATGGGTGGCTCGGGGGAAGCGGCCGATCGCTCCGGTATGGTCGAGGTGCAGGTGCGATTGCACGACGAAACGGACGTCGTGCGGCGCCACGTCGACCATCTTCAACTGGTCGACGCAATTGTCCGAAATCGCCATGACCGGATCGTAGGCGTCGACGATGGCGCCCCAGTGCCCGCGCTTGTCGATCGCCGCCTCGACTGCATTGCCGCCGTCGATCACGACGTTGCCTTGCGGGTGGCGGATCAGGAACCAGGGAACGGGAATCTCGTAATCCTGCTCACCCTGGTTCATCTTGATGTATTTCACCTTCGTGCGCAACGTACCGGTCTGGAACATGTGCAGTTCGATGCCGGACGACTTGCGCCGTTCACGCCGCGAAGGCGCGGGCGCGCTTTTCAGAGCGCCGGACAGCGACGGGCGCGGAGCGAGGGCAGAGCCCGGCGCCTTCGACGATACCGCGGCGCCGTCGACCTCGACCCGGCGTCCCTTGTCGTCGAACTCTATGATCTTCATTCTGGTGACCCTCGCGTAGCCGGACCGGTCAGGTCCGTTCTTCGATGATGCGAAGTGCTTCCTTCAGGTAGACGGCAAAGAGCGGATAGTTCTCCGACATCGGAAAATGGCCGATGTCCTCCATCTCGATGTAGATGCCGCCGGGGATCTGCCTGGCCGTCCCCTCGGTCGCTTCCGGCGGCGTCAGGTAGTCGTAGGTTCCGGTCATCATGATCACCGGGCAGCGCTTGGTGTCGATGTTGCCGAGCTTGCCGCGCAGGTCGTGATCGACCGAGTAGAAATAGAGGTCGCCTTTGAACGCCTCGGAGCCCTGCGTGTAGTAGTGCCAGGTCAGCCAGCGGTCCATGTCGGGCGACTGAGGGGCCATCAGGTCCCAGACGCCGCTGGCGCAGACCTGCGCAGCGTTGGCGTGCGGATGGCGCCACCAGTCGAGGAAGAAGCCCGGCGCGTGTTCGGCAGCCTCGACGGGGATCACCGCGCGGAACCGGTCCGGATAATGTAGCGCCAATTGCAGCGCGACGTTGCCGCCGAAGGACGAACCCATGAAGATCGGATCCTTGAGTTCCAACGCATCGCACAGGGCGACGATGAACTTCATGTAGTGGTCGGCGGTAAGGATGTACTCCTCCTTCCACCATTCGCGATTGTGCGGCGGGTCGGACTTGCCGTGACGCGCCAGGTCGTAGGCGATGACGTCGTATTCCTTGGTGATTTCCGGATCCTCGAGCAGGCCACGCCACTGGTGATTGTGGCAGCCAGCCGTGTGCTGGCAGACCAGCGGCTGGCCGCGTCCGTTGCGCAGGTAGAAGACCTTGTACTCGTAGCCGTCGACTTCGATCGTCACATAGCGGCCGATGACCGGTGAATGCTTGGCCATGCTGTTTCCTTCACATCAACGGTGGCGATGGCGGTCTAGACGGGGACGCCGACCTTGCGCAGCAGTTCGAACTGGACCGTGAAATTGCGGAGGTTCTGCATCATCACGAGGATGTTGCCCTCGATCTTCAGGTCACGGCGGAAACTCGCCGCCCAGATGCCGTGATACATGGGCCCCGGAACAGGGCGAGCAAACTCGCGCCACGTCGCCGGGCTCGCCCGCAGCGCGAAATCGTAGGCGTCGAGGGGCTGGGGATCGGTATTGATCCGGTAGACCTTGCCGTCGACCATCTCGACGATGACCTTGGCCGTTCCCATGTCCCATAGATAGGAACAGGTGAAGTACCTGGCCATCGCGCCGATTGTCTGGTCTCGATCCGATGCTTCGCTGAACCGGATCGCCCAGTCCCGAAGGCTCATCACCATGCCCTGGCCCCCCCATGGACGACGAATTGCCCCTCTTGCGGAGGCTTCTCACGGCGTCGGACGATTTTCGCTGAACTTCCGACTGTTCAGAATGTTGAACTTATTCCCGTGGACAAAACGCTAACCAACGTGATAGATGACGTCAAGGAAAATCGCTGTCGGAGGGTGATGATTCCCGACGGCCGAAAAAGGCGGCGGCACAGGTGGTGAAATAAATGCATGGTGACATCGACCGCTCAAAGCTCGTGCCCGCCCTCGAGCGGGGCGTGCGCATCCTCGACTTTGCGGCGCGCTCCAAGAGCTACCCGACCCTCACCGACATCGCGCGCCATCTCGACATCGCCAAGAGCTCGGCGCACACGCTGTGCAACACGCTCGTCCAGCTAGAGCTCTTGATCCGCCGGCCGGACCAGACCTTCCAGCTCGGCCCTCACGTTATGCGCTGGTCGAACGCCTTCACCGAGCAGTCGGACGTCGCCGCCGAGTTCGCCTCCATCTGGGACCGGGAATCCGAGCTCCCCGGCGCCACCATCACTCTGACGGTGCTGGAGGGCGCGGAGGTCGTCTATATTGCGGCGCGCAATTCGGCCGTCTCCCATTCGCTGATCGAGTTCCGCGCCGGCATGCGGCTGCCCGCCGCCTTCACCGCGACCGGCAAGTCCTTCCTCAGCTACATGACAGACTTCGAGGTTCGCCGGCTCTATGCCGACGGACTGCCCGCGCCGCGCACGCCGATGAGCGTCCGCTCCGTCGATTCGCTCATCGACGAACTCCACGAGATCCGCGGCGCCGGCTACTCGGTGGATAACCAGCAGGTCGCCGAAGGCATCGTCTGCTTCGGCGCATCCGTGCTGGATTCGCGCAACCGTCCGATCGCCGGCGTCGCCGTCAGCCTGCCGGTCGACGACGTCACCGATGCCAAGCGCGAGCAGATCATCGCCAATGTCCGCCGCATCGCGACAAGGCTCTCGCACCGAATGGGCGCCGACCTCGGCAGGCGGGTTCGCCCTGGAACAATGACGGCAGAAGGCGCCAGTGAAGCTACGGAGGTGGACGGCTTGGCCGAGTGACGCGAAATTCTGTTTGTCGTTTGGCGTGGCCATCCAACAGGACGGTCGCGAAGGTCGATGCTGGACCTCGGCCGAGCGAGCCGTCGCCGGCAGAGTGGATTCGACTGGACGCGTCACGCTCTGCAACGGACGGCGTCCGCCTGCGGGCGCGGACGGGAGATGACCGATGGCGACCATCGTCGAGGCACCCGCGCAGCGTTGTCGTCATGATCGAGGCGGAAGATCGACATCGCCCAACAGCTCGACGCGGTGGAGAAGGCCGTAGCGTAGGCGGAGCGCACGCCGATCCACGACCATATCGACCATTTCCTGGACGAAACGGTCGGGCCACGTCTGCGCGATAGACGCGGTCCGGTCGCCGAAATCAGCGAAATAGCCGATGATCGCTGACAGCGAGGGG
>CAYJMY010000127.1:0-14703 GCA_964371125.1 uncultured Mesorhizobium sp. | reverse complement strand
ATGGACCGCGCCGCGGCCGCCTTCCTCGCCGCCGGCTGCGGCCGCGGGACGCGGATCGCGCTCTTCCTGCCCAACACGCTCTACCACCCCTTCGCCTTCTTCGGCGCGCTGCGCGCCGGCGCCACCATCGTGCACCTGAGCCCGCTCGACAGCGCCGCGACGCTCGCCCACAAGCTCGCCGACAGCGGCGCGCGCATCCTGGTCACGACCAATATCGGCGAGATGGCGATCGGCGCGGAGCGGCTGCTCGCCGCCGGCCTGATCGACCGCCTGATCGTCGGCGACGATGCGGCCTTCGGCCCCTCGCCGCTGACCGGACCGCTGCCGGCGGGTCTGGGCATCGTCGGCTGGGACGCGTTCGCCGGCGAGGCTGACGGCGATGCCGCCCCGCCCGACCTGTCCGCCGCGGACCTCGCGCTGCTGCAATACACCGGCGGCACGACAGGCCTACCGAAAGGGGCGATGCTCACCCACGCCAACCTCTCGGCGGCCGTTTCGTCCTACGTCCTGTGGAGCCAGGCCGACGGGTTGACGCGGCCGGGACAGGAACGCTTCCTCCTCTTCCTGCCCCTGTTCCATATCTACGCGCTGGTCGCGGTGATGCTGCGCGCGATGATCGACGGCCAGACGCTTCTCCTGCATACGCGCTTCGACGCCGAGACCGCGCTCGCCGAGATCGAGCGCGGCGCCACCGTCTTCGCCGGCGTGCCGACCATGTGGATCGCGCTGTCGCAGCTGCCGCGCTTCGCCTCGGCCGACCTCTCCAGCCTGCGCTACTGCGCGTCGGGCGGCGCGCCGCTTCCGGTCGAAGTCGCCCGCCGGCTGAAGGCGATGGCCGACATCGAGCTGCTCGGCGGCTGGGGCATGACCGAGACCGCGCCGGCCGGCACCAACATCCCGAAGAACCGGCCGGACAAGGCGGGCACGATCGGCCTGCCCCTGCCCGGCGTCTACATCGACATCGTCGCGCTCGACGACCCGCACCGCGTGCTCGCGCCGAACGAGACCGGCGAGTTGCGCATCTTCGGCCCGAACGTCACCAAAGGCTACCTCAACCGGGCGGACGAGACGAAGGCGGCCTTCGCCGACGGCGGCTTCCTCACCGGCGACATCGGATACATGGACGAGGACGGCTTCTTCTTCCTCGTCGACCGCAAGTCGGACATGATCATCTCCGGCGGCTTCAACGTCTATCCGCAGATGATCGAGCAGGCGATCTACGAACACCCCGACGTCGAAGAGGCGCTGGTCATCGGCATTGCCGACGCCTATCGCGGCGAGGCGGCGAAGGCGTTCGTCAAGCTGCGCGACGGCGCGTCGCCGCTGACGCTGGAGGCGCTGACGGAATTCCTGAAGGACCGCGTCGGCCGGCACGAGATGCCGAAGGCGCTGGAAATGCGGCCGGCCCTGCCGCGGACGCCGGTCGGCAAACTGTCTAAGCTCGAACTGAAACGCCAGGAGGCGGCTCGCGCCGCCCAGGCAACCGCCTCATAGGAAGGAAAACATGGTCGACGCAGTCATCGTATCCACCGCCCGCACGCCGATCGGCAAAGCCTACCGCGGCGCCTTCAACGACACGACAGGCGCCACGCTCGGGGCGCATTCCATCGAGCACGCGCTGAAGCGCTCCGGCATCGACGGTGCCGAGATCGAGGACGTGATCATGGGGTGCGCCATGCAGGAGGGAACGGACGGGCTGAACGTCGCGCGCCGCGCCCTGCTCGCGGCCGGCCTGCCGGTCACCACGGCGGGCACCACCATCGACCGCCAATGCTCGTCGGGCCTGCAGTCGATGTCGCTGCTCGCCAACGCGATCCGCAACGACGGCGTCAAGATCGGCATTGCCGGCGGGCTCGAATCGATCAGCCTGGTACAGAACGAGCGTCAGAACCGCTTCCGCATGGCCGACGACAAGCTCATGGCGATCAAGCCAGAAGCCTACATGACCATGATCGACACGGCCGAGGTGGTTGCCAAACGCTACGGCATCAGCCGCGAGCGGCAGGACGAATACGCACTGGAATCGCAGCGCCGCACGGCCGCCGCGCGCGAGGCCGGCCGCTTCACGCAAGAGATCGCGCCGATGAAGACGCGTATGGCGGTGGTCGACAAGGAGACCAAGGAGATCTCCTACAAGGAGATCGAGGTCGCGCACGACGAGGGCCCGCGTGCCGATACGACGGCGCAGGGCCTCGCCAGCCTCAAGCCGGTCAAGGGCGAGGGCTACTGCGTCACCGCCGGCAATGCGAGCCAACTCTCCGACGGGTCGGCTGCCGCGGTGATGATGAGCAGCAAGGAGGCCGAGCGCCGCGGCGTCGAGCCGATGGGCATCTTCCGCGGCTTCAATGTCGCCGGTTGCGAGCCCGACGAAATGGGCATCGGCCCGGTCTTCGCCGTGCCCCGTCTTCTCGAGCGCCACGGATTGAAGGTCGACGACATCGGGTTGTGGGAACTCAATGAAGCCTTCGCCGTGCAGGTCATCTACTGCCGCGACCGGCTCGGCATCGACCCGGCCAAGCTCAACGTCAACGGCGGCGCCATCGCTGTCGGCCACCCCTACGGCATGAGCGGCGCCCGGCTGGCCGGGCACGCGCTCATCGAGGGCAAGCGGCGCGGCGTCAAATACGCGGTCGTCACCATGTGCATCGGCGGCGGCATGGGCGGCGCGGGACTGCTGGAAATCGTGTAGTTTGAAACACCCCCTCACCGCCTCGCTGCGCCCGGCGCTCTTCCCCCGCCCAGGGGAGAGGAGCCCGGGCCGGAGAAGCGCCGGCCCCGATGAAGGGCGCTTCCTCTGCCCCGGGCAGGCGGAGAAGCGGCCCGCAGGGCCGGCGAGGGGGCGATTGGCAGACAAGGAGAGAATCCATGGACCTTCGTTTCACGCCTGAGGAAAACGCGTTCCGCGAGGAGGTTCGCGCCTTCTTCCGCGACAATGTGCCGGAGGCCACGCGCCAGAAGCTGCTCGACGGCGAGATGGTGTCGAAAGAGGAATACGTCGCCTGGACGCGGACCCTCGACGCCAGGGGCTGGGGCGCGCCGCACTGGCCGGTCGAATATGGCGGCACCGGCTGGGGCCCGATGAAGCAGTACATCTTCCTCGAGGAGTTGCAGCGCCACCCGGCGCCGCAGCCGCTGGCCTTCGGCGTCAACATGGTCGGGCCGGTCATCTACACCTTCGGCAGCGCGGCGCAGAAGGCGCGCTACCTGCCGCGCATCCTCAACCTCGACGACTGGTGGTGCCAGGGCTTCTCCGAGCCCGGCGCCGGTTCCGACCTCGCTTCGCTCAAGACGAAGGCCGTGCGCGACGGCGACCACTACGTCGTCAACGGCCAGAAGACCTGGACGACGCTCGCCCAGTACGCCGACTGGATCTTCTGCCTGGTGCGCACCAATCCCGAGGCGAAGAAGCAGGAGGGCATCTCCTTCCTGCTCATCGACATGCGCACTCCGGGCATCGAGGTCCGTCCGATCGTCACCATGGACGGCGGCCGCGAGATCAACGAAGTGTTCTTCACCGACGTGCGCGTGCCAGTCGAAAACCTCGTCGGCGAGGAGAACCGCGGCTGGGACTACGCAAAATTCCTGCTCGGCAACGAGCGCACCAACATCGCCCGCGTCGGCATGTCGAAGCAGCGCATCGCCCGTATCCGCGAGCTCGCCGGCAAGGAGATGTCGGGCGGGCGGCCGCTGATCGAGGATCCGCGCTTCCGCGAGAAGATCGCGGCGATCGAGGTCGAACTGAAGGCGCTGGAGATGACGCAGCTGCGCGTCGTCGCCGCCGACGCCAAACGCGGCGCCACCGGGCGGCCGGACCCGGCGTCCTCCTACCTCAAGATCAAGGGGTCGGAGATCCAGCAGGCGACCACCCACCTGCTGATGGAGGTGATGGGCCCCTACGCCATGCCCTACCAGCCGGAGACGGACGACTTCTCCAACGAGCCGCCGATCGGGCCCGGCTACGGCAGCCACGCCGCGCCGTCCTACTTCAACAACCGCAAGGTCTCGATCTACGGCGGCTCGAACGAGATCCAGAAGAACATCATCGCCAAGGCCGTTCTGGGGCTGTAGCGTGTCTCGACTAGTCGGAATCGACCAGCGCCTCGACCGGTACGGCGAGAACCTGGCTCAGCTTCAGCCAAAGCTCGACCGGCCCTGCCCGCCGGCCGTTCTCGATGTCGGACAGGTAGTTCTGAGCGATCGAGACCTTCGCCGCCAGCGCCGATTGCGTCAGGCCGCGAAACTTGCGCCAGAACGCCAGCGGCGACGGCGCCTCGACGAGCGCCCTCGCCTGTTCGGGCGAGAGGCCCGGCAGGCGGCCGGCGCGATAGTCTTCGACGTCCCGGGCATGGGCCGACGCTTCGGTCAACGCCTCGAATTCGGCACGCGGCAGGATCGCCATCTCCTCGCCCGTCGGCGTAATGAAATACTGGACGTTCACGTTCTCGCTCCGCTAGTCGTAGACCGAGCCGCGCGGCCCGATCCTGGTGACGATGATCTCGGTCTCCGTTTCCTCGAAGACCACCCGGAAGTCGCCGACCCGAAGGCGCAGGGCTGCGCTTCCGACAAGCTTTTTCACGTTGTTTGCCTGAGTCGCCGGATCGAGAGCATAGGCCTCGATCTTGTCGAGGATCCTGCCCGCCTCGTTGCGATGCCGGCGAAGAGACTTCGCCGCCGCGGGAAGGATCACGACAGCCTTGACCACCTTCAAATGATCGCACATTGCGATATTTTGTCAAGCAATATGCGATAGAACTCGTTACCCCGGAGCTTTGAAATGGATTTCGATCTCACCGAAGAACAGTCGATCCTGAAGGACTCGCTCGATCGGCTGCTCGCCGCCGGATACGGCTTCGAGCAGCGCAAGCGCGCCATGGCTTCGCCCGAGGGCTGGAGCGCCGAGATGTGGCGCAGCTATGCCGAGATGGGGCTGATGGCCCTGCCGTTTTCCGAGGAGGACGGCGGCGTCGGCGGCGGCCCCGTCGAGACGATGATCGTCATGGAGGCGCTCGGCCGCGTGCTCGCGCTCGAACCATACTTCCCGACCGTCGTGCTCGGCGGCGGCTTCCTGCGGCTGGGCGGCAGCGCCGCGCAGAAGGCCGCGTTCATCCCCGGCATCGCCGACGGATCGCGCAAGGTCGCCTTCGCCCAGGCCGAACGCCATTCGCGCTACGACCTCCACCACGTCGAGACGACGGCGCGCCGCGACGGTTCCGGCTACGTGCTCTCCGGCGCCAAGGGCGTCGTGCTGCATGGCGACAGCGCCGACACGCTGGTGGTCACGGCGCGAACGGCCGGCGGCGCGCGCGACGAGGGCGGCATCGGCGTCTTCCTCGTCGACGCGAACGCGGCCGGCGTATCGCGCCAGGGCTACGTCATGCAGGACGGGCATCGCGCCGCGGAGATTGCGCTCGACAACGTCAAGGTCGGCGCCGACGCCGTGCTCGGCGATGCCGAAGGCGGACTTCCGCTGGTGCGCCGCGTGATCGACCAGGCGATTTCCGGGCTCGCCGCGGAAGCCGTCGGCGTGATGTCGGCCATGCATGCGCTGACGCTGGACTACATCAAGGTGCGCAAGCAGTTCGGCGTGCCGATCGGCATGTTCCAGGCCTTGCAGCACAAGGCGGTCGACATCTACGTCGCGCTCGAGCAGGCGCGCTCGATCACGCTCTACGCGACGACGATGGCCGACGACGACGACACGGCCGAACGCGCGCGCGCCATGCACGCCGCCAAGGTCGAGATCGGGCGCAGCGGGCGGCTCGCCGGCGAGAACGCCATCCAGCTGCACGGCGGCGTCGGCATGACCATGGAATATGCCATCGGCCACTACTTCAAGCGTATGACCATGATCGACCTCACCTTCGGCGACCATGACCACCACCTGCGCGCGCTGGCCGACTCCGGCAGCCTGTTCGCGGCCTGAGACGGCTGCGGACGGGGATCATTCTCGTCTCGGAGAATTTCGTTCCGATTTATAGGGAAAGACGACAAGAACGTCCTAACATCGGAGTGAAACCGGGATCGGGGTCGTTCGACTTGGCGGACCTCGGAGCCTAGTGTGCGCGGCCTGAATGCCGTACGCGCCCGAGGATCTGCCGATGACCGATTTCACCCCATTCCAGTCGCTTTTCGGCGGCGCGCTGATCGGCCTGTCGGCCGTGCTGCTGATGGCGCTCCATGGCCGCATCGCCGGCATCACCGGTATCTTCTCCGGTGTCATCCCGCCGCTCGCCGCCGATTGGCAGTGGCGCGCCGCTTTCCTCGTCGGTTCGGCGCTCGTGCCGCTCGCCTACGTGCTGGCCGGCGGAACGGTCGACTTCTCCGTGCCGGTCTCCACCATAGCCCTGATCGGCGGCGGCGTTCTCGTCGGCATCGGCGTGCATTTCGGCAATGGCTGCCCCTCCGGCCACGGCATCTGCGGCATCGCACGGCTGTCGCCGCGCTCGATCGTCGCCGTGCTCACCTTCATGGCCACTGCCTTCGCCACCGTCTTCGTTGTCCGCCACCTCATCGGAGCCTGACCGTCATGAACAGGATCTTGTCGGCTTTCCTCATCGGCGGCCTCTTCGGCCTCGGCATCGTCATCGCCGGCATGGCCAACCCGGCCAAGGTGCTCAATTTCTTCGACATCGCCGGAACCTGGGACCCGAGCCTCGCCTTCGTCATGGGCGGCGGGCTGGCGGTCGCCTTCGTCGGCTACCGGTTGGTGTTCGGCAGGCAAGCCCGGCCCGTATTCGAACCCACCTTCGACCTGCCGAAGCAGCGCCGCATCGACGCCGAACTGGTCGGCGGCGCCGCCGTCTTCGGCATCGGCTGGGGCATCGCCGGCTTCTGCCCGGGCGGCGCCGTTCCCGCGCTCGGCCTCGGCTACTCGGAGACCGTCGTCTTCCTAGCGGCGATGGTTGCCGGCATCATCGTCGGGCGCGCGCTCCGCTCGCGGATTCCGGCCATCTCGCCGGCGCTGCGTCATCCAGACCCGGTTGCGGCAGACGCATCCTGATGGCATGACTGCGCCGCGGCCGGCAGAGGCGCCGGCACGCTGCGAGGAGACGCCATGGACTACCGCCCGCTGACCCCCGATTTCGCCGTCGCCGGCCAGATCGCGCCCGAGCAGATCGCCGAGATCAAGGCCGCCGGCTACCGGTCGGTGATCTGCAACCGTCCCGACAACGAGCAGCCCGGCCAGCCGAGCGTCGACTCGGTGCGCGCCGCGGCCGAAGCCGCCGGCCTCGCCTTCCGCCACATTCCGGTCTCGGGCGGCATCTTCACCCCCGACGCTGTCGCGGCGACCGCCGCCGCGCTGGAAGAGCTCGAAGGCCCGATCTTCGCCTACTGCCGTTCGGGCGCGCGATCGACCACGCTCTTCACCATGGCGCTGCAGTCCCGGCGCTGAGAGCGCGGCGCAGCTCAGTAGAGCCAGCGCACCATGAACAGCGAGATCACCGGGAACGCGGTCAGGACCGCCGTGCGCAAGATGTCGCTGACGACGAACGGGACGACGCCGCGATAGGTCTGGCCGATCGGCGTTTCCTTTGCCATCGAGTTGATGACGAACAGGTTCATGCCCACCGGGGGCGTGATCAGGCCAACCTCGACGACGATCAGCACGAGGATGCCGAACCAGATGGCGAACTCTTCCGGCGGCAGGCCGTAGTCGAGCGCGGTCACGATCGGGAAGAAGATCGGGATGGTGAGCAGGATCATCGACAGCGAATCCATCACGCAGCCGAGCAGCAGGTAGAGCACGAGGATGGCGACCAGCACGAACCACGGATTGTAGCCCTGGCCGGAGATGAACTCCGCCGCCTGCTGCGGCACCTGCGACAGCGCGAGGAACGAATTGTAGAAGCCTGCGCCGAGCACGATGAAAAAGATCATCCCCGTGGCGCTCGCGGTGGCGAGGACCGCACCGATCAGCGTGCGGCGGTTCAGCCCGCCATTGACCCACGCGATCACGCCGGTGCCCGCCGCGCCGACGGCCGCGCCTTCGGTAGGCGTAAACCAGCCGAAGTAAATGCCGCCGACTACGGCGAAGAATACCAGCATCACCGGCCAAACCGCCGCCAGCGCGCGGAAGCGTTCCGAATAGGGCGCGCGGGCGCTGCTGCCGGCCGAGCCCGGATTCATGCGCACGTAGATCGAGATCGCGATCATGTAGCCGATCGCCGCGAGGATGCCGGGAACGAAGGCGGCAAGGAACAGCTTGGCGATGTTTTGCTCGGCGAGGATCGCATAGATGACCAGCACGACCGAGGGCGGGATCAGGATGCCGAGCGTACCGCCGGCGGCCAGCGTCCCGGTGGCGAGCGCTCCGGAATAGCCGTAGCGACGCAGTTCGGGCAGCGCCACCTGGCCCATGGTTGCGGCGGTGGCGAGCGAGGAACCGCAGATCGCGCCAAATCCGGCGCATGCGCCGATCGCCGCCATGGCGACGCCGCCGCGGCGGTGGCCGAGCCATTTCTGCGCAGCCTCGAACAGCGACTGCGACATGCCGCCGAGCGAGGCGAACTGGCCCATGAGCAGGAACAGCGGAATGATCGACAGGGAATAGCTCGAGAAGGTCGAGAAGGTCTCGTTCTTCAGCTTGGCCAGCACCGGCGCCGTGCCGCCCATGAGGACCCACGTCCCGCCGAGGCCGCAAATCAGCATCGCCAGGCCGATGGGAAGGCGCAGGAAGATCAACGCAAGCAGGACGGGGAAGGACAGCAGTCCGATCTCGAAAGCGGTCAATGTGTGCTCCCCTGCCCGGGCGCCATGATGGCGCGGCCTTTCGCGACCTCGGCGACCCGCACGCCGAGCACGACGACCGACACGACGACTGCCGCCGCCGCCGCCGCCATGCAGGCGGCATAGGTCCACCATACCGGGAACTGCAGGATGAAGGTCGTCTCGCCGTAGTTTATCTTGTCGATCATGCCGGCCCACAAGCGCCAGGCGATCAGCACGATGACGATTGTCATCAGGAGCTCGCTGACGAGGTCGATGAAGCGGTTGGCACCTTCCGACAGCACGGAGGTGAAGAGATCGACCGTGGCGTGGCCGCGGCGCAGCTGGCACCAGGGCAGGAAGGCGAAAACGGCAAATCCCGTACCGGCCTCGACGATCTCGTAGTCGCCGGGAACGGGACCGAGACCGGCCCAGATCAGCCCCCTTCCGATGATCGAGATCGCCACGACGGCAGTGATGACGACGAGGACCAGCCCGCCGAGAATGGCGAGCCCCCTCGCCAGCGTTTCCACTACGCGCAGCACCATATCCTCCTCCCGGATATTTCCCCCGGCGGACGCTAGCGCTTGCCGTCGCAGAGAGCAACAAGAGCATGCGTCATTTTGCTATGTAACATAACAATCAGCGGAGCGATACCGGGTCACCCAGCGGCAGGGCGGCTGTTTCCTTCAGCGTCTCCAACACGATCGCCGTCTTCACGTGCTGGACCGATTCATGGGGCAGGAGTTCGCCGTTGACGAATTCGGCGAGCGACTTCAGGTCCGGCGTGACGACCTTGAGGATGTAGTCCATTTCCCCAGTCAGCGCGTGCGCCTCCTGGATCTCCGGCAGGCGCGCGACGAGTTCGGCGAAACGCCGGGCGTTGTCGCGGTTGTGCGTGGCGAGCGTCACGGTCACGACGTTGGTCAGCGGGAAACCCAGCCTGTCGCGATCGAGGATCGCCCGGTAGCCGCGAATGTAGCCGTCCTCCTCGAGGCGCTGGCGGCGGCGCGAGCACTGCGACGGAGACAGATTGACCCGCTCCGACAGGTCGTTGTTGGTGAGCCGCGCGTCATTCTGGAGCAGCGCAAGGATCTTGCGGTCGAATGCATCGATCTGCGACGAACTCATTTTTTGTCTCGCCTTCCATGCACCGTCGGTGCGGGAACTATGCACGGCGTGCGCAATCGCGCAATCCGCGACAAGCCGCTGGCGCGTCCCGTTCAGCTGCCGGGACCGGCGAACCGCAGGAGCAGGCCGAACAGCGCGAAGCCGGCGAGGATGACGACGAAGCGCTGGTTGGCGCGCCGGCGCAGCGCCTGCGTCTCCGCGTCGCGGGCAACGCCGTGGTTGACGATGACCTGCAGCCACTTGGCGCGCATCGGCAGGCCCGTGCGGTTGCGCAGCGCGTCGGAACGTTCCTCGACCCGGTAGCACAGCCGGATTGCCGAGATCAGCACCGCCACCATGGCGAGGCCCCAGACCCCCGCGAAGACGTAGAACGAGGTGCCCGGCTCCATGCCGGCGTCCTACGCCGACGGCGGATCGACGATGCCGTCGCCGAGTGGCAGCGACAGGCCGTCCACCGCGACGCTCAGCCGGCCGCCCCAGGTCGGGCGCACCGCGTCGATCCATTCCCCGATGCCGAAATCGGGGTCGTCGGCCGGGATGAGGTGATTGAGGACGAGCCGGCCGACGCCGGCTTCCGAAGCGATGCGCCCGGCGTCGGCGGCGAAGCTGTGGCTGGCGACGAGGTGCTCCTTCAGCCGCTCGCCATTGCCGGTCCGCGCCACCAGGCGGTCGATGCCGTCGGCCAGCATCGCTTCATGGACGAGCACGTCGGCGCCCCGGGCGAAATCGGCGAGCGGGCGGAAATAGACGGTGTCGGAGGAAAAGACGACGCTGCGCCCGCCGAAGTCGAAGCGCAAGGCATAGCATTCGGTGACGGGCGGGTGATCGACGCGCAGCGCCCGTACCTTGAGCGCGCCTTCCTCGAGAACATCGCCTTCGCCGTACTCCTCGACGGTCACCAGACCGGCGATGTCGGGCCGGCCTTCGTCGCCGATGCGAATCTCGATGTCGAACTCCATCGACTGCAGGAACCGCGTCCAGTAGTGGGCCGTGCCGGCCGGCCCGTAGACGCGCACCGGCGTCGACAGCCCGGCCGCCCAGGCCGTGTGCAGGAGCGGCCCAAGCTCCAGTACATGATCGGAATGCAGGTGCGTGACGAAGACGATGTCGAGGGTCTTCAGCGACAGCCCGGCCTCGGTCAGCCCGCGCGTAACGCCGAGCCCGCAATCGACGACGATCCGGCGTCCGCCGGCCTCGAGCAGCGCCGAACTTGGCCACGGCCCGCCGGGTCGCAGGGCCGGGCCGCCCTTCGAGCCCAGGATGACGAGACGGTCAGCCACGGACGATCCTCCCCGTTGCGTTGCGGTTCCAGCCGCGCCGCGGCGCCATCCGCCGGCAGTCAAGCATCGCCTTCATGATCCTATTCGCCGGCCGGAATTGACCGGCGCTCCGGTTCGTTGCATCTGTAACCATCCGCGACAATGAGGGGTCGACGTGGCGACGATCGAAGGTAACGGCAAGGCGGCGGAAGGCAAGGGGGGCGATCCGGCCGCGTTCGATGGCGTGCTGGCCCTGGAGACGTTCCTCCCCTATCGGCTGAACCGGCTCGCCGACGCCGTCAGCCGCGAGTTCCAGAAGATCTACAAGGATCGCCACGGGATGACCCGGCCGGAATGGCGGGCGCTGGCCACGCTCGGACAGAACGGCGTCATGACCGCGACCGCGATCGGGGAACACTCCTCCATGCACAAGACCAAGGTATCGCGGGCCGTGGCGGAACTCGAACGGCGCAAGTGGCTGACCAGAACCGTCGACGGCAACGACCGCCGTGTGGAACTGCTTTCGCTGACCCGTGCGGGCGAGAAGACCTACCGCGAGTTGGTGCCGCTGGCCAAGGCCTTCGAGGACGCGCTCCTGGCAAAACTGGGCGAGCGCGAACGGGCAGCCCTCGGCAAAGGCTTGTCGGCGTTGGAAGCCGCGATTGTGCGATAGGCCCGGTGCGCCCGTGATCCGCACCATTGCCGTACGAGCGAAATGTCATTATCTTGACCGGTCAGAACAACCGGTCATTTCGATGAAGAAGGTCCAGGCGTCTCAGGCGAAGGCGACGTTCGCCGAGCTGCTCCGCGAGGTGGAGCGGGGTGAAACCGTGCTGATCACGCGGCACGGCAAGACGGTCGCACGCCTCGTGCCGGAGACGATCCGCCGGGAAGAGGAAGTCGCCCGCGCCATCCGCGACCTGGAAGAACTGCGCGCTTCGCTCCCCCGGACCGGGATTTCCGTCGAGGACATGCTCGACATGCGGCACGAAGGACATCGCTACTGATGGCGTTCGTGCTCGACGCCTCCGTGGCCGCGGCGTGGATCCTCCCCGACGAGACCGATGCTTTCGCCGCGCTGATCCAGTCTCGCCTGACGAGCGACTCTGCGATCGTTCCGGTCATCTGGCGATACGAAATGCGCAATCTGCTGGTCATGGCCGAACGTCGCGGCCGGCTGGCTCCCGCCGCTAGCGATGCCGTCCTCGGCATTCTCGCGCGCCTGCCGATCTCGATCGACGCAAGCGCCGACGACGCGTCGATGACGGCGATCGCCCGGCGAAGGGGCTTGACCATCTACGATTCCGCATATCTGGAGCTTGCCGCACGAGCGGACTTGCCGTTGGCCACCCTCGATAGGCGTCTCCGGGAGGCCGCGAAAGCCGAGGGCATCGAGACGTTGCGGCCGGAAGGTTGACCGCCTCCGCCCCTACCAGTCCATCACCACCTTGCCGGAATTGCCGCTCGTCATCGCCTCGAAACCCTCGACATAGTCGTCGATGCCGATGCGGTGGGTAATCAGCCCCGACACGTCGAGCGGGCCCTGGACGAGCGCGATCATCTTGTACCAGGTCTCGAACATCTCGCGGCCGTAAATGCCCTTCAGGTGCAGCATCTTGAAGATCACCTTGTTCCAGTCGATCTCGAAGCCGGTCGGCGCGATGCCGAGGATGGCGATCTTGCCGCCGTTGTTCATCGTATCGATCATGTCGCGGAAGGCGGGCGCGGCCCCCGACATCTCCAATCCGACATCGAAGCCTTCGGTCATGCCGATCCCGCGCATGACGTCGCGCAGTTTCTCCTGCGAGGCGTCGACGACGTGACGGACGCCGAGCTTGCGGGCAAGCTCTAGGCGGACGGGATTGATGTCGGTGATGACCACCTTGCGCGCGCCGACGCACTGCGCCACCAGCGCGCCCATGATGCCGATCGGTCCGGCGCCGGTGACCAGGACGTCCTCGCCGACGAGATCGAAGGACAGCGCCGTGTGCACGGCGTTGCCGAGCGGATCGAAGATCGCGGCGATCTCGTCCGGCACGTCGTCGGGGATCGGCACGACGTTGTGCTGCGGGATCGAAAGGTACTCGCCGAAGGCGCCCGGCCGGTTGACGCCGACGCCGAGCGTGTTGCGGCACAGATGCCCCCGCCCGGCGCGGCAGTTGCGGCAGTGGCCGCAGACGATATGGCCCTCGCCCGAGACGCGCTGGCCGACCTTGTATTCGGTTACGGCGGCGCCGAAGTCCGCCACCGTGCCGACGAATTCGTGGCCGGTCACCATCGGCACCGGCACGGTCTTCTGCGCCCACTGGTCCCAGTTGTAGATGTGCACGTCGGTGCCGCAGATCGCCGTCTTGCGGATCTTGATCAGGACGTCGTTGGGGCCGATTTCCGGGATCGGCACGTTCTCCATCCAGATTCCCGGCTCGGCCTTCGCCTTCACCAGGGCGCGCATCATGTTGGACATGGAGTTTTCTCGTTAGAAGCCTGCGTTCAAGAGACGAGGACCACCGTTCCGATACTCAACCAGCCGCTGGCTTATCCAATGCTGTTCGCGTTCGGCGCGAGTATCCCGATGGCAATTCTCGAGTACTTTCACGATGACTTTTGTTCCATTGTCGTGAGCCTCGCGGAGGCGCTTGTGGATTGGCCGGAATTCCTTCGAAGGGTCTCCGTGCCAATGCAATCCTGCGACCATCCTGCGCACGTTATTTGGGTAGGCACGAATGCGACTCCTTAGTTTCAGAGCCTTGCCAACATAGATGCCGACACCCTCAATCTCCCATTGGTAGATTCCAGGGGCATTTAAGTCGAAGCTCGCTCCAAGTATTTGAGCATAGAAGTCGCTTTTAAAATTAGACATCGCCACCTCCACCAAATTTAGGCGCGCTCCATAGGATGGACAAGAACCGATGTCCACCCCACGCTCCGTCCCTGGCGTAGTCGAGCGGCCACGAAGCCATTTCAGACCACTCCCAACTCCCGCCCCACCTCTCCGAACGCGTCCACCGCCCGGTCGATATCCTCAGGCGAATGCGCCGCCGACATCTGCGTCCGGATGCGCGCCTGACCCTTGGGCACCACGGGGAATGAGAAGCCGACGACGTAGATACCGCGCTCCAGCATCATCTCGGCCATGCGCGCGGCGAGCGCGGCATCGCCGATCATGACCGGGATGATCGGATGGCCGGCGCCGGCGAGCTTGAAGCCCAGCTTCGTCATCGAGGTCCGGAAGCGTTCCGCATTCGCCCTGAGCTTCTCACGCAGCGCATCGCCGCCCTCGACGATGTCGAACACCGTCAGCGAGGCCGCCGCGATGGCCGGCATCAGCGTGTTGGAGAAGAGGTAGGGCCGCGAGCGCTGGCGCAGCCAGTCGACGACTTCGCGCTTCGCCGCCGTATAGCCCCCGGAGGCGCCGCCCAGCGCCTTGCCGAGCGTGCCGGTGACGATGTCGATCCTGCCCTCGACGCCGCAATGCTCGGCAGAGCCGCGGCCGTTCTTGCCGACGAAGCCGACCGCGTGGCTGTCGTCGACCATAACCATGGCGCCGTATTTTTCCGCGAGATCGCAGACGCCGCCGAGATTGGCGATGATGCCGTCCATCGAGAAC
>CAYJMY010000126.1:5328-14723 GCA_964371125.1 uncultured Mesorhizobium sp. | reverse complement strand
GTGCATGGGACCTGGCGGCAAATATTCCTCTACGTCGGGAGATTGATACGATTTCCTGTTCTAGGATCGCAACGCACCGGCCCGGCCGGCCGCAATCGGGATTGAACGGTCTCGAAAAGCAGTCAGTCGGCTTTCAGAACAGGGCGCGATCCACCGAGAATTGTGGTCTTCGCAGTGCCCTTCCTGGTCATTACCGTCCTGTCACAGGTGGCTTTCGTGGCACCCGTCTTGTTTGGAAAAACACAGCCGTAACTGACCAGCTTGCCGCCCTCCATCTTCTCGCAGCCAGTCGCGCATTGGGAGCCGGAGCAGCCGCCCTCGATCTTGTCTCCGCAAGCCTGTTCGACGACAGCTTCGGTGACGGGTGCAGCAACCGCTCTATCAGCGACGGCGCTACCGGATATACAAACTGCCACTGCGATCATCAATCTGATCATGTTCGCACGCTGCAATCCATACTCGCGGATAAAATGGAGATCTAAAATACCACGTATGCCGGGGCACTACCATAGAAACCGGCCCTGCGGACGCGCTTGGCTGCGGCGAGGAACCTACCTCCCATCCGGCAATTGCATCGCCCTTTCGTATGTGTGAGGCGCGTCCATGCCGCCATTCCCGCCGCCAGTCCGCGTTCCTCTCGGAAAAACCGGCAACGTCACGCACGCCGTGACAAGCCCTGAGAGGGCGGCAGAGACCCTGCCGAACGAATGGCCAGCGCACCCCGGCCTCAAACCTAGTTGCGCGCAAGGCGGTCCTGAAAGCGCTGGAGGCCGCACGCGACGCCAAGGCTGCACAGGAGGCCAGGACGGCATTCGAGGCGGCAGCGGAGGATGCCGGCATCCTTATGCCCGCGCTGCCGACGTCGATCGCGCGAGGACAGGCTTCAATTCGTCCAGGCGGACACGCGCAAAGAGACCTCAAGCTACGGAGCCGGTAGTGTTTTTGGGACGCAGGTCGATCGCGTGATCGTGTATCGGACGATTGGCCAATTAGGGGACACGTGCAAAAGAAAAGTGTATCGTAAAGGATTATTCTTGGGGAGGAAGCTGTGAAAAGACTATTATCGCTTCTTGCAATATCGATTGCTGTTTCGGCATGTGGATACAGAAATTCCGTTTACTCATTGAACGGAAAGGAGTATGCGCGCATTGCGGAAAAAGACACGGTCGTGATCTACGAAAAGACTCCTCGAGGAACTTGGAAAAGGGTATACTTTAACGATGGTGGAATTGTTGACGAGGACCGCTATTTCGAGCCGGGTACAGATGAACGATTGCTGAAGGAAGGAAAACTAGTTGGAACGCTCACGCGTGACCAGATAGTGGACTCCGAAATGAAGCCTCCCCGCCTGCCGTTGGGCGAAGGGGTGCGTAAACCGAATCCGATAACAGAAGTCATCGTCCAGGAAGGAGGCAGTGAGTAGAGCTTCTCACGATCGAGACGCGGCTCACTCGGATCTCTCGCGCACGGCCGGCTCTTCCTGCTTTTCGCGAGCCGCATTTCGATCTCCAACAACGAGGAAACTGATCAGCGGTAGGTTTACTGCATACGGTGAAGCGCCACAAAGCGCCGGAACCCGGTGAATCAGCTGCGGGTAGGGTCTACCCCTTCGCCTCCGTCAGCATGTTGCCGCCGTCGACGACCAGAACGGCGCCGTTGACATAGCTCGCCGCCGGCGAGGCGAGGAAGGCGATTGCGGCGGCGACCTCTTCAACGCGGCCGGCGCGGCCGGGCGGCGTTTTCATCGCCGCCTCTCGTTCGGCGGGCGTCGAGGCGCCGGTGGCGATCCAGCCCGGCGCCACGGCGTTGACGGTGACGCCGCGGGCAGCCACCTCCAGCGCCAGGCTGTGGGTCAGTCCGACCATGCCGGCCTTGGCCGCGGAGTAGGGCGAGGATCCGGGCATGGAGACGAAGGGGCCGGTCACCGAGGCGACGTTGACGATGCGCCCGTAGCCCGCCGCCAGCATGGCCGGAAGGAAGGCTCTCGTCACCATGAAGGCGGTCTTCAACGACACCGCGATCTCGTGGTCCCACTCGTCCTCGCCGATGTCGACCAGCGCCTTGTCCAGCGCCGGCCGTGCCCGGGTGCCCATGCCGGCATTGTTGACGAGTACCTCGATGTCGCCGACCTCGCCGCAGAGCCGGGCGACGTCGGCGGCCACTGTCAGGTCGCCGACATGGCCGCTGGCGTCGAAACCGAGCGCGGCGAGTTCTTCAGCGCGGGCGAGCACGCGTTTCGTCGTCGCCGCGAGCGCCACGGCGTAGCCGGACTCGGCGAGCAGCCGCGCCGTGGCGAAGCCGATGCCGTCCGCGGCGCCGGCGCCGGTGACGAGCGCCTTTTTGTTCGGCATGCTGCCCCTCCCGATCGAGTGTGCGAATGACTATGTTCGTGTTGTCGGGCGGCCAGCGTGACCGCATCGGCGACGACCGTCAACGAGGGGCGGGGCCGTCGAAGCGGTCCGCCGAGGCGAAGGACAAGGCCAGGCCATGGATCAAGCGCTTGCTCGCGCTCCGCAATCCGCATCGCGCGCGGTCGCCGAGCGGTTGAACCAGGGCTGCTTCTGCGTGACGCTCGACCGCGCGGCATTGTGCAAGGCGCTGGTGCGCGAGGCCGGCGATCCGGAATTCTGCGCCACGTCGATCGAGACGCGGCCGCATCTCTTCTCCAACGTGCCCGTCTTCCTGCCGGCGGAGGTGATCAGCGAGATGGCGGCGATCGTCGCCGCGATCGAGGCGGTGGCGGCGATGCCGGCCTATCGCGAGGCAGTGCTCGCCTGGGCGCCGGAAATCGCGCGCGAGGACCGCGGCCCGCTCGGCGCCTTTATGGGCTACGACTTCCATCTCGACGGCGAGGGGCCGCGGCTCATCGAGATCAACACCAATGCCGGAGGGGCTTTCCTCAACGCGCTGCTCGCCCGGGCGCAGCTCGCCTGCTGCGGCGAGGTGGCGGCGGGGCTGGAAATGCTCGATGCCGACGATTTCGCCGCCGACGTGGTCGCCATGTTCCGCGAGGAATGGCGGCTCCGGCGCGGCGATGCGGCGATGCCGCGGGTCGCCATCGTCGACGACCGGCCGGGCGAACAGTACCTCCATCCCGAATTCGTCCTCGCCCGGCAGATGCTGTTCGGGGCCGGGATCGAGGCGGTGATCGCCGACGCGGCCGACCTCGCCTATGCCGACGGACGTCTGACGGCGGGCGGACTGGAGATCGGCATGATCTACAACCGCCTCACCGACTTCGCCTTCGCCGGGCCGGACCATGCCGCGCTCGCCGCCGCCTATCGCGACGACGCCGTGGTGGTGACGCCCGGGCCGCACAACCACGCGCTGTTCGCCGACAAGCGCAACCTGACCCTTCTCTCCGACCCCAAGGTGCTGGAGGCCTGGGGCGTGCCGGCCGTGCTCCGCGACAGGCTGGCGACGATCCCGCGCACCGTGCCGGTCACGCCGGAAAGCGCCGACGCGCTTTGGCAGGCGCGCAAGGACCTGTTCTTCAAACCGACCGGCGGACACGGCGGCAAGGCGGTCTATCGCGGCGACAAGGTGACGCGCGGCGTATGGGCCGAGATCGCAAAGGGCGGCTACGTCGCCCAGGCCTTCGCCGCGCCCGGCGAACGCGCGGTCCTGCTCGACGGCGGCCCGGTGATGCGCAAGATGGACGTGCGCCTCTACACCTACGGCGGACGCATCCTGCTCGCCGCGGCGCGCCTCTACCAGGGCCAGACGACCAATTTCCGGACACCGGGGGGCGGCTTCGCTCCCGTCTTTGGCGTGTGACGGCTTCCCGCGGCGTGCCCGCGAAGGGCGCTGGGCGGTTGCCAGCCGGATCATTCTCGGGCATCGAAGTCTCGCGGCCGGCGGCGTCGCGACGGGAGGATGACGTGACGAGACTGCGTTTCCATGGCGCCGCGCGCGGCGTGACCGGGTCATGCTACGAGATCGAGACCGGCCGCTCCCGCATCCTGGTCGATTGCGGCATGTTCCAGGGATCGAAGTCGGAGCGCGAGCTGAACTACGGCGCCTTCCCGTTCCCGCCGCCGGCGATCGACGCCGTCATTCTCACCCACGCCCATATCGACCACAGCGGGCTGCTACCGAAGCTGGTGAAGCATGGGTTCACGGGGCCGATCCACACGAGCGCGGCGAGCATCGACCTGTGTTCGGTGATGCTGCCCGATTCGGCGCACATCCAGGAGATGGAGGTCGAGCAACTCAACCGCCGCAACGCCCAGCGCGGCAAGCCGCCGGTGACGCCGATCTATACGCGGGAAGATGCCGCGGCCTGCATGACGCTGTTCCGGCCGGTCGTGCTCGATGACTGGACGGCGGTCGCACCCGACATCCGCGCGCGCTACTGGAATGCCGGCCATCTGCTCGGATCGGCCTCCGTGGAGCTCGAGATCGGCCCCGCGGACGGCGAAAGGCCGCTGCGCCTGCTGTTTTCCGGAGACATCGGCCCCGACCATAAACTGCTCCAGGAAAATCCCGCCGGACCGAGCGGCGTCGACTATCTCGTCTGCGAATCGACCTATGGCGACCGCGAGCGTGGCGAGATCACGCCCGAACGGCGTCGCGCCATCCTGGCGCGAGAGGTGCACGCCGCAGCCGAGGCGCGCGGTCCGCTGATCATCCCGTCCTTCGCGGTCGAGCGCACCCAGGAACTGCTCGTCGACCTGCATACGCTGATGACGTCGCGCGACATACCGACGGTCCCGATCTTCGTCGATTCACCGCTGGCCTCGCGGGCGAGCGCGATCTTCGAGCGCCACGCCGCCGAAATCGAGGAGGGCGGCATCCTGCGCGAGGCGCTGCGGTCGCGCAACGTGCGCTTCACAGAGACGGTCGAGCAGAGCAAGGCGATCAACCGGCTCACCGGCTTCTTCGTCGTCATCGCCGCGAGCGGCATGTGCGACGCCGGCCGCATACGCCACCACCTCAAGAACAATCTGTGGCGTGCCAACGCCACGGTCATGATGGCGGGCTTCCAGGCGCAGGGCTCGCTCGGCCGCATCCTGCTCGACGGCGCCAAGCGCGTGCGCATCCAGGGCGAGGAGATCGAGGTCAACGCCCGCATCACGCAGATCGATCTCTATTCCGGCCATGCCGACGCCTCGGAACTGGCGGCATGGGTCTCGGCGCGCAAGCCCGTCGCCCATTCCGTCTTCCTCACCCACGGCGAGGACGCCGGGCTCGAGGGCCTGCAGGAACGGCTGGCGCAGACGATGCCGGCCGAACGCATCATCATCCCGCAGCTCGACGACGCCTACGATCTCACCAGCGAGGGCGCGCGCCTCGTCGACCGCACGGAGAAGCGGCGCATGGCGCCGGAGAAGGTCGCCCGCCTCGACTGGCACAACGACCTGTCGAGGCTCCTGCTCGACATTTCCGAGACCGTCGAGGCGGCCGCCGACGAGCGTGGCCGCGGCGCCGTCATCCGGCGGCTGCGCCGGGCGCTGGAGGGCGGGGAAGCCTAGCGTCCCGCAGCGGGTTTGGCCGGAAGGCTCGGCGAATCGCCCGTCTGTTGACGCGCGTCAACGCGCGATCAGCCGAGAGCGCGTTCTTTCTCTGTTCGTATGGCTCAGTCGACGGAGGAGGAAAGATGAAGCCGAGGGCATTCCGCGTCCTGTCGGGCGCCATAGCTGTTCTTCTCAACCTCGGAGCGGGCGCGGAAGCGTCGCCGACTCGGCTCTACTGGTCGTCCTCGGGTCCTATAGCGGGGCTGGTTTGTACGCAGATCATCGAGGGCGCCTCTCCGGTGGAGCACACCTGGCGCGACAACTACCTATGTGCGGATCGCAACGTCGGTTTCCGCTGGTCGCCGTCGGGCGCAATTCCGGGGATGGTCTGCACCCAGATCATCGAAGGCGCGGAACCGCTGCAGTATACGTGGCGCGACAACTACCTGTGCCTACCGCAGGGCTCCACGCTGACGCTGCGTTGGTCGTCGGCGGGAGCCATCGCGGGAATGAGTTGCGTGCAGATGCACGAGGGCCGAGATCCTCATTCGTGGAATGACAACTATCTGTGCTGGAGCGAGGCGGCACAACGGGCCGATCTGCTGACGATCACCAAGATCAGGAACATCAAGCCGGCTGGCGGGCTCGACGCGGCAGGCCAGTTCGTGTTCGGCGCCATCGGCGCAGCGATCGCGGCGGCGGCGAGCGGCGGCGTCAGCGTCGGCGATCTTTACGACGGTGCGAAAGTATCGGTCGAAGTCGGCAAGTTCCTCGACAAGCAGTTCAGCGGCCAGGACGATCTGATCGTCAAGGTCGATGGCCGGACCGTCCTGCCCGCCCAAGGCAACTACCATGCGATCCAGGCCGGGCAGGAGATACGGCCGAACCTTCAGGCGGCCTTCTCGGGAGCAGCCCAACTGCAGCTCATCGAATGGGATGGCGGCAGCGACAACGACAATCTCGGCAGCCTGACGATCATCGGCGGTCGCGACTACACCGCGAACGACATCGTGGTGCTGGCGCCGGCGAAGGAGGACGGCAGTATCTACCTGGTGAGCTACAGGGTCGAGACCGGGCGCGGCAATCCGCAAGGCGTCGTGAAGTCGATGCTCTGCGGCACGAACCAGTGCGATGAGTGCTATCGGCCGGACTGCACCGGCCAGCCCTACAGCGAACTGGACCGCGACGGCGACAAGCCCGACCTGTTGCGCTGCCCGCCGCATTTCGATGAAGCCGGGTTCATCGAGTACGACCAGATATGGCCGGCGGAAGACGTCTACCTGCGCATCTGCCGCCACAAGGGGGCTGGCTGAGCGGCTAACCGGCGAAATCGGACGGGTGCGTCAATCCCGTCGCGCGTAGTCGGCGTCGGTGACCTGTTCCAGCCAGTCGACCGAGATGCCGTCGAGCGCTTCCTGGATGGCGATGTGCGTCATCGCGGTCGTCGGCGAGGCGCCGTGCCAGTGCTCCTCGCCGGGCGCGAACCACACCACGTCGCCGGCGCGGATCGGCTCGACCGGTCCGCCGCGCTTCTGCGCCAGGCCGCTCCCCGAAATCACCACCAGAGTCTGGCCGAGCGGATGGGTGTGCCAGGCCGTGCGCGCGCCCGGTTCGAAGGTGACGCTGACGGCGCGCACGCGCGCCGGCGCCGGGGCTTCGATCAGCGGATCCTGGCGGACGCTGCCGGTGAAGTAGGAGGCCGGCGGCGCCAGCGAAGGCCGCGATCCACATCTTTCGATCTTCATTGTCCGTCTCTCCCGCGAGGGGCCGGCGCGCCGGCGCCGGCCGAACCACGACAATAGCACCGCCGTCCCAACCTGCGCGACCAGTGTCCGACGGCGCCCTGCATCCGGGGAGAGCCGAGCGTCCTCGCGCCGCGCGGGCCTTCCATCGGGAGAGAAAAACCGGCATGTCTTCGGCGCGAGGAACGAATGACGCAGGAGGAGGCGTCGGCGCCATGAGCACGGTCATCGATGAAGCAAGGCCCGCGGTCGTCCGTCTGTCGCCGCAGGACAACGTCGCCGTTGCCGTCGACATCCTGCGCGAAGGCGCCGTCGCCTCGGGAGTGAAGGCGCTGGCGCGTATCCCGCGCGGCCACAAGATGGCCGTCGAGGCGATCGCCGCGGGCGAACCGGTGCGCAAGTACGGCCAGGTGATCGGCGTGGCGACCACCGAAATCCGCGCCGGCGACTGGGTGCACGTGCACAATCTCGCGATGTCCGATTTCAGCCGCGACTATGCGTTCGGCGCCGACGCCCGGCCGGTCGCGATGGTCGCGCCGGGAGAGCAGGCGACTTTCGAGGGCTATAGGCGCGCCGGCGGCAGGGTCGGTACGCGCAACTTCGTCGGCATCCTGACCAGCGTGAACTGCTCGGCCTCCGTGGCGCGCTTCGTCGCCGAGGAGATCACCCGCTCGGGCATCCTCGCCGACTTCCCCCATGTCGACGGCGTCATTCCCTTCGTCCACGGCACCGGTTGCGGCATGGCGTCGGCCGGCGAGGGCTTCGACGTGTTGAAGCGCACCGAATGGGGCTATGCGACCAATCCCAACATCGCCGCCGTGCTGATGGTCGGCCTCGGCTGCGAAGCCTTCCAGATCGGCCGCATGAAGGAACTCTACGGGATCGGCGAGAGCGACACCTTCCGCACCATGACGATCCAGGAGGTCGGCGGCACGCGCCGCACCGTCGAGGCCGGCGTCGCCGCGGTGCGCGAGATGCTGCCGGCGGCGAACGCCTTCCGCCGCGAGACGGTTGACGCCTCCGATCTGGTGCTGGCGCTGCAGTGCGGCGGCTCGGACGGCTATTCCGGCATCACCGCCAACCCGGCGCTGGGCGCTGCCGCGGACCTGCTCGTCCGCCACGGCGGTACGGCGATCCTTTCGGAGACGCCGGAAATCTACGGCGCCGAACACCTGCTGACACGGCGCGCAGCGTCGCGCGAAGTCGGCGAGAAGCTGGTCGAGCGCATCCGCTGGTGGGAAGACTATACGAAGCGAAACAGGGGCGAGATGAACAACAATCCGTCGCCCGGCAACAAGCTCGGCGGGCTGACGACCATCCTGGAGAAGTCGCTGGGCGCGGCGGCGAAGGGCGGCACCAGCAACCTCGCCGCCGTCTACGAATATGCCGAGCCGGTCACCGGCAAGGGCTTCGTCTTCATGGACACGCCGGGTTACGACCCGGTCGCAGTCACCGGCCAGGTCGCCGGCGGCGCCAACATCGTCTGCTTCACCACCGGGCGCGGATCGGCCTTCGGTTGCAAGCCGGTGCCGTCGATCAAGCTGGCGACGAACAACTTCCTCTACGAGCACATGCGCGACGACATGGACATCAACTGCGGCGACATCCTCGACGGCGTCTCCATCGAGGACAAGGGCCGCGAGATCTTCGACACCATGCTGCGCGTGGCGTCGGGCGAGCGCTCGCGATCGGAACTGCTCGGCTACGGCGACAATGAGTTCGTCCCCTGGCAGATCGGCGCGGTGATGTAGCGCCGCACGTGAAGTAGGGCCGCACCCGGCGGCTTGACCGCGAGCGGAATCTGTTCCTATTTTGTTCTTATGACCCGAACGATCGACACACTTGCCCGCGCGGCGCGGCACAGCATGCTCGTGCGCGCTTCCTGCGTCTGCGGCAACCAGCGCCACTACCGTGCCGGAGACCTCGCGACGCTGGTCGGCGGTGGCAGGGATCCGCGCAGCCTGCGTTTCCGCTGCAGCCAATGCGACCGCATCTCTGCGGCCGTCACCGTTATCGAGATCGACGTCGACCGCATCGGCGCCCTCAAGGTGTGGAAGCCGATTTCGACGCCCGACGGGACGACGGCGTGGACGCCGGAGCGCCTGAAGAGAGGCTGACGGCGGAACGGGCGAGGGGCGGGGCGCCCGGGCGGCCCCCCCCCCGCCCCCGCCCCGCAACCCCCCAAGGGGCGGGGCGC
>CAYJMY010000126.1:0-5318 GCA_964371125.1 uncultured Mesorhizobium sp. | reverse complement strand
AGGCTGACGGCGGAACGGGCGACCGGCTGCGCGACGGGCGCGCAGCCGGCCTGCAGAGCCCGATCAGGCCGGTTCGGCGCGGCTCTCGACGCGCGCCTTCGCGGCGAGCGCCTTGGTCGCGTCGACGGTTTCCTGGGCGGCGTACCAATAGCGCTGCTTCAGCTCGATGTTGAAGACGGCGCCCTCGGGAAAGGTGCACTCGTCCATCAGCGTCTCCCACGGGATGTCGCCCCAGCCGACCGGCAGGTGCAGATCGCCGTGGCCGTAGGCGAGGCGCTCGCCCTCGGTGAACATCCAGATGTCGTCCTGGCGGCCGAAGCTGTCATGGACGTGGAGGTGACGGGCGTACGGCGCCAGTTCCTTGACCTCCTCGACGAAGTCGCCGCGGCGGCCGTCGAAGTCGAGCTTCAGGTAGGAGTGGCTGAAGTCGAGCGTCGCCATCACGCTGGGGTGGGAGATGGCGGCGAGCTCGCGCGCCAGCCGCATCGGCGTCGAGGCGTAGCCGCGGCCGTCGAAGCCGGCGAACAACGTCTCGACGCAGAGATAGAGGCCATTCTGGCGGGCGACGTCGCCGGCCTTCGCCAGCCATTCGCGCTGGCGGCCATACGCCGCCTCGATGCCGTCGCCCTGCTGCCGGGGCGTCAGCCCCGAATGGATGACGTAGTTCTCGGCGCCGACTTCGGCGGCAACCTCGAGCGACGCCTGCAGCACCTCGAAATGGCGCGGCAGCCGGTAGGCCTCGTCCATGAAGTTGATGGAGAGCGGGCCGTGGACGGAGAAACCGATGTCGCGGCCGGCGACGGCGCGCTTCAGCGCCTCGAGTTGCGGGCGGCGGATGCGGCCACCGACGACGATGTCCATGTCGTAGGTCGGCAGTTCGATCGTCTCGACGCCGAGCGCCTCGATCATATCGAGTTCGGCGTCGAAGTCGGAGAGGTCGTCGGCGCGCTTGTGCGCGGAAATGCCGGTGCCGGTGATGCCGTTGGCGAGCATGGCTGAGGGGTCCTTTCGGGTGGAGGCGGCTGCGGTTGCAGGGAGACCGCGACGTCCTGGCCGCGATCGGCGGCGACCATCGCCGCCCGCCGTGTCAGGCGTCTGACCGGACCGTGACGCTTCGGCGACAGGCATGGTGGACACCAGGCATCGCGCCCGGCGGCGGGGCGCTTCGCGTCACGGTGGAAGGATGCTCTCGACATGAGCCGGCGAATGTCATTGAATCGTCACGTCGCTGTCACGGACGCTGGAGATTCGCATCATGGCCGGGAGCTTGCGCCGCATCGCCTTCGCCGCCGGCTGGTGCCTGGCCGGTCTCGCCGGCACGCTGGCGGTCGCCGCCGCGGCCGATCTCGACGGTTCGGCGATCGAGGATGAACTCGTCGGCCGGTCGATCGTCTGGTGGGAGGAAGGCGGCTGGCACAAGGGCCATCTTCTGCTCTCCCCCGACGGCACGGCCGAGATATCGGTCGACGATCCGCAGCCGGCCGGCGACACCGGGCGCTGGGCAATTCGCGGCGGCGACCTGTGCACGGTCTGGGGCGATCTGCGCAGCGGGCGCGAGAAGTGCTATTCCGTCCGCCGCGACGCGGACGGCCGCTTCATCACCTCGGGCGGCAACGTCTTCGAGGTCCGCGACGCCGGCGTCTGAAGCGGCGGACTTCCTGCCGGATATCCGTCCGCGGATCCTCGCCGCGGCCACGACCGACCCTTTGGATTGTCGCGGTCCCGTCACCGGACCAAAACGCAACTGTCACGTCGGCCCTCTAGGGAGCGCACAGCGGGCATCGAGCTCGCGCCACCTCTCGAAGGAGACGACGAATGAAACGAGTGATCCTGCTGGCGGCCGCCACCGCGCTCGCCACCGGCGCCCACGCCGCCGACCGCACGAAATTCGAATTCTGGTACGGCCTCACCGGCGACCTTGGCGAGGTCATGGCCAAGCACTGCCAGCTGTTCAACGAATCGCAGGAAAAGTATGAGGCCGTCTGCGTCGGCCAGGGCGGCTACGACAAGGCCGAGCAGAACACCATCGCGGCCTATCGCGCCAAGCAGCACCCGACCGTCGTCCAGATCTATGACGCCGGCACGGTGAACTTCATGCTCTCGGGCGCGATCTATCCGGCCAACAAGTTCGCCGTCGACAACGGCATCGACGTCGACTGGAAGGGCTATTTCCCCAGCATCGCCAACTACTACGCGACGTCGACCGGCGACATGTGGTCGTTCCCCTACAACTCCTCCTCGGCGGTGTTCTACTGGAACAAGGACGCCTGGGCGAAGATCGGCAAGACCGCGGCGCCGGCCAGCTGGGCCGAGTTCGCCGAAGACCTGAAGGCGATGAAGGCCGCCGGCGTCGAGTGCGGCTTCGCCTTCGACTTCGACACCTGGATGAACCTCGAGCAGTTCTCGGCCACCAACAACCTGCCGATCGCCTCGATGGACAACGGCTACGGCGGCCTCGGCGCCGAGCTCGTCTTCAACAAGACCGCCTTCGTCGACCACATGAAGGAATACAAGTCCTGGCTCGACGCCGGCTACGCCAAGATCCAGACGACGCAGGTCGGCAAGAACCTGGTCCAGTCCTTCGCCGACGGCAGCTGCGCCTCGACGATCACCTCGATCGCCAATCACGGCACGGTGCACAACACGCAGGTCGCCGGCCTGAATTGGGACGTCGCCATGCTGCCGGTCATCGACCCCGCCAAGCGCACCAACTCGCTGGTCGGCGGCGCCTCGCTCTGGGTCATGGAAGGCAAGTCCAAGGAAGAGTACGAGGCTGCGGCCGCCTTCCTGAAATACGTGACCGCCCCGGACACCGGCGAGAAGTACATCGCCGAGAACACCGGCTACATCCCGGTCACCACCAAGGGCTACGAACTGCTCAAGGCGGAAGGCTTCTACGCCGATCCGAAGCGCGTCAACCGCGACATCGCCATCGCCTCGCTGACCGCCTCCGACGTCACCCCGGTGTCGCGCGGCATCCGCCTCGGCAACTTCACCTCGATCCGCTCGGAAGTCCGCTCCGAACTCGAGGCGGCCTTCACCGGCCAGAAGGACATGCAGGCGGCCATCGACGCAGCCGTCGAACGCGGCAATCAGATCCTGCGCCGCTACGAGCAGACCTTCAAGGGCGCCGCCCTGCCGTGATCTCCCGCTGATCGCAGAAGACGGGGGGCGCCGCGCCGCGGCGTCCCCTGGCCACCGCTCCCGAAGCCAAGGAGACGACGTTTGGAAAAGCGCGCGACCTTCTCGAACCTGTGGCTCGCCGCGGCGCTGATTGCGCCGCAGATGCTGCTGATCTTCGTCTTTTTCTATTGGCCGTCGGGCGAGGCGCTCTACTGGGCACTGACGCTCGAGCCGCCCTTCGGCGGCGACAACGAATGGGTCGGCCTGCTCAACTTCCAGACGGTGTTCGAGGATCCGAAATACTGGAACTCGGTGCGCATCTCGATCACGTTTGCCTTCTTCGCCACCGCCCTGTCCCTCGGCATCGCGGCGATCCTGGCGCTGTTCGTCGACCGTCGGCTTCCCGGCCACCAGGTCTACAAGTTCACTTTCTTCCTGCCTTATGCGCTGGCCGCGCCCGCCGTCGGCCTCGCCTTCCGCTTCATCTTCTCTCCCGACGCGGGCTTCGTCTCCGCCATCAACCGGGTCTATCCCGACCTGTGGAACCCGGCGCTCGACGGGTACGACGCCTTTGCGCTGGTCGTCATGGCCCAGGCCTGGACCATGGTCGGCTACAATTTCATCTTCTTCCTGGCGGCGCTGCAGTCGATCCCGCGCACCGTCAACGAGGCGAGCGCCATGGACGGGGCAGGGGTCCTGCGCCGCATGCGGGACATCCAGCTGCCGCTGATCGCGCCGACGCTGTTCTTCCTGATCGTGATCAACATCACCGACAGCTTCGTCAACTCGTTCGGCATCATCGACATCATCAGCGGGGGCGGTCCTGCGCGGGCGACCGACCTGATGGTCTACAAGATCTACACCGACGGCTTCCAGGGCAAGGACTACTCGCTCGCGGCGGCGCAATCGATCGTGCTGATGGTGCTCATCGTCGTCCTGACCTTCGTCCAGTTCCGCTACATCGAGCGGCGCGTCCACTACAGCTGATCGGAGCACTGCCGTGATCGAACGCACACCGATCCTCGACTTCCTGACGCACGCGCTGCTGGTGTTGAGCTTTGTCGCGCTGCTGATGCCGATGTGGATCGTCTTCGTCGCCGCTACCCACGACTTCCACACGGTAAACCAGGTGCCGATGCCGCTCCTGCCGGGCAGCCACTTGCTGGAGAACCTTGCCGCCGCATGGGAGCGCGGCAACTTCGACCGCGTCATCGTCAACTCGCTGATCGTGGCGCTGGGCGTCACCGGCGGCAAGATCGTTGTGGCGGCGCTGTCGGCCTTCTCGATCGTCTACTTCCGCTACCGGCTCAGGATGCTGATGTTCTGGCTTATCTTCATCACGCTGATGCTGCCGCTGGAAGTGCGCATCGTGCCGACCTATGCGGTGGCCGCCGACGCGCTGCGCCCGTTCCAGGGCATGCTCGACTTCGCCGGCATCTCGATCGACCTTCCCGAGTGGAACCTGCTCAATTCCTATTCCGGCCTGATCCTGCCGCTGGTCGCCACCGCCACCGGTACCTTCCTCTACCGGCAGTTCTTCCTCACCGTGCCGGACGAACTGACGGAAGCGGCCAAGATGGACGGCGCCGGGCCGATCCGTTTCTTCCTCGAAGTGCTGATGCCGCTGTCGAAGACCAACATGGCGGCGCTGGCGACGATCATGTTCGTCTGGTCGTGGAACCAGTACCTGTGGCCGCTGCTCGTCGTCACCGACCATCAGAACTACGCGACGGCGACCATGCAGCTGCAGAAGATCGTGCCCGGGCCGCTGTTCGGCGAACCGCCGGTTTGGAACGTCGCCATGGCGGCGAACCTGATCGTGATGTTCCCGCCCGTGCTGGTCACCATCCTCCTGCAGCGCTGGTTCGTGCGCGGCCTCATCCAGACAGACAAGTGACGGAGACGAAGACATGGCCGAGATAACCCTGCGCGGCGTGCGCAAGTCCTACGGCAAGACCGAGGTCGTGCACGGCGTCGACCTCGACATCGCCGCCGGCGAACTGGTGGTCATTCTCGGCCCGTCCGGCTGCGGCAAGTCCACGCTGCTGAGGATGGTCGCCGGACTGGAGACGATCACTGCCGGCGACATCTCTATCGGCGGCGTCACCGTCAACAGGCTGGAGCCGCGCCAGCGCGGCTGCGCCATGGTTTTTCAGAACTACGCGCTCTACCCGCACATGACGGTCGCCGACAAC
>CAYJMY010000125.1:0-14733 GCA_964371125.1 uncultured Mesorhizobium sp. | reverse complement strand
CCGCCTTCACCGGCGACAAGGTGATGGGCGCCATCCTCTTCGAGCAGACCATGGACCGCGACATCGACGGCGTGCCGACGGCGCGGTATCTGTGGGAGAAGCGCGGCGTCGTGCCGTTCCTCAAGATCGACCAGGGCCTCCAGGAGGCGAAGGACGGCGTCAAGCTGATGAAGCCGATGCCGAAGCTCGACGCGCTGCTTTCCCGCGCCGTCGCCGCCGGCATCTTCGGCACCAAGGAGCGCTCGGTGATCGACGCCGCCAACCCGGCCGGCATCGCCGCCATCGTCGCCCAGCAGTTCGAGGTCGGCCGCCAGGTGCTGGCCCACGGCCTGATGCCGATCCTCGAGCCGGAGGTGACGATCTCGATCGCCGACAAGGCGGAAGCCGAGGACCTGCTGCTCGCGGAAATCCTGAAGAACCTCGACGCCCTGCCGGAAGGCAAGCAGGTCATGCTCAAGCTCACTTTGCCGACCAGGGCCAACCTCTACAAGCCGCTGGTCGACCACCCGCGCGTCATGCGCGTCGTGGCGCTGTCGGGCGGCTACACCCGCGCCGAGGCCAACGCCAGGCTCGCCGAGAACGACGGCGTCATCGCCAGCTTCTCGCGCGCGCTGACCGAGGGCCTGTCGGCGCAGCAGAGCGACGCCGAGTTCGACGCCGTGCTTGCCGGCGCGATCGATTCGATCTTCGAGGCCTCGCGCGCCTAACAGGCCCGGCGGTCGCATCCAGCCTGCAACCCGGATCCTCCCCTACGACGCGGGGGAGGGGGACCGCCGAAGGCGGTGGAGGGGGCGTCGTCGATACCCCGCCGCCAACGCCCGCCCCGGGGGCTTTTCTTTTCGCCGCCGCGTCGTATGAAGCGGCCATGTCGCGCCTCGCTCCCCTCGTCTCCTGGCTCCTCTTCCCGGTCTATGTCTGGCAGGGGCTCGGCGTGCGCCGGCGCACCGAGCGCATGCTGCCCGCCGAAGGCCCGGTGCTGCACGGCATCGACGGCGCCGGCCCGGCGCTCCGCCTGCTCGTCGTCGGCGACAGTTCCGCCGCCTCCGTCGGCATCGGCCGCTCGGAAGACGGCCTCGCCCACCAGCTGGCGCTGATCCTGGCCGAACGCACCGGCCGCGCCGTCTCCTGGCGCGCGGCGGGCTTCAACTCGGCCACCGCCGACCAGATCCGCGACTGCGTCCTGCCCAACCTCGCGCCCGACCCGTGGGACCTGATCGTCGTCTCCATCGGCACCAACGACGCCAAGAACTTCCACACCGCCCGCCGCTTCAAGCGCGAGTTCGGCGGCCTGCTCTATGCGCTGAAGGCAAAGTGGCCCGAAGCCCGCATCGCCTGGTCGCCGGTCGTCGACATGACCCTGGTGCCGGCCCTGCCGAAGGCGCTCGGCCGCCTGCTCGAAATCCGCGCCGCCATGATCAACCGCCTGGGCGACCAACTCTGCCGCGAACGCGGCGCCATCCCCGCCACCCGCCTGCCGATCCTCGACCCGAAAGCCGGCTTCTCATCCGACGGTTTTCACGCCTCGGCCGCCGGCTACCGCGCCTGGGCGGAACACATGGCGGGGTTCGTGCTGGGGGAGGAGTAGGAAGAAGGACGGATTGTCGGCGGGAGAAGGCATCCAGAAGCTTGTCAAGCAATGACCGGATCTGGTGGAAACCCGCCTTCGCTTGGGACAGCAGAGGCGGCCCGTCGCGGAAGGTGTCACGCAGGCGTTTGATCGCGCCACTTCCGGTCGACGACTGATACGACGACATCGATGTCCGCCCGGCAGAGGCCCATATCTTTCAGGTGACGATCCGACATACGGTGGAGCGAACTCCGCGCACGCCAGGTCTGCACCGCGGTCCGCTGATGAGCGCAGAGCGCGGAAAAAATGCGGATCTTACGCCGCGCACGCGTGTGTCCCGCATGAGGCATGGGTGCCATGCGGGATTGCGAGGCACTTTCGCGGACTTCATTTCTGTCGGCAGCTCCAGTGCGGCGACGTCCGGGCATCGGATGGGCGGGGTGCATCGCGTTTCCTGCAGTGTGCAGTCCGAGCTGCCAGAGGTGCACCGGAAAGCGCTGACTTTCCAGGTGCTGGATCGTGAACCCTGCATCCGTGATGAGTTGCAGCGGATCGCGCGTCAGGTGGCATCCTCCGGCGAGCCGGCTCCACAGTCCGTCGAGAATGACCTGAAGCCTGCTCAGCAGCCGCGGTTCAGCGCGACCATGCTCGATGAATAGCAGACGGCCGCCGGGTTTCAGGATGCGGCGGATCTCCGCCAGAGCAGCCTTCGGATCAGGGATGGTGCATAGCGAGTAGGTGACTACGACGGTGTCGGCAATTCCATCGGACAGCGGCAGGTTCTCGGCATAGGCTTCGACGATCTCCAGTTTGACGTGCGTGGCCTGGCGCCTGGCCAACCGCAGCATGTCTGGGTCCGGCTCCACGGCGATGACGCGCTCCGCCTTCTCCGGATCATAGAATGGAAGGTTCAGGCCCGATCCGAAGCCGACCTCTACGACGGTACAGCTCGCCTGCGACACGACCTTCGCACGCATCTCCGCAAAAGCGGCCATGGAGCATCCGGAATGGACGAAGCGAGTCGTCAGGAAGCGCCGAAACATCGACGGCTGGCACGATGCGCACATTTTCAGAATCCTTCGAAAGGGCGCCGCGCCGGTCAGAACCGGTCGCGGCTAGAGACAATCGGGCGGACCCGGCGGCACTCGCGCCGCCGGGTCGCGGGGCGATCAGCCCCAGTTCTGCTGATGGGTGGCGTGGGTGCGCAGATAGGCCCCGGGCTCGAAGTGGGTGTCGTAGAACCCGGTATCCAGCCTGTGCGCCTGCAGGTACATCAGCGTGAAGATCGCCGGGACCGTCGCGGGGAAGCGCCCGAAGCTGTCGAAGATGTACTGCGCCATCGTCGCGACGCAATCGACGAACTCCTCGCCGATCGGGACCGCACTCGAGCGGATGGATTCGGTCTTCTTGTAGGGGCCTCCGGTGCCGGCATTGAACGGTCCGCCCGTACCGAACTTGCGCGCCACGACCTTCTCCACGGCTTCGCGCATGTTCGCGAAATGCGGCGGACAATGTCCCTCGAACACGCCGTCGAGCCCGGTCACATGCGGCAGCGGCCTACCCTCCAGCATGTCGAAGCGGAAACCCAGGCCCGGCACTTCAGGGTCGCCGCTCGCACCGAGAATGCTGAACGGATTGATCCCTTCGAACATCCACCCGCCGAGGCCGAGCGCCTGAAGCATCAACGCGCCGGCATAACATGCGGTCGAGGTTTCGACGGTTACCTCGGTCAGGCCGAGTTGCTCGACATAGGACAGCGGAAACGGATTGTCGGTGTCCACCAGTGTCTTGAACCGGTCCATTCCGGGCACCGGACGATTGTTCACGTCGTCATAGATGCAGGCGCCGTTCTGCACGAGGTAGCACAGCACGAGCAGCATGTGCTGCGCGAGGTCGGCCACCGGGATGATAAGCGTGCTGCCGGCCACGTTCGCGCACCATTCGTTGTGCATTTCCATGTGCTGCGGGACGCGCGGGATGTTCAAGCGGCCACCGGCCAGTTTGACGACGCGCGACCGGTGCGCATCGAGATAGGCGTTCAGATCGGTCTCATCGCCCGGTCTGACGACCGCACCCATGTCGCGGGTCGGCAGGAAATAGACGCCGCTGTCGTCGGTGAAGAAGATCTCCGACGTGTGAAATCCGGCGGCCGACGGGAAGCTTCTTCCGCCCGCTGCTCCCGCGTAGTTCGGCATCTTCGAACCGTAGAACCGGTTGTGCGGAATGAGGTTCGACCAGCCGGTGTTGCCGGCAACCGTCGTCAGCAGAACCATCTGCTCCAGTTCATCGAGCGAGGCCGGCGCATGTTTCGACGTGTAGGCGAGCGGGCCGTCGGGTATAGAGGCGCCGAGGGCGAACCGTCGCGACCGGCGTCCCTGGATCGCCTCGATCAGCGGAAACTGC
Source organism: uncultured Mesorhizobium sp. (assembly GCA_964371125.1). Taxonomy (GTDB): domain Bacteria; phylum Pseudomonadota; class Alphaproteobacteria; order Rhizobiales; family Rhizobiaceae; genus DUSC01. The sequence continues at coordinate 10,763 of CAYJMY010000125.1, read as the reverse complement.
GCCGCTTCGACCATGCCCCTGGGCAACTTGCGGACCTTGTCCAGCATGATTGTACCTTTCTGTGTGAGATTGGCGGCTTCGGCCCGATAGCCGAGCGTGTTCAGGATGCTGCCGGCGCCGACGATCGACGCGCCAAGCACCTTTCTGCGTGTTGTTTCAAACATGGATGTCTCCTTTGCTCGTGAGCGCCGGCCGATGAAGACCAGTGCTTGATGGGAGCGAGCCATGCCACGCCGCGTCAGGGATGCGTTAGGGCCGGACTCGACAGAAACGGGTCAAATGTGCCAGCTTCTGCGGATGCCGCTATCCCATGACGCGCGAAAGCTGTCGGTCAGCCTCGTAACCGTTCCGGAAGCTTCGGCGGCCGTGATCTACGGACTGCACGAGGTCTTCAACTGCGTTGGAACAACGTGGGATAAGGTGACCGGCGAAAGCACGCGCAGCCGGCAGATGGCGCCGCGGATCGTCGGGAGCTGTGCCGGGCCGGTTCGCACCACCCTCGGCGCGACGATTGTTGCCGATCATAGTTTCGCCGAGACAAGACGGTCGGATGTGGTCATCATCGGAGACCTCGACCTCGGACAGGGTTCCGATCCGGGCGGAAGATGGGGTGAGGCAATCCGGTGGGTGCTGGATCAGCACGCACGCGGCGCCATCATTTGTTCGGTGTGCACCGGGTCGCTGATGTTGGCCGAAGCCGGCCTTCTGGAGCAGCGCGAGGCGACCTGCCACTGGAGCGCGACACGGCTTTTCCGGCAGAGTTTTCCGGGTGTTCGGCTCCAGCCGCAGCGCGTGCTCGTGCCCTCGGGGCCGGGACACGACGTGGTGACAAGCGGGGGTTCCGCGTCCTGGACAGATCTATCGCTCTATCTGATTTCGCGTTTCTGCGGAGAAGGCGAGGCGCGGCGGATCGCAAAGCTATTCCTGTTTGGCGACCGCAGCGAGGGGCAGCTTCCCTTTACCGCCATGGTTCGGCCGAAACAGCATCAGGACGCCTCGATTGCCGATTGCCAGGGCTGGATCTCTGAAAATTACGCTACCGCCAATCCGGTCGCGCAGATGACGAGGCGCTCCGGCCTCGCCGACCGGACTTTCAAGAGACGGTTTCTGTCGGCGACGGGCTACACCCCGATCGATTACGTGCAGACTCTTCGTGTCGAGGAGGCCAAGCAGATGCTGGAAAGCGCCGATCGGCCCATCGACGAGATCGCGCAAGCGGTGGGCTACGACGATCCGAATTCCTTCCGTCGCTTGTTCAAACGCACCGTCGGCATATCGCCGCAAAGGTACCGGCAACGCTTCAGGTTTGTGAGTGTGAAGGCAGACTGAGCACGTCTGGATGTCGAATTCCCCACGCCGACCGGGCGCGAAGTCGGCGTCTTCGTTCCCGTCGGCTAGAGTATTTCCGGCGAACATTGGACTCCGGAACCGCAAACGCTCTGCTGCTGTGTGACCAGGTTAGGTCATTGCCCGCCATCCACATCGTACCCTGAAATCGCGGCCGGTCCTTCCCAGCCTCTCGCCTGATGACTGTCGTGTGGTGTGGATACGCGCACGAAATTCCCCACCCCTTTCAACGAAATCAACGCCTTCCACGATTTTCGCCGCGATTTTATCCCCCTCCCAATAACCCGCCGTAGAATCGCCGCGGCAAACGGAGGCCCGGAGATGGCGGGTGTTTTTGAGGACAGGGGGACGTTGCAGCGCATCGTGGCGACGCTGCTGGTCCTCGCGCTCCTCGCCGAGCGCGCCGTCGCCCGCTCCCTGCCCGTCCGCTTCGCCGTGCTCGCCGTCCTCGGCTGGGCCGAAAAAATCGCCCGGGCCTTCGTCGCCCGGGAGATGGCGGCGCTGATCGCCGAGGCGGTGGAGGCCGGCTGTACCTTCCCGGACTTTCTCTGCCCCGACCTCCCCTTGCTGGATCTGCTCGCTCCCGACGAGCCGTCCGCGCCGCATTACGGCGCCGCCGGGGCCCAGCTGCTGGCGCTGCGCCTGAGCATGCTCGCCGCCCTGCTCGGCATGCTGGCGGGCGAAGACAGCGGTTCCGCCGATGATTTCGCCGGCTGGGCACCCCACGCCGCCGGCTCGAAAGACCTGCCGCTGCTGCTCGTCGTCCGGCTCCCCACCGCGCGCCGGCCGCTCCCGCGGCTCGACACCTCGTAGACGGGACGGGAAGAGTCCGGCTCCCGCAATGCCGATGGCCAGAGCCGAAAGGGCGGCGAAGAGGCGTGTCCGCACGCCGCCGCCGGTTTCGCCGTCGCCGGCCCGCCCTCAGGCCGCCGCGCCGCCGAACCAGCCGATCACCGCGCCCATCACCAGCGCGACGCCCAGCCAGTGCAGTCCGTCGATCAGCGTCAGGTCCCAGCCAAATCCCTGGTAGCGGTGGTTGACCGCCATGGTCGTCGCCATGAAGCCGAGCCAGACGACGAAGCCGGTGACGAGGCCGCCGGCCGGCGTCGTCGTCCCCATGCCGAAGGCGTTGATCGCCAGAGACAGCACGAAGGCCATCACCAGTTCGGCGACGAAGCTGGTGACGAACAGGCCCGCCGACATCTTCGTCGCGGCCGGGTCGATGCGCGCCGCCTTCATCCATGGCTTGCCGAGCACGCCGTAATAGACCGCACCGAAGACGAAGGCCGCGACCGCGGCGGCCACCACCGCCATGTAGTTGATGACTCCGAGATCCATTTTCTCCTCCACCCGCCCTGAGCCCCCGGGGAGGCCGGATTGAACGCCCGTCCGCAGGTGCGGTCAAGCGAAGCGCCAGACCGTCGTCTTCTTCACTTCGGCGTCTTCCAGCGAGCGGGTGACCGGCACCTGGTAGGTGGCCAGCGCCTCGAGGCGCTGCTTCGGCAGGTAAGCGCGGCCGGGATCGCCGACCAGCACGTCGGCGCCGCGGGCGGCGAGCCGTTCGAACCACGGCACCAGCCGGTCCACGATCGACTTCTGGTAAAACACGTCGCCGGCGAGCACCACGTCCCAGCCGCGGTCCGCGCCGACCAAGTCTTCGCCGCAATAGGCCAGCGAAACGCCGTTCGCCGCGGCGTTGAGGCGGATCGCCGGGGCGCAGAACGGGTCGATGTCGGCGCAGGTCACAGCCGCTGCGCCGGCCTTCGCCGCGGCGATGCCGACCAGGCCGGAGCCGGCGGCGAAGTCGAGCACGGTCCTGCCGCGCACGGCGTCCGGATTGTCGAGCACCCAGCGCGCCAGCCCCTGCCCGCCGGCCCAGGCGAAGGCCCAGAAGGGCGGCGGCAGGCCGATCGTCTCCAGCTCCTCCTCGGTCTTCAGCCAGAGATCGTGGGCCTCGTCGGCGAGCCAGAGCTTCAGCTCGGGCACGTGCGGCGGCGGCGCCAGCGCGGCGTTGGTGCGGATGAAGGCCTCGAAGTCGCGCGGGTCGAGCGGCATCAGGACGGGGCGAGGCCGCCCATGCGGCAGATCTCGCGCCATTCCTCCTGCGTCACCGGCTGCACCGAGAGCCGCGAGTTGTTGACCAGCACCATGCCGGAGAGCGCCGGGTTCGCCTTGATGTCGGGGAGCGTCACCGGGCGCGGCATGTCTTCGGCCGCGCGCACGTCGACGCACTCCCAGCGCGGGTCGTCGGTGGTCGAATCGGGATGGGCGAGGCGGCAGACCTCGACGATGCCGACGACGGCGAGGCCTTCGTTCGAATGGTAGAAGAAGCCGCGGTCGCCGATCGCCATGGCGCGCATGTTGTTGCGCGCCTGGTAGTTGCGCACGCCGTCCCATTCCGAGCCGGCAACACCCTTCGCCTTCAGCATCTCCCAGGAGAACTTGAAGGGCTCGGACTTGAAGAGCCAGAAATTCACCGCCTTGCCCCCTTCGCCCCGGCCGTCGCGCCGCCGGGCCTGTTGAACCCTGATCCCGCGCGGCGATCCCGGCGCCGGCGACCGTCACGCGTCCTATTCGTCCTCGTCGCGCAGCGGCCGCGACATCAGCGCCGCGACGGCGTCGCGCACGGTGGCGCGGCCGCCGAGCAGGTCGTGCACGGCGTGGATGATCGGCGCGGCGATGCCGCGCTCGTCGGCGATCCTGGCGGCGATCTCGGCCGTCGGCACGCCTTCCGCCAGCGGCAGGCCGGAAAGGGCCAGGCCGCGGCCGAGCGCCAGGCCGTAGGCGAAGTTGCGCGACTGCGCCGAGCCGCACGACAGCATCAGGTCGCCGAAGCCCGACAGGCCCATCACCGTCTCCGGCCGCGCGCCGAAGGCGGCGGCCATGCGGCGCAGCTCGACGAAGCCGCGCGTCACCATCGCCGCCTGGGCGCTGGCGCCGAGCCCGGCGCCGCTGACCGTTCCCGCGGCGATGGCCAGCACGTTCTTCAGCGCGCCGCCCATCTCGACGCCGACGACGTCGTCGGTCGAGTAGCAGCGGAACGCCGGCGTCGACAGGAGCCGCGCGAGCCGTACCGCGCGCTCGCGCTCGGCGGAGGCGACGACGACCGCCGTGGGCAGGCCGCGCGCGACGTCGGTCGCGAAGCTCGGGCCGGAGAGCACGGCGGTGGCGACGCCCGGCAGCGTTTCGGAAACCACTTCCGTCATCAGCCGCCCGGTGGCGCGCTCGATGCCCTTGGCGCAGAGCACCAGGGTCGCGCCTTCCGGCATGTGCGGGGCGGCGACGGCGAGCACGCCGCGCAGCGTCTGCGCCGGGACGACAGCGAGTACATGGTCGGCGCCGGCAAGCGCAACGGCGGCGTCCGTCGCCGCCCGGATGCCCGCATCGATGGCGACGCCGGGCAGGTAGCGCGGGCTGGCGCGGTCCCTGTTGATCGCCTCGACGGTGGCTTCGTCGCGCGCCCACAACGACACCTCGTGCCCGGCGCGGCGCGCGGTCATGGCGAGCGCGGTTCCCCAGGCGCCGCCGCCGAGCACGCAGAACCGGTTGCCGCTCATGCCTTGGCTCCCCGCCGTCCAGAGCCGATCAGCGGCCCGGCATGTTCGTCGAGCGGCCAGCGCGAGCGGGGCGCCAAGGCCATGGCGCCGGCCCCGTCGAGGCCGGCCCGCAGCCGCTCGATCCCCGCCCAGGCGATCATCGCGGCGTTGTCGGTGCACAACACCAGCGGCGGCGCGACGAAGCGGAAGCCGCGGGCCGCGCAGGTTCGTTCCAACCGCGAGCGCACGACGCGGTTGGCGGCCACGCCGCCGGCGACGACGAGCACCGGCTCGGCGATGGCGGGAAAGGCCGCCCTGAAGCGGTCGAGGCTACGCCCCACCCGGTCCTCCAGCGTCTCGGCAATCGCTTCCTGGAAGGAGGCGCAGAGGTCGTCGACGTCGGTCGCGGACAGCGGCGCGATCGCGGTCGCCGCCTGGCGGACGGCGGTCTTCAGCCCGGAGAAGGAGAAGTCGGGCCGCGCCTCGCCCTTCATCGGTCGCGGCAGGGGGAAACGGGCGCCGTCGCCGCGCACCGCCGCCTTCTCGACGTTGGGGCCGCCGGGATAAGGCAGGCCGATCAGCTTGGCGGTCTTGTCGAAGGCCTCGCCCAGCGCGTCGTCGATGGTGGTCGCCCAGCGTTCGTAGTCGCCGACCCCGCGCACCAGAACGATCTGCGTGTGGCCGCCGGAGACGAGCAGCAGCAGGTAGGGAAACGACAGGCCGTCGGTCAGCCGGCCGGTCAGGGCATGGCCTTCGAGGTGGTTGACCGCGATCAGCGGCTTGCCGCTCGCCGCGGCGAGCGCCTTCGCCGTCATCAGGCCGACGATCAGCCCGCCGATGAGGCCGGGACCCGCCGTTGCGGCGATGGCGTCGACCTCGCCGAGCGAAACGCCGGCGTCGCCGAGCGCGGCCTCGATCACCCCGTCCAGCGCCTCGACATGGGCGCGCGCGGCGATCTCGGGCACCACGCCACCGAACGCTTCGTGTTCACGGATCTGGCTGAGCACCACGTTGGAACGGATCGACGGCCCGCTGTCCGCGTTCCACGACACCACGGCGGCGGCGGTCTCGTCGCAACTCGTCTCGATGCCAAGAACGCTGAGTTCGCCAGCCCTGTCCATGATTGCCCGTGCGCGCTTTCCCCGATAGGAGGAGGTCGGATTGAGGCCCCGGCCCGGCGCGGGGTTAACATGGACGCGGCGATGCAAACAACCGTCTTCAGGATCGGCACGCGCGGCAGCGCCCTGGCGCTGGCGCAGGCCCACGAGACCCGCGCCCGCCTGATGGCGGCGCATGCGCTTCCCGAAGAAGCCTTCGCCATCGTTGTCATATCGACGAGCGGCGACCGCATCCAGGACCGGCCGCTGTCGGAAGCCGGCGGCAAGGGCCTGTTCACGAAGGAGATCGAGGAGGCGCTGCTCGACGGCCGTATCGACATCGCCGTGCATTCGTCCAAGGACATGCCGACCCTCCTTCCGGAGGGGTTGGAACTGGCCGCATTCCTGCCGCGCGAGGATCCGCGCGACGCCTTCATCGGCGGCAAGGCTGCGCGGCTTTGCGACCTGCCCGACGGCGCTGTCGTCGGCTCGTCCTCGCTGCGCCGCCAGGCGCTGATCCGCCGGCTGAGGCCCGACCTCCAGGTCGTGATGTTCCGCGGCAACGTGCAGACCCGCCTGCGCAAGCTCGACGAGGGTTCGGTCGACGGCACGCTCCTCGCCAATGCCGGCCTGCGCCGGCTCGGCCTCGCCGGCCGGATCACCGAGCTCCTGCCGATCGAGGATTTTCCGCCGGCGCCCGGCCAGGGAGCGATCTGCATCGAGGCACGGCGCGGCGACGAGGCGGCGCGTCGGCTGCTCGCGCCCATCGGCGACGAAGAGACGGCGGCGGCGCTCACCTGCGAGCGCGCCTTCCTCGCTTCGCTCGACGGGTCTTGCCGCACGCCGATCGCCGGCCACGCCGGCGTCGCGGGCGATCGGCTGTCATTCAAGGGCCTGATCCTGACCCCGGACGGCCGCGAGGCCCACGAAATCGCCGGCGAAGGCCCGACTGCCGAGGCCGAGGCGATCGGCCGGCGCGCGGGCGAGGCCGTGCGGGCGAAGGCAGGCACGCGTTTCTTCGAGGGCTGGTCCTGAGATGGGCCGTCGCGTTCTCGTGACGCGGCCGCAACCCGGCGCCGAAGCCACGCGCCGCAGGCTCGCCGCGCTCGGCTTCGAGCCGATCCTCTTGCCGCTCACCGGGACGGGCGGCGTCGAAATCTCAACCCTGCCGGACGTGACGTCGTTCGACGCGGTCGCCGTGACGAGCGCCAACGCGTTGCGCCACGCGCCGGCGACCCTTCTTGCCGCGTGCGGGGATAAACCCTGCTTCGTCGTCGGCCGCGAAACCGCCGCAGCGGCGCGCAAGGCCGGCTTCGCCGACCCGCAGGTGGGACCGGGCGATGCCGGCGGGTTGGCCCGGCTCGTCGCCGACCGGTGCGGCGGCGGCGCGCGGGTGCTCTATCTGTGCGGCAAGGTACGGCTGCCCTTGTTCGAAGCGGAGCTTGCGCGTGCCGGCCTCGTGGTTGCCGCGCTGGAGACCTACGACACGTGGCCGCTCGGGATCGGGGCGAAAGATCTCTCGGCGGCGAGCGGCAGCAGGCCGATCGGCGCAGCGCTGCTTCACTCGGCCGAATCGGCGCGGCTTCTTGCCGGCATCGCCGCCGATCCCGATGCAGGCCATGTCCTCGGTGATACCCGGTTCTTCTGCCTGTCGCCCCGCATCGCCGCCGCCCTGGAAGGGATCGAAACGTCGAGAATCGCGGTCGCCGCTGATCCCGACGAGCAAGCCCTGCTCGACCTTCTCGGCGCCTGCTGCGGCAACCCGCCTTGACCGCGCCTCTTTTCACGGGCGGCTGATACCGGTAGTGATCGACGCGAACGCGGATCGCGTGACCGCAGCGAACAACACGGAGCCTCTCCATGGTGAAGACGCCGAAGACGCGGCATGCCAGGACCCAGCGCGAGCCGGTCACGATCGATCTGGGTCCCGACGAGGTGCGCCGCATCGAGGAGGAAGCCGCCGCGAAGGACGACGCCGCAGCGAGCGAGATGGAAGCCGACGCGGCGGCCGCCGCATCGACCCCGCAGGATGCCGCCGCTGCGATGGCCGACGCCCCAGCCGAACCTCAAACCTCCGAATTCGTGCCCGAGCCGGCAGCGGCCGAAGCCGCCGACGCGGCTTACGAGGAACGCGTCTCGACCGGGGCGTCGCGGCATGATGCACCGCACTTCGGCCGCGCCCGGCCACAGGAGACGGCTGAACAGGCTCCGGCGCCGATGCCCCAGGCGGCGCGTCCCGGCAGAGCCTCGGCCCTCGTCGCCGGCCTGATCGGCGGCATCGTCGCGCTCGCCGGCGCCGGCGCGCTCCAGTATGTCGGACTGCTCCCCTCACCTGGCACCTCTCCTGGCGCCTCGACGGGTGACGCCTCGGCGGTCGCCGCGCTGCAGGCGGAGATCGACGGCCTGAAGCAGCAGGTCGCCGGCCTCGGCGACGGTTCCGCCGCGGCGGGCGTCGAGGACCTGCGCAAGGCGCTGGGCGAATCGAACACGACCGTCGGCAATCTGTCGGCGACGGTCGACAAGCTTTCGGCTGACCTCACCGCGCTTAGGAGCGCCGTTGACGCGATTGGCGCGGCCGGCGGCACGGACGGCGGCGAGGCCGCCGCGCAGCTCGTCTCGCGGCTCGACGCGCTGGAAGCGGCGGTCGCGGAACTCCGCCAGACCGGCGGCGGCGCGGCGCCCGCCGATCTCGCCGAACTGACCGGCCGGCTCGACACAATCGAGAAGGCGGTCAACGCGGCCGGAGCGCAGACCGTCGATGCCGAAACCCGCATTGCCGTTCTGGAGAAGAGCCTCGCGGACATCGCCGCGAAGGTGGAGGCACAGGCCGACCAGCCGCGCATCGCTCTCGCCATCGCCGCGTCGGCGCTCAAGGCGGCGGTCGACCGCGGCGGGCCGTTTGCCTCGGAGGTCGAGACCTTCGCCGCCGTCGCACCCGATTCCCCGGAACTCGCCGAGCTCCGCGCCCTGGCGAAGGAGGGCGTACCGGCGCGTTCGCAGCTCCTGGCCGCCGCGCCCGACGCGGCCATCGCCATGGTCGGCGCCGCCCGCACGGTCGACGAGAACGCCGGCTTCTTCGAACGTCTTCTCGCCTCGGCCGAATCTCTGATCAAGGTCCGCCCGATCGGGGTCGTCGAGGGCGAAGGCGTCGACGCCATCGTCGCGCGCATGGAAGCGGCATTGAAGGCGGGAGACCTGGCCAAGGCGCTCGCCGAGTACGAGACACTGCCCGAAGGCCCGAAGGCCGCGGGCGCGGCGTTCGCCGAGCAGATCAGCCTGCGGCAGAAGGCGGAAGAACTCGTCGACAAGGCGCTCGCCGGCGCGCTCAAGGCGTGAGGACGGACGCGCGATGACCCGCATCATATTCTTCCTGATCGTTGTCTTCGCCCTCGGCCTGGGCTTCGCCTGGCTCGCCGACCGGCCCGGCGCGCTCGTTGTGACCTTCCAGGGCTACGAGTACCAGTTGTCGCTGATGGTGGCCGCCGTCGCCGTCACCGCCGTCGTCGCCGCCGTGATGATCCTGTGGTGGCTGATCAAGTCGATCTGGACGAGCCCCTACACGATCTCGCGCTACTTCCGCGTCCGCCGCCGCGACCGCGGCTACCAGGCGCTGTCGACCGGCATGATCGCCGCCGGGTCCGGCGACGCCGCCCTGGCGCGGACCAAGAACAGGGAAGCGGCAAAGCTGATCCGCGCCGACCAGGAGCCGCTGATCCAGCTGCTCGACGCGCAGACCTCGCTGCTCGAAGGCGACCACGAGGCGGCGCGCAAGAAGTTCGAGGCGATGCTCGACGATCCGGAACTGAGGCTGCTCGGCCTGCGCGGCCTCTATCTCGAAGCCGAGCGGCTCGGCGACCGCGCCGCCGCCCGCCACTATGCCGGCCGCGCCGCTGAAGCCGCTCCGCAGCTCGGCTGGGCCGCCGATGCGACGCTGGAGGAAGCGACCGGGCGAGGCGACTGGGACGAGGCGCTCAGGCTGCTAGACGCCCAGAAAGCGGCGCGCCGGCTCGACAAGGGCGCGGCCGAACGGAAACGCGCTGTCCTGCTCACGGCCAAGGCGATGTCGATCCTCGACCAGGACCCGACCGCCGCGCGCAACGCGGCGCTGGAGGCCAACCGGCTGGCGCCCGATCTCGTCCCGGCGACGGTGACTGCGGCACGGGCATTGTTCCGGCAGAACGACATCAAGAAGGGGGCGAAGATCCTCGAGGCGGCCTGGAAGGTCGAAGCGCATCCAGAGATCGCCGATCTCTATGTCCACGCGCGGCCCGGCGATGCGACCCACGATCGGCTGGCGCGGGCGCGCAGGCTTGAGGCGATGCGCCACAACCACGCCGAATCCTCGCTCGCCGTGGCCAAGGCCGCGCTCGACGCCGGCGAGCTGGCGGAGGCTCGCGCCGCCGCCGAAGCCGCGATCCGCATGCAGCCGCGCGAAGGCGCCTATCTCGTGCTCGCCGACATCGAGGAAGCCGAGACCGGCGACGAAGGCAAGGTCCGCCAGCTTCTGGCGAAGGCCGTGCGCGCTCCGCGCGACCCGGCCTGGGTCGCCGACGGCGTCGTCTCCGAGCGCTGGGCGCCGGTGTCGCCGGTGACCGGCCGCATCGACGCCTTCGAATGGCGGGTGCCGATGGAAAGGCTGGGGCAGCTGATCGAGGACGACGCTTCTCCGCGCAAGAAGGCCGCCGCACCGGCGATCGCCGCGCCCGCGGCGCCGGCCGAACCGGTGGCGCCGGTGGCGCCGGTCGTGCTGTCCGCGCCCGCCGAAGCTGCGGCAGTGGTGGCC
>CAYJMY010000124.1:0-14791 GCA_964371125.1 uncultured Mesorhizobium sp. | reverse complement strand
CTGTCGATGTCGCTGCGCTACGAGAAGGGCCGGCTCGCGACGGCGGCGACGCGCGGCGACGGCATGACGGGCGAGAACGTCACCGCCAATATCCGCACCCTCGACGAGGTGCCCGAACGGCTGCCCGCCGACGCGCCGGACCTGATCGAGGTGCGCGGCGAGGTCTACATGCGCCGCGACGATTTCTTCACGCTCAACCGGCGCACGGCAGAGACCGGGCAGGCCTTCGCCAATCCGCGCAATTCGGCGGCGGGGAGTCTGCGCCAGAAGAACCCGGAGGTGACGCGCTCGCGGCCGCTGAAGTTCTTCGCCTATGCCTGGGGCGAGACCAGCGCGCCGATCGCCGGGACGCAGTTCGACGCGGTGCGGCGGCTGGCCGACTGGGGATTCGTCGTCAACGAGCTGATGGTCCGCTGCGCATCGCTCGACGAGATGCTCGGCCACTACCGGTCGATCGAAGCGATGCGGGCGACGCTGCCCTACGACATCGACGGCGTCGTCTACAAGGTCGACCGGCTCGACCTGCAGGAGCGCCTCGGCTTCCGCTCGCGCTCGCCGCGCTGGGCGACGGCGCACAAGTTCCCGGCCGAGAAGGCGACCACCGTGCTGGAGAAGATCGAGATCCAGGTCGGCCGCACGGGCGCCATGACGCCGGTGGCGCGGCTGAAGCCGGTCACCGTCGGCGGCGTCGTCGTCACCAACGCCACGCTGCACAACGAGGACTACATCCGCGGCATTGGGAATACCGGCCAGCTGATCCGCGAGGGAAGGGACATCCGCGAGGGCGACACTGTGATCGTCCAGCGCGCCGGTGACGTCATCCCGCAGATCCTCGACATCGTGCCCGGGAAGCGGCCAGCCGCGTCCGAGCCTTATCGTTTCCCGCATAGCTGCCCGGTCTGCGGCAGCCACGCGGTGCGCGAGGACGGGGAGGCGGTGCGGCGCTGCACCGGCGGGTTGATCTGCCCGGCGCAGGCGATGGAGCGCATCCGCCATTTCGTTTCGCGCAACGCGATGGACATCGAAGGGCTCGGCGAAAAGCAGATCGAATTCTTCTTCACCCATCCGAACCCGGCGCTGTCCGTCCGTGCGCCCGCCGACATCTTCACGCTGAGGAGACGTCAGGCCGCGTCGCTGACCAAGCTCGAGAACATCGAGGGATTCGGCGAGGTCTCGGTACGCAAGCTGCTCGCCGCGATCGACGATCGCCGCGCGGTGGCGCTGTCGCGCTTCCTCTTCGCGCTCGGCATCCGCCACATCGGCGAGACCAACGCGAAGCGCCTTGCGCGGCATTTCCTGTCGTTCGATGCTCTCCGCAAGACCGCGGAAGCGGCGCGGATGCCCGAAGGCAAGGGCCATGCCGGCAACGCTGAGTGGCAGGAGATCGTCGGCGTCAACGGCATCGGCGAAGTGGTTGCGGAGGCGCTGGTCGACTTCTTCGCCGAGGACCACAACCGGACCGCCCTCGACGCGCTGCTTGCCGAAGTGGCGCTGGCCGACGAGGAGGCGATCGGCGAAGTGTCGTCGCCCGTTGCCGGAAAGACGGTGGTCTTCACCGGCGCGCTCGAACGGATGAGCCGCGACGAGGCGAAGGCGATGGCCGAACGGCTCGGCGCCAAGGTCGCCGGTTCGGTGTCGAAAAAAACCGACCTGGTCGTCGCCGGGCCGGGCGCCGGCTCCAAGCTCAAGCAGGCGACGGAACTCGGCATCGAGGTCATCGACGAGAACGCCTGGTTCGAGCGGGTGGGGCCCTCGCTCTGAGGGGCCGGGAGGCGCGTTGAACCCTGGCTCAACCGAATTGATGTGACAGGTCAGTATCACTGACCTAGACAGGCGGCCTTCGCATGGACGCCGCCATGACCGCAACACCCCCGACCCGATCAGCCAGGCGCGAGTTCCTCGCCGGCGCACGGCTCGGCGTGCCGGTCATCATCGCCTCGGCGCCCTTCGCCCTCCTGTTCGGTGCGCTCGGGGTCGACAACGGCCTGTCGGTCGGCGAGGTGACGCTGATGAGCGCCGCGATCTACGGAGGCGCAGCGCAGATGGTCGGCATCGAACTGTTCGGCCAGAAGATCGCGCCCTGGCTGGTGGTCATGTCGATCTTCGCCGTGAACTTCCGCCACGTGCTCTATTCCGCCGCCGTGGGACGACGGATCTCACAATGGACGTTTCTCGAGAAGGCGATCGGCTTCTTCTTCCTGGTCGATCCGCAATACGCCGAAGCCGAACGCAAGGGCGAGCGCGGCGAAACGATCGGCTTCGCTTGGTACATGGGTATGGCGCTGCCGATCTATGTCTTCTGGGTCGTTGAATCGGGGTTGGGCGCGGCGTTCGGCCGCCTCCTGCCGGACACCAAGGCGCTCGGCATCGACTTTCTCCTACCGATCTACTTCCTCGGCCTGGTGATGGGGTTCCGCGCCCGCTCGTTCTGGTTTCCGGTCGTCCTGGTCAGCGCCGTCGCGTCGATCATTGCCCACAAGCTAGTCGGATCGCCGTGGCACGTCACGATCGGGGCGGCCGCCGGGGTCGCACTCGCCGCATCGATGGCTCCGTCGGCCGGCGGGGAGCGGCGTCGATGACCGAGACGCTCTGGATCATCCTGAGCGGCGCGCTCATGACCTACCTCGCGCGCATCGGCGGGCATCTCGTTTTGTCGCGCTTCGAGCGCATCCATCCGCGGGTCGAGGCCGGCCTCAACGCCGTGCCGGCAGCGGTTCTGACGACGCTGGTCGCGCCCGCGGCGATGGCCGGCGGCATTCCGGAGATCGTCTCGCTCGCGGTCGCCGGCGCGGTCGCCTGGATCTGGGGCGGTATGATGCCGATGTTCCTCACCGGCGGCGCCGTGCTCATCGCGCTCCGGCACCTGCTCGGTTGATCAGCGGAGCGGCGCGGTCGCGGCCTCCAGCCATGCAAGCGTCGCGCCGCCGACAAGGGGACCGATCTCGGCGAGCACGCGCGCGTGGTAGGCGTCGAGCCAGGCGAGCTCTTCCTTCGTCATCAGCCAGGGCGCAACGAGCCTGCGGTCGAATGGGGCGAGCGTCAGCGTCTCGAAGCCGTGCATGGCGATATCGCCGCCGTCGATCGGTCCGGCTGCGGTGACGAGGATCAGGTTCTCCAGGCGGATGCCGTAGTGGCCGGGCTTGTAGTAGCCCGGCTCGTTCGACAAGATCATGCCCTCGACGAGCTTCTCGGTTCCTGTCTTGGCGATGCGCTGAGGCCCTTCGTGCACCGACAGGAAGGAGCCGACGCCATGGCCAGTGCCGTGGGCGTAGTCGATGCCGGCCTTCCAGTGGGCGAGGCGGGCGACAGCGTCGATGTCGCAGCCGCGCGTGCCGGCGGGAAAGCGCAGCAGCGAGATGCCGATCATGCCCTTGAGCACGATGGTGGCGCGTTCGCGCATCTCCTCTGTCGGCTCGCCGATGGCGACCGTGCGGGTGATATCGGTGGTCCCGTCCTGGTACTGGGCGCCGGAGTCGAGCAGGAACAGTTCGCCGGCGCCGAGGCGCCGGTTGGTCGCGTGCGAGACGCGGTAGTGGATGATCGCGCCGTTCGGTCCGGCCCCGGAAATCGTGTCGAAGGAGACGTCGCGGAGCGGCATCTGGGCGGCTTCGCCGGCAGCGCGGCGGCATTCCTCGAGCCGGGTCACCGCGGCGATCTCGTCGACCGAGCCGGGCGCCTGCGCGTCGAGCCAGGCGAGGAACTCGACGACCGCAGCGCCGTCGCGGCGGTGGGCGGCGCGCGTCCCGGCGACCTCGGCGGCGTTCTTCGCAGCGCGGGGCAGGCGGGCCGGATCCGGCGCCTGGACGACCTTGCCGCCGCCCTCCTCGACGATGGTGCGCAGCCGGTCCGCGGCGAGCGCCGGGTCGAGGGCGATGGCAGCGTCCTCCGCCGCGAGCCGCGCCAATTCCGGTTCGAGACGCCGCGGCGGATGCAGGTCGCAGAGCTGGGTCAGATAGGCCTCGGTCTCGATGCCCATCTTGCGCTTGTCCATGAATAGGGAATGGCGGCCGTCGGCGCCAAGCACGGCGAAACCGAGCGCCAGCGGCGTGTGCGGCACGTCGCCGCCGCGGATGTTGAAGGCCCAGGCGAGCGAGGACGGATCGGTCAACACGCAATGCGTCGCGCCCTGGCGGCCGATCGCATCCGCGAGGCGGGCGAGCTTGTCGCGGGCGCGTTCGCCAGCGAAGGCGATCGGGTGGATCGTCACCGGCTCGAGAGGCGGGGCGGGCTGGTCTGTCCACAGGACGTCGATCGGGTTGATGTCGAGCGCGACCATCTCGCCGCCGGCCCTGGCCGCGGCGGCACGCAGCGCACGGGCATCGGCGATCGTATGTAGCCTGGGGTCGAAGCCGATGCGCGCGCCCTTCGCCAGGTTTTCGCCGATCCAGGTGCTGGGCGGATTGTCGACCAGGCTTTCGGGCGTGAACACGGCCATGTCCGCCTGGTCGCGCACCTGCAGGGTGTAGCGGCCGTCGACGAAGACCAGGGCCTTGTCGGCAAGGACGAGGGCGACGCCGGCCGAGCCGGCGAAACCGGTCAGCCAGCGCAGGCGCTCGGAGCGCGCGGCGACATATTCGCCCTGGTGCTCGTCGGCGCGGGGGACGAGGAATCCGTCGAGACTGCGCTCGGCGAGCCAGCCGCGCAGCTGTGCGACGCGCTCCGCGCCCTTCGATGGATCCGATTCGCTCTCGAATGTCTGGAACATACTGGTCCTGGATGAAAGTTGGCAGGGCGGCGCGACCCTAGACGGTTTCTCCGCTGGATGAAATCGGCGTGACCCACTGATGGCGTCCATCGCAGCCGTTGTTGCGGGGCAGCATTCTGTTCGCATGTGCAAAATCAGATGGGTGCCATGCGAAAGCGTGCCTTTTCCCCTGTGTCAGGGATTCATACATTTGTCGGCGTGGAGGAAGTGTCAGAACATCCTGACCAGGAGCAAGATCATGACCACGTCAGCCAAGGGCGGTTTCTTCCGCAGCACTTTGAACGCCTTCATCGCCGCACGCGAGCGTCAGGCGAGCCAGTACGTCAACGGCGCGCTGCTGATGCTCGACGACGAGACCCTGAAGGCCGCCGGCTACAACCGCGCCGACCTGCGCAAGCGCTCGAATTCGGCTTACTTCTTCTAGGCCCACTGCGCGGGCCGAGACGGTCCGCACAGCCCGCACATACGACGCAAGGCGGTCCGAAGGGCCGCCTTTTGTCTTTCGTCCTTGCGGCATCCGCAAACCATCAGCGTTTCAGGTGGAGTGTCACCCAGCCTTCGCGGCGCGTCGTGGAGACGTGGCGGAAGCGTTGACCGACATAGGCGGCGATGACCGCGTCGCGCTGGCGTTCGAGGATGCCCGACAGGATCAGCGAACCGCCCGGCGCCAGATACTTGCGCATGGCCGGCGCCAGCCGCATCAGCGGCCGCGCCAGGATGTTGGCGACGATCAGATCGAACGGCGCCCGCCGCGCGAACAGCGGATGGCCGAAGCCGGTCGCGGTCGCCGTCGCGACATAGGCGGAGACGCCGTTGAGCCGGACATTCTCGGCCGCGACCCTGGTCGCCACGGGATCGATGTCGGTGGCGAGTACCGGGATATGCGCCAGCCGGGCGATGGCAATCGCCAACACGGCGCTGCCGGCGCCGAGGTCGAGCGCGTTCCGCGGCCGCTCGCGGCGCACCACCTTGTCGATCATCTCAAGGCACCCCGCCGTCGTGCCGTGATGGCCGGTGCCGAAGGCCAGTCCCGCCTCGATCTCGATGGCGAGGTTGCCGATGCGCCGCTTGCCACGGTCGTGGGAGCCGTGGACAAAGAAGCGGCCGGCGCGCACGGGCTTGAGGCCTTCGAGCGACCGCGTCACCCAGTCGATGTCGGGCAGCGTCTCGCGGACCGGCTCGATGGCGACGCCGGCCTCGACGAGCACCGAGCGCAGGCGCGCCTCGACGACGTCGGCATCGTCTTCAGTATAGAGCGAGACTTCGTGGACGTCGCGGTCCTCGTCGATCTCGACGAGCGCAAGCGGGCAACCGTCGTCCTCGAAGGCGGCTTCCAGCGCGGCGTAGGCGCTGTTCGCCGCGTCGCGTCCGGCGGTAAGGATGAAGCGGGTCTGCGGCATGGTCGGGATTCCGGTGGTCGTGGCTCGCCAGCGCGAAAGCCAGGAAGCGCCGCGGGCGGCGCCACCCATACATCGGCGCCCGCCTCCGCGACAGGGGCGCGTGGATCTGCCGGTCAGCCCTTGGCGAGGCGGCGCAGCTTCTCGATCGCGGTGTCGGGATTTTCGCCATAGGCGATCGTGCCGGAGAAGGCGCCGGCGCGGTCAAGGAGCAGGACCGAGGCGGTGTGGTCCATCGTGTAGTCGCCGCCCTCGAGCGGGACCTTGCGCGCGAAGATGCCGAAGGCCTTGGCCATCGCGGCGATCTTGTCCGGCTCGCCTGTGATGCCGACGATGCGGTCGGAAACGTTGCTGACGTAGGATTTCAGGAGTTCGGGCGAGTCGCGCTCGGGATCGATCGAGATGAAATAGGCGCGGATGTCCTTGCCCTCGTCGCCCAGCTTCGCCAGCCAGCCGTTCATTTCGTAGAGCGTCGTCGGGCAGACCTCCGGGCAATGGGTGAAGCCGAAGAACAACGCCGTCGGGTGGCCGCGGAAGGCGGCTTCCGTGATCGGCTTGTTGTTGTAGTCGACCGCGGTGAAGGCGCCGCCATAAGGCTCGCCGGAGGTGCGGGCCCGATACCAGTCGAAGGTCAGCCAGCCGATGCCGGCGGCCATGAGGACCAGAATGCCGACGAGTATGGAGCGCATCATGATGGAATTCCGTTCGAAGGCCGAGCCGCGGCTCTAGAAGCACCAGGCAAGGCCGGACTCGACCGTGGCCAGGAAGATGCGGGCGCCGTGATCGAGCCATGAGGCGAAAGCGACGCCAGTCGCCGCCGCGAGTGCAGCGACGAGGAGCGCTATGCGCCATGAAAGCAGGGCCGGCGGCGGCGGGTTTTTCATGTTGCCTATGTAGCGTGGTACGCCCCGGCGAAAAAGGGGCGTTGTTGCCGCGCCGCGCCGCAGACTTGCAAAACCGGCCGCCTCCGCCCACCTGAAGCATCGTCGTCACAGGCAGGAGACAGTCCCGATGCGCCCCGTCCTCGCTTCCGCCCTCGCCGGGCTCGCCCTCATGGCCACGCCCGCGCTCGCCGATCAGGTCGGGAAGGTCGGCGTCGACTGGCTCGGCAACGACATCATCGTTGAAGCCTTCAAGGATCCCGGCGTGGACGGCGTCACCTGCCACGTCTCCTATTTCGAGCGCGGCATCATCGACCGGCTGCAGAAGGGCAACTGGTTCGAGGACCCGTCGGACACGGCTATCGCCTGCCGGCAGACCGGACCGATCACCATCCGCGAGATTTCCCTCGGCGCCGAGGGCGAGGAAGTGTTCAAGCAGGGCATCAGCCTGATCTGGAAGAAGCAGGTGGTGAACCGCATCTACGACAAGGCCAGCGACACGCTGATCTACCTTGCCCATTCGCGGCAGGTGCAAGACGGCTCGGCGAAGATGTCGATGTCGACGGTTCCGCTCTACGGCGAGGCCGTCACCTGGACGAAGGGCAAGCCGCAGTAGCTTGCGGGCGGCGTCCGGCCCGCGTAAAGCGCGACGATGGCGGACGACCTGCGTTTAACCGATCCCGAACCGAAGATTCACCCGACGGCGGAGCTGAAGGCCTGCCGACTCGGCCGCTATGCCGCGATTGGCGAGCGGGTGGTCCTACGCGAGGTGACGGTCGGCGACTTTACCTATTTCGAGAGGCATGCCGAGGCGATCTACACGACGATCGGCAAGTTCTGCTCGATCGCCGCCAACAGCCGCATCAACGCGCTGGAGCACCCGCTGGAACGGCCGACGACGCACAAGGTGAGCTACCGGCCGAACGAGTATTTCCGCTATCTCGGCGTCGACAACGAATTCCGCGAGCGGCGTCGCGGCAAGGCGGTGACGATCGGCAACGACGTATGGATCGGCCATGGCGCGGTGGTCATGCCCGGCGTGACGATCGGCGACGGCGCAGTGGTGGGCGCAAACGCGGTGGTGACGGGCGATGTCGCCGCCTACCAGATTGTCGCCGGCATGCCGGCGCGGCCGCTGCGGGAACGCTTTCCCGCGGAGGTTGCCGACCGGCTGCGGCGCCTGGCGTGGTGGGACTGGCCGCTCGAGCGCCTGTTCGAGGCGATCCCCGACATGCAGGCGCTTTCGATCGAAGCCTTTCTCGACAAGTGGGAGAATGCCGCGCCCTGACGCCCGCGCGGCGCCCTCATTCGCGCTTGAGGAAATCGGCAAAGGCCCCGGCGTGGCCGGGATGCCAGCGCGACAGGGCAGGGCGGTTCTCGATGATATCGCCGATGGCCCAGGCCATGCGCTTCTCGTCGGTGCGGCGGTCGGTCTCGTTGTCGGGGCAGAGGATGTAGAAGTCGTCGCGGCCGAGGCTTTCCAGCATGAATTCGACCACCTGGTCGGGCGTCCATGCGCCTGCGGGCTTCGTCACCGCGTTCTGTGTCATGCCGGTGAAGGTGAAGCCGGGGATGAGTAGGTGCGCGGAGACCATCGCGCCAGGCTCGTTGCGCAGCGCGTGCGCCAGCCCTTCCGTATAGGTCTTCACCGCCGCCTTTGAGACGTTGTAGGCGAGGTTGCCGGGCGGCGTTGTGATGCCCTGCTTGGAGCCGGTGTTGACGATCATGCCCGGCCGGCCGCCGGCGAGCATTGCCGGCGCGAAGGCCTGCACACCGTGGACGACGCCCCAGAAATTGACCGAAATCAGGTCCCGCCAGGCGTCGAGGTTTTCCCACGGCCTGCCCGGATTGGCGCCGACGCCGGCATTGTTCATGAGAAACGAGACGTCGCCGAGCCTGGTGTCTGTCTCCTCGGCGAGGCGCGCCAGTTCGTCGGGCCGCGATACGTCGCAGGCGACCGCGATTACGTCCTCGGGGCCGCCGGCGGCGACCGCCATGAGTTCGGCCTGCGCCCGTTGCAGCGGCGGCCCGGCGCGGTCGGCGATGGCGACGCGCACGCCCATTCGCGCCAGCTTTCGCGCCGCGGCTAAGCCGATGCCGCCGGCGCCACCGGTGATGACGGCGACATTACCGGGGGCAAGTGCGGGGATCTCGGTCATGGCGGCCTCCTCTGGGTCGGGGCTGATGATATAGCATGTCGGCGCGGCGAGGTACGCGATCGCGGCGGCCTCCTGCCCGGCATATGGTCGCGCCGAATCGTTCTCCGGCCCAAGGAGGTTCGGGAGGCGGAAGCGCGGAGCCGCGATGGCGCGAGGGGACGGCGGGCGCTAGGATCGGCCCATGATGGATCAGGCGTACATGCGCGCATGCTGCTCGGCGGCGGTCGCAGGACGGGTCCTGTGGCGGCGCACACGCGGGACGGCGCGTTCGTTCGCCGTGGCAGCGGCCGCCGTGGCCACACTCGCCGCCGGCGTCGCTCGCGCCGCTGCCGACGACACGCCGGCAGCGGACGATGCCGCGGCCTTGTGGAAGTTCTCCTGCTATGCCTTCCGCGACGTTGACCGCAGCGGCGTCTTCGACATGGGCGACCGGCCTTTCGCCGACCTCGCCGTCGTTCTGATGTTGCCGGGCGGCACGGAGACGGTGCAGTTCTCCAACGTCGACGGCTTCGCCAATTTTTCCACCACCATAGGGGGCGGGGCGGGGATCGACGTTGCCCGGCCGGGTCCGTACCGGCTGCGCGCCGAAGCGCCGCCGGGCTTTGTCGCGACCACCGGGGGCGAACAGACGCTGGTCTTCCGCGAGGATGCCGTCGTCCCCGGGGGGCTGGCGATCGAGGAGAGTTGCGCGCCGGTCGGCGTCGCGCCCGGTCTCGCCGTCTCAGGCCGCGTCGCACCGCCGCCGGGCGCCGGAATCGCCGATGTCACGCTGACGCTCGCCGACGCGAACGGCGCGGCCGAAACCGTGGCGCTCGACCAGGACGGGCGGTTCGCCGTCGCCGGACGTCCGGGGACTTTCACCCTGATCGCAGCGCATCCGGCTTCCGGCGCCAGTCAGGCGCGGCAGGTCGTCGTCGCGCGCCATGCGGTGCGCCTGTCGGCGATCGACCTCGGCGCCGCCGCGACACAGGGAGCCGAGACACCCGCGCAGGGGGCGGAGCGCATTCTCGGCTTCGACGACCTGGTCGGCGCGGGCGGCATCTTCGAGGTGCCGTCGGGCTATGGCGGGCTGTCCTGGCGCAACCTGATCGCCGTGCACAACCGGTTCTACGACGGGCCGGGCTATGTCAACGGCACGGAATCGGGCGAGTTCGTCGCCTACAACAGTTCCGGCGCGCCGGCGTCGGTCTGGCGCGATCAGCCGTTCGACTTCCGCGGCGCCCATGTCGCGGTGGCGTGGCCGCGCGGCGCCGAGGGCGATGTGATCGTCAAGGCGTGGCGCGGCGACGACCAGGTCCGCGAGGACCGGCTGGCGGTGTCGCCGGCGGGCGGGACATTCTTCGCCGCCGACTATCGCGGGGTGACGCGGGTCGAGTTCAGCCACGAACTGCACGAACGCATCGTGCTCGACGACCTGCGCATCGCGGAATAGGCCCCGGTCGCGCGGATGTGATCGACCGGACGGTGCGGCGAGCCGGCGCGAATGAACGCTCGCTGGCCGACGGCCCGGTTTTCGGGCATCATTGCCGCCCCGACGCGCTCAAGAAAGAGGTCTGCTCATGCTGAAGATCGCCCTTGCCGTCGTCGCGACGCTCGCGATCACCGGTTCCGCGCATGCCATCAACCGCTACAATTCGAAGACCGTCAGCTGCCAGAAGGCGCGTTCGCTGGTCGCAGAGCAAGGAGCGGTGATCTTCCGCTATCCGTCGGCGCGCAAACCGGACCTGATCCTCTACAACCGCTTCGTCCAGCACGGCGGTCTTTGCGCGATCGGCGAGGTGACGGCGCCGCAGTCGATCCCGACCAAGGACACGAATTCCTGCACGCTGCTGCGCTGTATCAGCCGGCCGGACGAAGACGGCTTCTTCCACCGCCGCCGCGGCGGCAATCTCGGCAATCTCGGAATCCTCAAGCCGTAGCGGCCGGGTGGCGGACGAGTGCCGGGGAGGCCGGACTCAGGCCTTCTTCAGGAACTCGGTGCGCAACACCAGGCCCTTGACCTTGTCGGTGCGGCCCTCGATTTCGGCCGGGTCGCCGGTGAGGCGGATGTTCTTCACCACGGTGCCGCGTTTCAGCACGGTCGAGGAGCCCTTCACCTTCAGGTCTTTGATGATGGTGACGGTGTCGCCTTCGGCGAGGATCGCGCCGTTGGAGTCCCTGGTGAGTTCGGTCATGGAGAGGAGCTTTCTGCTTGTGCGGTATGTCCACAGCCGCGGAACGGCGGTGGACGCTTGGGGACGGATCAATTCTCCGCCGAAGGGCACTGCGTTATCCGCGCCGGCTCAGACGGGAAAACAAACCGTCCCCGGGTAGCCGCGCGCCGACGGTCGAGGCTTACGCGTCGTTCGATGCCACCCGCTGCGACGTGCCCTTGCGCGAATTCCCCGGCACCACGACGATATGGGTGACGTGGCCGGCCTTGAAGGCCTTGAGGAAGCGCTGGTAGTCCGCGAAGGCGACGCAGCCGTGCGACTGGCCGGTCCTGCCGCGCAGCAGGTAGGAATGGGCAAGGATGCCGGCGCGACCATGCATGGGCTCGTCGCCGACCGGCGTCATGCGGATCGCCTCGACGCCGTGGAAGCGCTTCTCGCGCATGGAGAGCTTGTAGGTGT
This sequence comes from uncultured Mesorhizobium sp., assembly GCA_964371125.1. Lineage (GTDB taxonomy): Bacteria > Pseudomonadota > Alphaproteobacteria > Rhizobiales > Rhizobiaceae > DUSC01. Next base: position 3,037 of record CAYJMY010000124.1, on the reverse strand, counting down.
TGGGCGGCGTCGGCCCGTTCATCTTGACATGCACGAAGCGCGGATTGTCGGCCATCTTGCCGATGCCCGAATGCGCCTCGAGCCTGTCGCCGTTGGGCATGATGACGACGCCGGCGGAGATGTCGTAGATGGCGACGCCGTTGCCGGCCTTCGGCTTGTTGAACAGGCCGTTGAACGCATTCGTCATGCCGCGATCGGGCGAGTCCGGCCGCGCGAAGGCCATCGCCGCCATCGCGACCTCGGGCTTTCCGGACTTCGACGGCTTCAGCGTCTTCGCCGGCTTTTCAGGCCTGGCCGGCTCTTCCGGCTTCGCCGAGAAGACGCCGGCGAGCAGGCCGGAGGACGGTTTTTCTGACGCTGCGGCGGGCCTTTCCGGCTTTACCGCGGCCACGGTCACGACGGGCTTGTCGGGCTTTGCCTCGGCGGTCTCGGCGAGGCGCGGTCGGCTCTGCGGCAGCGGCACGTTCGCCGGGGTCAACGCGGCGACGGTGATCTCGCCGGAAGCCGCCTCGGGAGCCTCGCCGTCGGCGGAGGCAACCGCCTCTTCGGCCGGCGCGGGGGCGTTGCGCGCCACCTGCATCATGTCGGCGAGATAGGCGGTCTGGAAGACGAGGCGCATGCGCTCGGGCGTGATCGCGGCTGTCCTGACGACCTTGTCGAACGGATTCTCGGCTCGCGCCACCGGCGCGGCGCCGGCTTCGGCGTCAGCGGCGAGCCGCGCCGTCCTTGCGGTGATCCCGGCGGGCGCGGAAGCTTCCGCGGCGGCGTTCAGCACCTTTCCGTGCAACCGGCCCGACGTTCCCGACGTGGCCGCGTGAGTCGTCGCGAATGCGTGGACGGGTTGGGCCGGATTGGCGGCTTCCGCCCGCGGGGCTGGCGCAGGCGCGAACATGCTGGCGACCGCCCAGACGATACCGGCGACGGTGGCCCCGGGCAGGGCGGCGCGGCGCATCAGCGCGCGCAAGCGGATCGGTTGGGTTTTCAAGTGCGCGGAGATCGCGCCACGACGCATCGTCTTTGGTGTTGAAGCCATGGCGAATCGTCTTCTTTCGTACTCTGGCACGCGGCCATGATAGCCCCTGGACCGCATCCCTACGGTCCCGCGACGCCGGACTTACACATGCATCGCTCGGTTCAAGGATGGCCGCAGATGGTTAACCAACCCTTTGTCCGCCGAACGAAAGACGTGTCCGGTTTTTGTATAATCCCCTCATTCGTATGAGATCGTGTTGACCTCGGTCAAGCAAAGTGGACGCGAATGCGGCAGTTTCGCGGCGCGGGGGATTACCTCGGGGCAGTTTTGGCGGCATTGCGGCGGTCCGCCGCAATGGCGCGAACGTCTTCCGCTGCCATCAAACCGCGCTGACGAACCCGTCGAGCACCTTCTTCTGGCCGGCCTTGTCGAAGTCGATGGTGAGCTTGTTGCCGTCGATCGCGGCGATGTTGCCGTTACCGAACTTCTGGTGGAAGACGCGGTCGCCGACGGCGAAGGCGGAGGGGGAATCGGACACCGACTTGGCCACCAGCTCGCCCTCGATGGTGCGGCCCTTCACCGAGCCGCGCCCGGCGCCGAAGCCGGAATCGACCTCGCCATAGCCGATGCGCTCGACCGCGTGGCCGGAGCGGCTGCCCCAGTTGCGGTCGGTGGCTTCGGTGCGGTCGGCCTGGGCGCGGGCCCAGCCGGGCGTGGCATAGGTGTTGGAGAAGCTGCCGGAACCGCCGCCGGAACCGGCCCCCTGGCCGCCGACGGTGTCGAAGCGCGAGGCGCCATAGGGATTGCGCCGGCCGCCGCCTTCGCCGAAGCCGCGCCCGCCATAGGTCGAGCCGTAGCCGCCGTAGGAGGAGCCGGTCTCGGCCACTTCGACATGGAGTTCAGGCAGTTCGTCGAGGAAGCGCGACGGGATGGTCGACTGCCACAGCCCGTGGATGCGCCGGTTGGAGACGAACCAGATGTGCAGGTTCTGCTTCGCCCGGGTCAGCCCGACATAGGCGAGGCGGCGTTCCTCCTCCAGGCCCGAGCGGCCGCCCTCGTCGAGCGCGCGCTGGTGGGGGAAGAGGCCTTCCTCCCAGCCGGGCAGGAAGACGGTGCGGAATTCGAGACCCTTGGCGGAGTGCAGCGTCATGATGTTGACGGCGTCGAGCTCCTCCTTCTTCTCGGCGTCCATGACGAGCGCCACGTGCTCGAGGAAGGAGCGCAGCGACTCGTACTCTTCCATGGAGCGGATGAGTTCCTTCAGGTTCTCCAGGCGACCGGGGGCATCCGCCGAGCGGTCGTTCTTCCACATGTCGGTGTAGCCGGACTCTTCAAGGATGATCTCGGCGAGCTCCGTGTGTGGCTTGCTGTCGATCATGCCCTGCCAGCGGGCGAAGTTGGCCGCCACCTCGCGGAGTGCTGCGCGCGGCTTCGGCTTCAGTTCGTCGCTCTCGGCGAGCTTCGCCGCGGCGTCGAGCATGGGCACGCCGAGCGCGCGCGCCGTGGCGTGGAGCTGGGCGATCGCGGCTTCGCCGAGCCCGCGCTTGGGCACGTTGACGATGCGCTCGAACGCGAGGTCGGCGGCGCCTTGCGCCACGACGCGCAGATAGGCCATGGCGTCGCGGATCTCCTGGCGCTCGTAGAAGCGCGGGCCGCCGACGACGCGGTAGTTGAGCCCCAGCGTGACGAAGCGGTCCTCGAACTCGCGCATCTGGAAGGAGGCGCGCACCAGGATCGCCATGTCGTTCAGGTTCTCCCCGGCGCGCTGCAGGCGCTCGATCTCGTCGCCGACGGCGCGCGCCTCCTCTTCCGAATCCCAGGCGGCGTGGACCACCACCTTCGGGTCCTCGGGGTCGGGGCGCTCGGTGAACAGCGTCTTGCCGAGCCGGCCCTCGTTATGCGCGATCAGGTGCGAAGCCGCACCGAGGATGTGGGCCGTCGAGCGGTAGTTGCGCTCCAGCCGGATGACCGTGGCGCCGGGAAAGTCCTTGTCGAAGCGCAGGATGTTGTCGACCTCGGCGCCGCGCCAGCCGTAGATCGACTGGTCGTCGTCGCCGACGCAGC
>CAYJMY010000123.1:0-14976 GCA_964371125.1 uncultured Mesorhizobium sp. | reverse complement strand
CTCGTATTCCTTCCAGCCGAGCACGCTCTCCTCGATGAGCACCTCCGTGGTCGGCGACGCGTCGAGGCCGGACTGGACGATGTCGAAGAACTCCTGGCGGTTGAAGGCGATGCCGCCGCCGGTGCCGCCGAGCGTGAACGACGGGCGGATGATCGCCGGCAGGCCGACCGTGTCCAGCGCCTGGGCGGCGACCGCCATGGCGTGGCTCATGTAGCGCTGCTTGCGGTCGCCCTCGCCGAGGTTCCACTCGGTTTCCAGCGCGTCGAGGGCGGCGTCGAGGTCGGCGGGACTGGAGGCTTTCAGCTCGGCGCGCTTCGCCTCGTGCTTGCGCCGGTCCTCGTCCTTCACCGCCGTGGCGTTGGCGAGCATGGAGCGCGGTGTCTCCAGGCCGATGCGCGCCATCGCCTCGCGGAACAGGGCGCGGTCCTCGGCCATGTCGATCGCGGCGGCGTCGGCGCCGATCATCTCGACGCCGTAGCGGTCGAGCACGCCCATGCGGCGCAGCGACAGCGCGGTGTTGAGCGCGGTCTGGCCGCCCATGGTGGGCAGCAGCGCGTCCGGCCGCTCCTTGGCGATGATCTTGGCCACGACCTCCGGCGTGATCGGCTCGACATAGGTCGCATCCGCCAGCTCCGGGTCGGTCATGATGGTCGCCGGGTTGGAGTTGACCAGGATGACGCGGTAGCCCTCCGCCTTCAGCGCCTTGCAGGCCTGGGTACCGGAATAGTCGAACTCGCAGGCCTGGCCGATGACGATGGGGCCGGCCCCGATGATCAGGATCGACTGGATGTCGGTGCGCTTGGGCATGTGGCTCGTCCGTGCGGTCGGTGCGCGAAAGGCCGGCACGGGATTTCCCGGCCGGTGCGCGGAGATTCTGGTGTCGGGCTAGGCGGGCCTTATAGGGTAGGAACACCGGGTAGGGAACCCCGGAAATTGGAGCCATGCGGAGGAACCGCGCCGCCGCGGTGGATAGGCCGGGCGGACGGTGCTATTTACCTTTGCGGCAATGCAGGCCGTCGGCGAAAGCGGCGGCGGAAGGGTGCGCGACATGACGTTCGATGAAATCATCCGCTGTTTCGCCGAATCCGACTCGGTTCCCGAGGAGGCGATCCGGGCGGCGCTCGCGGCGCCGGCCGCCTTCGTCGACAAGGCCGTCCCGGTTCTCGACAAGATCGCGGCGAGCAAAGCCAGCGATGTGGAGGATCGCTCGCTGACGATCCTCGTCCACGTGCTGGGCGAGATCGGCGACGGCCGCGCCTTCGCGCCTCTCATGCGCGTCCTGAAGCTGCCGACCGAGGAGCTCGACCGGCTGCTCGGCGACGCCATCACGGAAACGCTCGGCAGCGTGCTCATCTCGCTCGTCGGGGATCGGGCATCCGCTCTCGAGGATGCCCTGACCGATCTCGATATCGACGATTTCGTGCGCAGCGCCATCTTCGAGGCGTGGACGGCGCAGGTCCTGACCGGAAAGGTGTCGCGGCAGAAGGCGAAGGCTTTCCTCATCGACTATCCCGTCCGTGTCGGTCTCGACAGCAGCGACTTCGGCTGGTCGTCCTGGGTGAGCGCGGTCACAGTGCTCGGCCTCGCCGAAACGGCCGACTTCGCCCGCCGGCATCTGCCGGACATGGCGGCGCTGACGTCTTTCCTGGACGTTCCGGACGTCACGATCGAGGATTTCGAGCGGGAACTCGCGGCGACGCTGGCCGATCCCGACCGCTGGAAGGCGGACCCGAACTACCAGCCGTTCACCGATACGATCGAGGAACTCTCCCACTGGCACAGCTATTCCGAGGCGTTCCGCGAAGAGACCGCCAGGCGCCAGGCCCGCGGGGTCGAAGGCGAGTGGAGTTTCGGCGAGGACGAAGACCCGGTCTTCGACGCGCCTTATATCGCCGAGAATCCCTACAGGGACGTCGGCCGCAACGACCCGTGCCCATGCGGCAGCGGCAAGAAGTTCAAGAAGTGCCACCTGAACGCGGTGTCGCCCGGGTCCTGACGCCAGTCTGAGCGGACGGTCCGTCGGCGTCGTCGCAGCCCCGGCCTTCCCGCGTGAAGGGCCGCGAGGCCCGGCAAGCCCGCTGCCGCGCGGCTCACGGCGCGAGCTTCGCCAGCGCCGCGTTCGCCGCGTCGAGGCGCTGGCGGTAGTAGTCGTCGTAGCCGGTCTCGCCGGTGTCGCGGTCGTATTGCCAGGCCGCCTCGATGCCGGCGATGCCGGCGCGGATCAGGTCGGGCGCGGCGGTCGCCGTGCCGAGGGCGACCAGAGCGCCGCCGCGGTTGTTGGTGGCCACCGCCCAGTCGTAGGGCACCCGCTCGCGGGTCCATTCCTCGAGCGCCAGGTCGAAGGCGGCGACCGCATCGCGCAGCATGGCCGCGTCGCTGCGCCGGGCGCCGAGGATCGCCAGCGCGTCGCCGAGATTGTTCTGCGCCGAGGCCCAGGAGAGCGGCATGGCCGGGCGCGTCCACACCTCCATGCAGGACCGGTAGAGGCCGATCGCCTCCTCCAGCATGGCCTCCTCGCCGGTGGTATCACCGAGCTTCTTCAGCACGTTGGCGAGGTTATTGGTGACGCGCGCCCAGTCGTCGGGCACCCTGGCGCGGCGCCATTCCTCCAGCGCGTCGCGATACTCGTAGACGGCGGCGCGCAGGAAGGTCTCGTCCTCGAGCGCGAGGCCGAGCACCTGGTAGGCGTTGCCGATGTTGTTGTGGATCGACGCCCAGTAGAGGGGGAAGGCGTCGCGCGTCCAGATGGCGAGCACCGCTTCGGCGGTCTTCGTCGAATCGGCGAGCATCTTCGGATTGCCCTCGCGCTCGCCGACGAAAAGCATGGCGCCGGCGAGGTTGAACTTGGCCAGCGCCCAGGGGATCGGATCGGCCTCGGGGCCGACGCGCTCGACGATCTCGGCGAGGATCGTCATCGCCTCGCGCGTGGTCGCGGTGGTGCCGCTGCGCTCGCCGAGGCGGGTGAGGGCTGAGGCGAGGTTGAGCCGCGCCGTCATCCATTCGACCGAACCATCCTCGAACGGCGCCTCGTCGACGAGTTGGCGGTGAAGTGCGATCGCCTGTTCCAGCCGGCCTGTCTCGGCGTCGTTCTCGCCCAGCGAGACCAGCGCGCCGGCGAGGTTGTTCTTGAGGCGCGACAGGCCGGTGCGGTCCGCGGCCGCCTCGAAGATCGGCAGCGCCTGCCGGTAGGTGGCGACGGCCTCTTCGAGAATCCTTGCGTCGGCGCGCAGCTTGCCGAGCACGTTGAGGGCGTTGCCGATCTGCAGGAGCGCTTCCGCGCGGGGCAGATCGGAGGGGAGGCGGGCAGCCGTGCGCAGAATGGCGTCGCGCCGCGCCACTATGCGTTCAAGGGCCGCGGCGTCGCCCATGTATTCGCCGTGGCGGTATTCGGCGATCGTGGCGCGGCGGCGATAGTCCCAGGCGAGTTCATCGTCCCAGCGCTCGACCTCGGCGAAGGCGCGCTCGAAATCGGCGGCGGCGGCGTCGAAGTCGAAGGCGAGCTCGTAGGCGGCGGCACTCTCGGCGTAGACCCGGGCGTACTCGACGCGTCGGTCGCGGATGTCCGATTCGACGGCGTCGAGCGCGCGCGACAGCGCGGCGACGCGCGCCTTGGCGCGTTCGTAGATCGCCGTCGCCGTGGCCAGCGCACCTTCGTCGATCGCCGCGCCGGCGAGCGAGGCGAGACGGACGATCTCGGGATCGCTGCGGGTGAGGTGCGCCCGCTCGGCCATGATCTCCGCAAGCCGCCGGCTCTGGTCGCGGAGCAGCGCGTCGAGGCGGGAGGGATCGGCAGGCGCCTCGGTGCCGAGCGCGCGCAGCATGCCGTAGAGCGCGTCCATCGGCACATGGGCGTCGGCGGCAACGCTCTCGACTTGGCGGCGGCCGATCTCGGGAAGTGCAGCGATGGTCAGCAGCAACTGGCGGCGTTCGGTGAGGATCTGGCCTTCCTCGCCGGCCGGCGGCTCCGGCGATCGGCCGAAATAGAGCAGCCGGTGGAGGCTCTCGTTGACCCAGGGACGCTGGCGGCCGGCGGTCTTCAGATAGACCTCCTCGCCGACCATGCGCATGACCAGGCCGAATTCCTCGCCGGCCATGGCGTCGAGATGGCGCAGCACCGCCGCGGCGTAGGGGCTGTGCCCGCCGGCGGCGCCGTCGAGGGCTGCGCGACCCGGTTCCGCGGCGAAGGCCACCATGGAGCCGAAGGCGCCGCCGCCGGCTGGCGCCTCGCCAAGGCGCGCGGCGCCGCGCGTCTCGCCGAGGCCGGCCGTGCCGACGGGCACCGGCTCCGCACCCGGTTCCTTGCGGACCATGGCGCCGGCGGGGAAGGGATTGTCGCGGCAGGCGTCGAGCATGACGATGGAGAGCGGCACGATCGCCTGCAACTCGGCAAGGAAGGCCGAAAGCGGGACGAGGCGCGCGCCTGCATCGTCGAGGGCGGACAGGTCGGCGTCGACGGGGACGAGGAAGTTTTCTCCGCCCGCCTCGATGCCGTGGCCGGCGTAGTAGACGACGGCGACGTCGGCGCCCTCGGCATCTTCGGCGAAGCGTTCGAGGGCGCGGCGGAGTCTCCCGGCGTCGGCGTTGCGGACGTCGACGGTGTCGAAGCCGAGGCGGTCGAACAGGTCCTCGACGGCGCGGGCGTCATCCTCCGGATTGGCCAGCGCGGGGAGGTGCTCGTAGGCCGACTGGCCGACGATCAAGGCCACGCCGCGCAGCGCCTTTGCCTCCTCGGCGCGAGCCGGTAGAGCCCAGGCGAGGGCGAAGAGGAGGACGAGCGCCAGCGCCCGCCAACGTCCTGCCCTTGCCCGATCTCCGAGGCGAAACCTGCCCATTCCTCCGACCTGTCCCGATTGCGGTCGCCGCCAGTTCAGGAGCGGCGTATGGCCACAGAATGACGCGCGAGGCCGAGGCCGCGCAAGCGCGCCGTCGGCGCAGCCGGCGCGCGGGGCCGCGAAGCCCCGTCAGCCGGGCGTGCGGGAGCGCTCTATCGCGGCCCGGTCGGCGTCTCGAAATCCATGGATCTGTTTTCGACCGTCCGGGCGGGGCGCGCGTGCCGGCCGGCGAGCCGGGCCCGGCGCCCGGCCGGACGTCCTTGCATCATCCGGTATGGATGCGGCCCGAAAATGTGGTAACCGCCAGCCGGAACAACCAAGGAGAAGACAGGTGAGCGAACCGACCGTGGAAGAAGCGATCGACGGCATCTATGCCTCGCTTCAGGCCGACAATGCCGAACTCGACCGGCATATCGCGACGCTCAAGGCGGCGCTGGCGCGGGCCGGCCGGAAGGAAGCCGTGTTCGACCCGGCAAGGCTGGCGCAGAACAACCGCCAGGGCCGCAAGCTGATGCAGGCCTATTTCCGCCAGCGCGGGGTGACGGTGACGTTCGAAGGCAGGTGAGGGAGCGAGAGCGGACTGGAGCTTCCAGCCGCAGATCTCGACTTTTAGACATCCGGGGCGGCCTCGCCGCCGGTGACATCCGCCTATCAGCACGGGGAAAGCGGTCGCAAAACGTCTGAGAAGGGGCCCCAAGTTGCCGGAGCGGCTTGCCGCGCTTGCTCGCCCGTGCCCCCTAGTTCTTCGCCGCCTTCAGCTTTTCCTGCACCAGCAGCTCCGTGTCGACCAGCAGGATCGCCGTCTCGACGTCGGCGAAATAGCTGTCCCACTGCATCTGGCCGGCCTCGTGGTAGACGTCGCGGCAGGCGACGAGCGCGGCGAGCGCTTCGGCGAGCACGGCGCGGTCGGCGGTCTGCTTGCCGAGTTCGAGCAGCAGCAGCGACAGATTGTACTGCGTATCGGCCCAGCCGATCGGATTGGCGGCGCGGTCGTAGCCGGAGACGGCGAAGCGATAGTGCTCCGCGGATCTGCGCAGCATGTCCGGGCCGCCGCCATGGGTGCCGAGCGAGAACAGGGCGTTGGCGAGGTTGTTCTGCGTCGAGGCCCAGCCGCCGGCGTCGCGCTCGCGGGTGCGCACGTCCAGGATCGCCTCGTAGAGCGGAATGGCCTTGCGCAGGTGTTCCGCCTCGTGGGTCAGCTCGCCGTAGCGATACCAGGCGTTGGCCAGGTTGTTGGTGGATGACGCCCATTCGAGCGGGACGCGCTCGCGCGTGCGCTCGGCCAGCGCCTCCTCATAGGCGGCGATCGCCTGGTCGAGCAGCGCGCTGTCGCCGGTGCGCTCGGCGGACGTGGATAGGACCAGGCCGAGATTGTCCTTGATGCCGGCCCATTTGAGCGGGCTGCGCTGGCGCGTGATTTCCTCCAGCGCCTGGCGGAAGGCCTCGGCGGCGTCGCCGAGCACGGCGACGGCGCGCTGCGGATCGCTCTCGCGCAAAGCGAGGTGATAGAGGGTGGCGCCCCGGTTGGATTGGGTTTCCGCCCAGTGCAGCGGCGCAGCGGCGCGGGTGCGCACGTCGAAGATGCCGTCGAGCAGCTTCACCGCCTCGGCGAGCCGGGCCGAATCCGGGTCGCGCGATCCGAGTTCGCCAAGGGTCAGAGCGAGGTTGTTCTGCGCATTGGCCCAGTCCATCGGCGCCGACTGCGGCGTCCACACGGAGAGTGCGTCGCGGAAGGCCGCGACCGCCTCCTCAAGCCTGTCGCGATGGCGCTCGCGCTGGCCGATCGAGAAGAGGGTGGAGCCGAGATGGTTCTTCAGCCGCGCCCATTCCATCGGCGCGACCGCGCGCGTGCGCACTTCGAGTGCTGCCCGCGCCGCCGCGGCGGCCTCCTCCAGCGTCTCGGTGCCCGCCTTGCGGTCGCCGAGGCTCATCAGGACCAGGGCGAGGTCGCTCTGCAGCTGGGCGCGCTTGGCGGGCAGGGCGCGCACCGCCTCCGCGTCGATCGCGGCGCGCAGGATATCCACCGCCCGCTCCATTTCCTCGGTGCCGGATCGGCGTTCGCCGCGCGACCACAGCGACATCGCCATTCCGCCCTGCGTATCGGCCCAGCCTTCCGGATCGACTTCCGGCGGCGCCAGCGCGGCCGCCGTGGCGTAGGCGGCGAGGGCACGGTCGAGCGCGGTCTCGTCGGCGCGGAAGAAGCCCATGTCGACCAGCGCCTTGGCCTCGGACAGCTTGTAGCGCAGCGCCAGCCGGGCATCCCACCGCTCGACCTGGGCGAAGGCCTGGGAAAAATCCTCCGCGGCGCGGGCGTAGTTGTAGGTAAGCGCGTAGGTCTCGGCGCTCGAGGCGAAGACTTCGGCATGCTCGATGCGCCGCGCCCGGATATCGGCCTCGGCCTGGTCGAGGCTGGTGGAGAGTTCGGCGACGCGCGCCTTGGCGCGCTCGTGGAAGGTGAGCGCCGCCGACAACGCGCCTTCGGCGACGGCCTCGCCGGCGAGCGCCGTGAGGCGGGCGATCTCCGGGTCGGACTGCTTCAGGGCCTCGCGCTCGGCGAGAAGGGTCCTGACGCGGGTGGCCTGCTCGTCGAGCAGGCGGGCGAGCTGGTCGGGATCGCCGGGCGCGGCGGTTCCGAGCGCATTGAGCATGGCGAAGAGCGCGTCCATGGGCACGCCCTTGTCGCGCGCCGTGGCCGCGACCTGGCGGCGCTGAACCTCGCCGACCGTGGCCATGGTCAGGAGCAGCTTGCGCCGCTCGCCGCGGATCGGCGCGGCTTCGTCACCGGTCTCCTCGGTCTCACTGCCGAAGTAGAGCAGGCGCCTGAGGCTGGAGTTGACCCAGGGTTGCTGGCGCGCGTCGGTGCGCAGCCAGACCTCCTCGGCGACCATGGTCATGACATCGGAAAAGGCGAAGCCGCCGGCCGCCAGATGCTTGAGCAGCGCCGCGGCATAGGGGCTGTTGGCGCCGGGATCGCCGTCGAGCGCGGCGCGGCCGGGCGCGGCGGCGAAAGAGATGACGCTGCCCAGGGTCTCTTCCGGCGCGGTGGAGGCGGCGGCGAGGCGGGTGGCGCCGCGCGTCTCGCCAAGGCCGGCGGCGCCGACCGGAGCCGGCGCGGCGGCGGGATGCTTGCGCACCATGGCGCCGGCGGGGAAGGGATTGTCGCGGCAGGCGTCGAGCAGGAGGATCGTGACCGGGACGATCTTCTGCAGCGCCGCGAGATAGTCCGAGACCGGCACCAGGCGCTCGCCGGCGGCGTCGAGGGCGGAGAGGTCGGCGTCGACTGGGACGAGGAAGTTTTCTCCGCCCGCCTCGATGCCGTGGCCGGCATAATAAATGACGGCCACGTCGGCGCCTTCGGCATCCTCGGCGAAGCGTTCGAGGGTGCGGCGCAACTTCCTGGCATCGGCGTTGCGCGCGTCGACGGTGTCGAAGCCCAGCCGGTCGAACAGGTCTTCGACGGCGCGGGCGTCTGACTCCGGATTGGCCAGCGGCGGCAGGTGCTCGTAGGCCGACTGGCCGACGATCAGCGCCACGCCGCGCAGCGCCTTTGCCTCTTCGGCGCGGACCGCTTGGACGGCGGCGACGGCGAAAAACAGGGCGACGAGCAGCGGCCGCCAGAGGCGCGCAAATGCCCGATACCGATGGCGCTGTCCGCGCATGCCCGTGCCCGTTCCACCAGCCGCCAGAGAATTGAACGGCGGCTTGTGGCAACAGCATGGCGCGCGGGGCGGTCGCGGCGCAAGGGCGGGAAGCGGCGGGGAGGGGGTCAGCGCTGCTTCAGCGACATCAGCCAGGCGACCACGTCGCGCTTCTCCTCCTCGAAGAGGCGGTAGGTGGTCATCGGGAAATGGTCTTCGTGGAGGAATCGCACGAAGAAGGCCTCGTCGTGGCCGGGGCGCTTGACGATTTGCTCGAAGGGCGGGGCCATGTCCTGACCCTGCTTTTCGCCGGCATGGACGTGGCACAGCCGGCACCACTGCTCGACCACCGCCGCGCCGCGCTGGACGGCGTCACCGGCTGCCGACGATGCGTTCGCTGCGAAAAGCATTGCCGCCGCGAGGAGGGCCGCCTTCCCGCCCGCTGTCGCCCTGATTGGGGTGGCTCTGCCGCGCACGATTCGTCTCCTCCCGTCTGACCCGACACTTCTACAGGCGGCGCGGACCTGCCGCCACTGCGACGAGGCGGTGCGGCGGTGTGGATCGCGGGTTTCCTTTCCGCGCCGGGAGCCTTAAATCTGCGGCGACGACGCAGACGAGTGCCATGACCCCCGCCCTTTCCACCATCGGCTTCGACGCCGACGACACGCTCTGGCAGAACGAGCAGTTCTTCCGCATGACCGAAAGGCAGTTCGCCGCGCTGCTTGCCGACTATGCCGGCGCCGAGCACCTGATGGAGCGGCTGCTGGAATCGGAGAGGCGCAACCTCCGGCACTACGGGTTCGGTATCAAGGGCTTCACGCTGTCGATGATCGAGACGGCGATCGAGGTGACCGACGGCAAGGTGCCGGCCGCCGTGATCGGCGACATCCTCGACGCCGGCCGCGAGATGCTCTCCCACCCCGTCGAGACCCTGCCCAGGGTGCGCGAGACGCTGGAGGCGCTGGCCGGCCGCTATCGGCTGCTGATGATCACCAAGGGCGACCTGTTCGACCAGGAGCGCAAGCTTGCCGCCTCGGGGCTCGGCGACCTGTTCGACGCCGTGGAGATCGTCTCCGACAAGTCGGCTTCGACCTACCGGCGGATCTTTTCGCGCCACGGCGACGGCCCGGAGCGGGCGATGATGGTCGGCAACTCGCTGAAGTCGGACGTGGTACCGGCGATCGAGGCCGGCGGCTGGGGCGTCTACGTGCCGCACGATTTGACCTGGGTGCTGGAGCATGTGCCGGAGCCGGCGGCCGCGCCGCGTTACCGCAGGATCGCCAGCCTCGGCGACCTCGGCCCGGTGATCGAGGCGATCGGCTAAAGCCTCTCGCGGCCCCGGCTTGCCATGCGCGCCGGGGCAAGCGAGGATCGCCGCCCGATCACGAGGAGGACGACCATGTCGCTGAAGGGCAAGACCCTGTTCATTTCCGGCGGTTCGCGCGGCATCGGCCTGGCGATCGCTTTGCGGGCCGCCCGCGACGGGGCGAACGTGACCATCGCGGCGAAGACGGCCGAGCCGCACCCCAAGCTGCCCGGCACGATCTACACGGCCGCCGATGAGATCGAGAAGGCCGGCGGCAAGGCGCTGCCGGTGATCTGCGACATCCGCGAGGAAACCCAGGTCGCAGATGCCGTGGAGAAGACCGTGGCGGCATTCGGCGGCATCGACATCTGCGTCAATAACGCCAGCGCCATCCAGCTGACCGGCACGCTCGCCACCGACATGAAGCGGTTCGACCTGATGCACCAGATCAACACGCGCGGCACGTTCCTGGTGTCGAAGACGTGCATCGCGCACCTCAAGAAGGCCGCGAACCCGCACATCCTGACGCTGTCGCCGCCGCTCGACATGGCGGCGAAATGGTTCAAGAACCACGTCGCCTACACGATGGCGAAGTTCGGCATGTCGATGTGTACGCTGGGGATGGCGGCCGAGTTCGCCAAGGACGGCATCGCCGTCAACTCGCTGTGGCCGCTGACGGCGATCGATACGGCGGCGGTGCGCAACCTGCTCGGCGGCGAGACCGTGGCGTCGATGAGCCGGTTGCCGGAGATCATGGCCGACGCCGCGCATGCGATCCTGTCGCGCCCCGCGCGCGACTGCACCGGCAACTTCTTCATCGACGAGATGGTGCTGCGCGAGGAGGGCGTCACCGACTTCTCGGTCTACGCGCCGGGCGCCACGGGACCGCTCGCCGGCGACTTCTTCGTGCCCGACGCGGTGTTCGCCGAAACGCCGACCAAGGTGGCGCGGACGTTCGGCTAGGCATCAAGGCTCCTTCAATGGCCTGAAAATGCCGATTCGCCATGTTTCGCCGTTGCCTCGAGATGAATGCCGCGGCACGAGCCCATGCCGTTATCAGCCGAACATCAGGTCCTTGACCAGGCCGGCCGCGGACTGGAGCTGCTTCAGCACCGATTTGAGATCCGCCTGCTCGACCTTCGAGAGCTTTCCGACCTCGACCCGGTTCGAGGCAGGGATGCCCGAATGCAGGTCGCGGCTCTGCTGGGCAAGTAGCAGCGACAGGAGCAGGGTATGGCCGGAAAGCATCGCCGCCATGTCCTGGTCGCCGCCGATGCCGAGCCCGATCAGCCGCTCCAGCCGCGCCTTGGTCGAGCGCTCGCGGATGTCGTGGCGGATGGCCAGCGTGCGCGCCGTCGCAACGATCGGGAACAGGCCGTACTTCTTCAGGTCGAGCCGGCCGTCCTCGAGCTGGAAGCCGCCGAACAGGGTGAAGGGGTTGCCGATCTGGTCGAGGTTGGCGCCGAGCAGCTTGGCGAAATGCGCCTCGGCGTGGCCGGTCTGGTAGGCGTGTTCGAAGAGTTCGTAGCCGATCGCGTTGTCGCCGTGGATGGGCCGCATGTCGAAGACGATGTCGACGTTGAGCAGATCCTGCGGCCGCGAGCGGCGCACCCATTCGGCGATGCGCGTCTTCCACAGATCGAGCGAGCCGCGGAACTCGGGATTCTTCGCCATGACGCCGCCCTTGCAGTAGGGCACGCCGGCGGTGTCGAGGAAGTCGGCGAGGCGCCGGCCGAGCTCGGCAAACCAGCGGTCCTCGGGGCCGCCGGGCTCGCCCGAGGCGAAGACGATGGCGTTGTCCTGGTCGGCGGCGAGCAGGCTCTCGCCGCGGCCGCCCGAGCCGAGCACGAGCAGGCTCCATGGGCAGGGAGGGGCGCCCAGACCCTCTGCCGCCATCGCGTTTTCCGCGAGGATGGCGGCGCGGCGCGTCACGGCGCACAGCTCCTCGCTGACGATCTCCGAGATGACGCGGGCGTCGAGGCGCTCGGCGATCAGTCCGTCGGCGACGGTGGGCAGCGTCGCCCAGGCGGCCGCCATCTCCGCCGCCGAGCCGGCGGCTTCGAGCCGGTCGTCGAGGTTGATGGCGACGCCGGCGCGCAACTTGAGCATGTCGCGTGCCGAGACGATGCCGGCCAGCCGCCCGTCCTCGTGGCGCACGGCGAGGTGGCGGATCTTCAGGCGGTCCATGCGGCCGATGGCGCGGTAGGCGAAAGCCTGGGTGCGGATCGAGGCGAGCGGACGCGTGGCGATCTCGCCGACCCGGCAAGCGAACGCCGCTTCGGCGCGCGCCGCGATCAGGCGCATGACGTCGCGCTCGGTGACGATGCCGTAGTCGCCGATCGGCGCGCCGGGCTCGCCGGCGTCGGAGACGAAGACCGACGAGATGCGCCTTGCCACCATCAGCGCGATGACCTCGCGGGCAGTGGCGTCGGAACGAACGACGATCGGCGGGGCGCTCATCAGGTCGCCGATGCGGTGGCGGTAGGCGTAGGGGTCGATGGCCTGGAAGACCGGTGCGGCGGGTGCGGCGACCGGCGCCACCCAGCCGGCCTGGTAGGCCTTGTCGAGTTCGCTGGTGAGCCTGAGCGAGGCGCGCTCGGCCTCGGCCAAGGTGCGGATGCCGCGCTCCTGGAGCTTCGGCAGGAGCGCCAGGAAGATCTCGGCCGCGGCCTGAGCATCGCCCAGCGCCGAATGGCGGCCGCTGACGGTAACGCCGAGCCAGGAGGCCAGAGCGTCGAGCGAATAGTCGGCGAGGCCCGGATTGGCTACCTGGGCCAGCAGCCTAACGCAGAGCGTGCGCGGCCGCTCCCAGGGCAGGTTGGCGCGGCCGGCCTCTTTTTCCAGCACAGCGAGATCGAAGCCGATCGAATGGCCGATGAGGGTGCGGCCGGCGGCGAATTCCTTCAACTTATCCCATGCGGCGGGGAACTGGGGCGAACTGCGCACCATGGCGTTGGTGATGTTGTGGATGCGCGAGGAGGCCGAAGGAATGGGGATGCCGGGGTCGACGAGGAGATCGAGCGTCGCCCCGTCATGGATCCTGCCGCCCGCCAAGGCGAGAGCGCCGATCTGGACGATGCGCGCCTTGGACGCGTCGAGGCCGGTGGTCTCGGTGTCGAGCGCCACCGCGTTCAGCGCTATCAGCGGCGTCGCGCCGCTCGCCATCTTCATGGAACCTCCCCCAATCCCGACCGCGGAATCAGTAGGATGGCTTCCGCCGGGTGGCAAGATCGGGTGGCGCTTTGACGCGCCTTGGCATCCTCAGTCGCTGGCGCCGGCCCCTTCGCCCTTCCTGGCCTTTTCGGCCTTGGCGAAGTCCATGAGGCGGTCGATGTAGGCGAGGAGCAGCGCCGAGACGACAAAGGCGAGGTGCATGATCGTCACCCACATCAGCTGTTGCGGGGTGAAGGTGGCGTGGTTGAGGAAGATCTGCAGGAGGTGGATCGAGGAGATCGCCACGATGGTCGAGGCGACCTTGATCTTCAGCGAACCGACGTCGATCGTGCCCAGCCAGTGGACTTCGCCGTCATGTTCGTCGAAGCGGCTGACGAAGTTCTCGTAGCCGGAGATGATGACCATCACCACCAGGCTGGCGACGAGGGCGGCGTCGATGAGGCCCAGCATCTTCAGGATCGTGTCCGTGTCGTTGAGCACGAAGGCGCTCACGGCGAACTCGAAGAGTTTCTTGCCGAAGGTCAACGCGTAGATCGCCAGCGCCACGCCAAGGCCAAGATAGAACACCACGAGCAGCCAGCGCGAGGCGAGGATGATCGACTCGATGAGCGATTCCAGGCGTTTCATGAGGGCGCAGATCCTGAGCGGTTTGCGCGCTCTATCGCGCCTCGGCCGGCTTTTTTCAAGACGGCGCGACAGGCTCCGCGCAAAGAAATGCGCCCGGCTGGAGCGAAGTCCCACCGGGCGCGCCGTCGTCCTCGAAGCCGGGACGGGGCAGGGAAGGGGTGCGCGGCGCCGGCCCGCTTCGCCGGCGCCTTGGGGCGCTACTGCGCGCTGGCGACCGGCGCGACCAGCGGCGTGATGCGGCGGATGGCGACGCGGCGGTTCTCCCGCTCCGGCTCGCCGGTGTGCACCTTCAGGTACTGCTCGCCGTAGCCCTGGGTGGCGAGGTTCTCCGGCGGAATGGCGAAGACGTTGGTCAACGCATCCGCCACCGCCTCGGCGCGGCGGTCCGACAAGGCGAGGTTGGCGATATCGGAACCGACGGCGTCGGTGTGGCCCTCGATGAGGAAGGTCTCGGCCGGGTTCTCCTCGAGCAGGCGCTCCATGGCCTGCGCGACACCCTCGAGCCGCGCGATCTCGCTCTCGGCGATCGAGGCCGAGCCGAACTCGAAGGTGATGGTGTCGAGGTCGACGCGGCGCGTCTTGTCGCGGATACGGGCCGAGCGCTTCACCTCGTCGATCGAGTAGAGCCGTTCGACGCGCTCGACCGGCGGCTGGTCGAGGAAGGCGTAATAGGCGTCCGCGTCGCGAACCCGCCCGGCGTCGAGGATGTACTCCTCGACCGGGATGGTGAGGCGCATCGGCGGCAGGTCCCGGCCCGGATCGCGCCAGTCGCGGACGCGCTCGTAATAATCGTCCTCGACATAGACGAGTACGGTCTCGCGGCCGTCGGGCGCGATCCGCGAGCGGCGGATGACGTCGCCGTAGCGGTCGCGGATGGTGACGATCTGCACGCCGTTCTCGCGCACGATCACCTCGCGAATCCTGCCGCGCGGCAGCTCCTCGTAGTAGACGTCGCGCGCACCGCGGGCGATGCGCGGCCGGTCGTTGCTCTCGACGATGATCCGGTTGTCGATGCGGATGACGATGCGGTCGCCGATCTCGCGCACCACTTCCGCACCTTCCGGCCGCTCCTCGCGCCGGTCTTCCGGACGGCGTTCGATGCGGCGCCCCTGTTCCTCGGTCACGGGCTGCAGCTCGATCGGGCGAGCCTGTTCCTGCGCAGCCGAGTCGTCGGCCGGGGGCGGCCCGGCCTCGGCGGGTTGCTCGGCGGGCTGGTCCGCGGGCGCTTCGCCGGCCGGCCGCTCGCCGGTCGCGGGCTGGTCGCCTTCGGGCGTTTCGCCGCCACCGGCCTGCTCCTTCTGGCTGTCGAGGACCGGGGCGGCGCCTTCCGGCCGCGGCGCGCCGCCGGCTTCCGCCGGCTGGTCGCCATCAGGCTGCGCGGCATCGGGCTGTTCGCCGG
>CAYJMY010000122.1:2749-15086 GCA_964371125.1 uncultured Mesorhizobium sp. | reverse complement strand
CCCCCGTGTGGCCCAGGGCGGCTCCTTTGCCTTAACGCCCGGCGCCGCCGCGCCTTGGCGGGCCGGGGCAGGAGATGACGATGTAGCCGCGGTCTTTCCGGCTGCGGCGCGAACTGAAGGAACACGGCAAAATGCAGAGCGAACCCAGGATTACTTTTCGCAATATCGAGCCCTCCGAAGCGATCGAAGGCCATGTCCGGCGCCGCATCGGGGAGCTCGAGAAGGTCTTTCCGCGAATCGTCGGCTGCGAGGTGGTGATCGAGGCGCCGCAGAAGAAGAAGCTGGGCGGGCGCACTTTCAAGGTTCACCTGAAGGTCGAGGTCCCCGGGCCGGACATCGACGTCACGCGCACCGTAGATTTCGGCGAAGCCTCTGAAAACGTTGCGCTTGCCGTCCATGAGGCATTCGATGCCGCCGGACGACTGCTTCTCGAGCGCAAGCGGGAGACTTCCGGACACTGAAGCCGGCGAATCGCGATGGCTTTGCCGCGTTCCCGCCGCTCCCGGACATGGTGAAGAGTGCCGGTTTCGCAAGGCCCGCGCGCCGCGACGGGCGACGGAAGAGAGCGCGGAGATCGCCTCAAGACGTTGATTGGCAAGGGAGACAGGACCGAATGATCTACAACACCATCATGGCGCAGCTCGACATCGACGAGCCGGCGGCGCCGAGGCTGGAATTCGCTTCGGCGCTCGCCCGCCGCTTCGAGGCCGACCTGATCGCCTTCGCCGCCGCCGAAGCGCCGGTGGTGTTGCCGGGCAGCGACGGCATTTCGGTCGCCGGGGGGGTCCTGGGGGCCCAGGTCGAGGAGATCGAGGCCCGTCTGGAGGCTCTGCGGGGCGAATTCGAGTCGCTGATGGGCGACGACGTCCGCGTTTCCTGGCGCGGCTTCGTCGCGAATCCCACGCAGGCGCTGGCGGTGGAGGCTCGTGCGGCCGACCTGGTCGTCACGGGCAGCCCGGCGATCGGCCCGTTCGCCGACCATGCACGCCGGATCGACGCCGGGGGGCTCGTTCTCGCCGCGGGGCGGCCAGTCCTGTTTGCCTCGCGCGATCTCGCGCCAATCACGGCGCGCAATGTGCTCGTCGCCTGGAAAGACACCAGGGAGGCGCGCCGCGCGGTCGTCGACGCTCTACCCTTCCTCACCGCGGCGGCGGAGGTTCTCGTGGCAGCGGTCGAGGAGGAGGCCGGCGGCGCGGCGCGGTCGGGCGTCGCCGACGTCGTGCGCTTCCTGATGAAGCACGGCGTCACCGCCCGCTCCGAGGTCGTGCGCGAGGGCGGGGCGGAGACCGCCGAAACCCTGGTCAAGCTCGCCGCGGACGCCGGATCGGACCTGCTGGTCGCCGGAGCTTATGGCCACAGCCGGTTGCGCGAATGGGCTTTCGGCGGCGTCACGCGGACGCTCCTGCAGAAATCGCAATTGAATCGGTTGCTGTCCTGCTGAACTGTCTCTCCCGGTCCTTGTCGAACGGAGGGGAACGGACGCCGGCCGATGGTTGATCTTGCCGAAAAGGTGCGGTTCCTCAGCGACCCGGCGGCCTACGCCGGCGTGACGCACGGTGTCGAAGTGAAGGAAACCCACATGTCCTGGGTCTTCCTTACCAAGCGGCGCGTCTACAAGCTGAAGAAGCCGCTCAGGCGTCCTTTCCTCGACTTCACGTCGATCGACAGCCGTCGGCACTTCTGCGAGGAGGAACTGCGGCTCAACGGCCGTCTCGCCCCGTTCACCTACCTTTCCGTCGTGCCGCTTCGCGTGGGGCTTTCCGGCGCCCTCAGCCTCGGCGGCGAAGGCGACATTGTCGACTGGCTGGTCGAGATGGAGCGCCTGCCGCAGGACGACATGCTCGACGCCCGCATCGAGGCGCGGGCGGTGAAGCCCGGCGACGTCGAACAGATCGCTGCCCTCCTGACCGGCTTCTATGCCGCCCTGCCGCCGCAGCGCGCCGACGGCGGCGCGGCCATCGAGCACTTCGTCGCCGAACACGCGATCAACCGGGCAATCCTCGAGCACGAAGACATCGGGATGGGAAACCGGCTGCGCAGGGTCCTCGACCGGGTCGAGGCCGGCATTGCCTCGCTGCGCCCGTCCATGGAACGCAGGATCGCGGAGGGCCGGATCGTCGAGGGCCACGGCGATCTCCGCCCCGAGCATGTCTGCCTGACGCAGCCGCCGCAGATCATCGACTGCCTCGAGTTCAGCCGCTCCATGCGCATCGTCGATCCGTACGACGAGGTGAACCACCTCGGGCTGGAATGCGCCATCCTCGGCGCCGGCTGGATCCGCCCGATGCTCCTCGATGCGCTGGAGGCACGTCTGGGCGGCCGGCCCGAGCCCGAACTGCTGGCGCTCTACGGCGGCTTCCGCATGCTCTTGAGGGCGAGGCTATGCCTGGCCCATCTCCTCGAGGTGCCCGTCCGCAAGCCCGGCAAATGGCGGCCGCTCGCAATGGCCTACATCGCCATGGCGGAAAGCGAGACTCTCAGCCTGGAGAGCCGAGCAGGTCGGTGATCGAACCGTTCGCGGAAAGCCGGCGTATCGCCTCACCGATCAGCGGGCCGACGGGAAGCACCTCGACGCGGCCGGTGGGCCGGCCGGCGGCGGCGCGCACGGCCGAGGACAGCGTGTCGGTCACGATCACCCCGTCGAAGGCCGGATCGTCGAGCATCGCCTGCGATCCCTCGCTGAACAGTCCGTGTGCGGCGAGCGCGTAGACCTTCAGCGCACCATTTGCCCGGCAGGCCCTGGCGGCGCGCAGCATTGTCCCGCCGGTGCTGATCATGTCGTCGACGATGAAGACGGCAATACCCTTCACATCCCCGGCAAACAGATCTCCCGAGACGACGCCGCCGCTGCGGCGCTTCTCCATGAAGCCGAAGCCGGCAGCCTCGCCCGTCTCCGCCTCGTAGGTCTCCTTGAGGAGCTGGGCGCGCTTCACGCCGCCGCCGTCCGGGGAAAAGACCGTGACCGGCAGCCCGCCAGCGAGTGCACGGATCGACGGGCTGAAAAGCCTGCGCGTGTCCAGGTGGACGGTCCTGCAGCGGAAGGCGTTCTGGAAAGCGACGATGTTGTGGACGTCGAGCGCCACCACGCAGTCGGTGCCGACGGCCTCGAAGAGCTGGGCGACGTAGCGTGTGGTCACCGGATCGCGCGGCTTCGTCTGCCGATCCTTTCGCGCATAGGCGAGGTAAGGGATGACGGCGGTCACGCGGGCGGCGCCATTCTCCTTGCATGCGGCGATGAAGAACAGGAGCTTGACGAACTTGTCGTTCGCCGACGCCCCGTCTTCTCCTGCGAGGCTGTGGACGACGTAGACATCTTCGCCGCGGATGCCGACGAGGGGGCGGGCCTTGTGCTCGCCGTCCTCGAAATCTCGCTCTTCGTGGCGTTCGACCTCGGTCCACAGCGACCGCGCGATCGCATCGCCGAGCTGTTCCGATCCCTTCAGGGCAAAGATGCGCATGGCGACTAGATATCAGCTTCGGCTGGATCCGTCTTGACCGGCGTCAAACGTCCGGGGCGGCGACCGCGGTTGCGGATTGACGAGCGTCAATGTCCGCGCGGCTCGGACAGGCAATCATGAAAATGTTCGGGGAAGAAGTGCAGAGCGCTGCGGACGGATTTGTTCGCCCTTAGGGGCTGATTGCGAGCGCTTTGCCTGCTCCCGAGCATGCCTCCCTGCGTTCGCGCGGGAGGCGAGTTTGGTAGACCTGATCAGGAGAATCCATCATGGCTGATGCTTCCCACAAGGTACCCGTCAAGAGTGCCGGCAAGGCGGCTCCGGCTGCGCGCAGCTGGTCGCCCTTCGAGAACCTGCGCCAGGAGATCGACAGGCTTTTCGACGATTTTCACCCCCTCGGCTGGCGCTCGCCGTTCAGCCGGACGCCCGGCGGCGAAGTGCCGTGGCCGAAACTCGGGGCGCTGCAGATCGCGCCCGCCGTCGACCTGGTCGAGAAGGATCATGAGTTCGAGATCACCTGCGAGCTTCCGGGGATGGACGAGAAGAACATCGAGCTCAAGCTCGCCGGCGACATGCTGACGATCAAGGGCGAGAAGACCGAGCAGAAGGAGGAGCGCGAGAAGGACTACTACCTTTCCGAACGCCGCTACGGCTCGTTCCAGCGTTCCTTCCAGCTCCCGGACGGGGTCGACGCCGGCAAGATCGAGGCGAACTTCGCCAAGGGTGTGCTGACCGTGAAGATGCCGAAATCCGCGGAGGTGCAGAAGAAGGAAAAGAAGATCGAGGTGAAGCCGGCCTGAACCGCCGCGATCGCGATCGACCGGGCGAGGAGCGCTTCGTCACCGGCGAGTATGTGCCGGCGACCAGCGAAGGCGTCATGCGCATCTATCAGGTGGCGCGGGTAGGGAAGCCCTGACGCGGTATTCGCTGCCGCTCCGCGAAAAACGTAAGTAATAACTTACGGAACGAGTACGGCCGCGCCGGAGAAGCGGCCGTTTCTCAGATCGTCGAGCGCCTCGTTCGCCCGCGTCAGCGGGTAGGCTTTCGTATGCGTCGTCACGCCGGCGGCGGTGGCCACGGGAAAGAACTGGCGCGCATCCTCCCGCGTGAGATTGGCGACCGAGGTGATCGACCGTTCTTCCCAAAAGATGGAATAGGGCATGCGCGGGATGTCGCTCATGTGGATGCCGGCGCAGACGACGCGGCCGCCCTTGCGCACGGCGCGCAGCGCCAGCGGAACCAGTTCGCCCACCGGCGCGAAGATGATCGCGGCATCGAGCGGCTCGGGCGGCGGCGCGTCCGAAGGCCCTGCCAATCTGGCGCCGAGCCCGAGGGCGAAGCGTTGCGCGGCCTCGTCGCCCGGCCGCGTGAAGGCGAAGACCGAACGGCCCTGCCAGGCGCATACCTGCATCAGGATGTGCGCCGCCGCGCCGAATCCGTAGAGCCCGATCGCCCGGCCCTCGCCCGCCTTCTTCAGCGCCCGCCAGCCGATCAGCCCGGCGCAGAGCAGCGGAGCCAGCGCAACCGGGTCGGGATCGAGGTCGAAGGCGTAGCCGCTGTCGGCGACGACATGCGTGGCGAAGCCGCCGTCGCGGGTGTAGCCGGTGAACAACGGCTCGTCGCAGAGGTTTTCCGCGCCCGACCGGCAGTAGGCGCAGTGGCCGCAGGTGTGGCCGAGCCAGGGAACGCCGACGCGCTGGCCGAGGCGCGCGGCATCGACACTCTCGCCCACCATGTCGACGATACCGACGATCTCGTGGCCCGGAATGAGCGGCAGCCGCGGCCGGGGCAGATCGCCGTCGACGACGTGGAGGTCGGTGCGGCAGACCGCGCACGCCTCGACACGCAGCCGAATCTCGCCGAGCCCGGGCACGGGTTCCGGCCGGTCCTCGCACACCAGCGGCGCGCCGATCGCGCGCAAGACCATCGCCTTCATGTCTCGGCCTCCTTGGCCGTGCAGGAGAAGCCGCGATGGGACGGCGCGCCTTGACCGTCGTCAACCGCCGCCGTTCCGTCCCCTGCTCGCCGAGCGATGTCCGCTGAGGTCGACCCCTCAGAGCAGCGCCTTGAGGTCCGCCGAAAGATCCGCGGCGATCGTCTTCGGCACCGTCGTGCCCTGGCCGATCAGGCGCCGCGCCACCATGTGGTCGGCGGCGGCATTGACGCTTTCGACCGCAAGCAGCCTGTCGCCGCGATAGAGGAAGATCGAAAACTTCTCGCCGAGCGGGTCGCCACGCATGACGGCGTCGTCGTGGCCGTCCCCCAGCCCGGCGATCTGCAGGCGCTGGCTACCCTGGTTCGACCAGAACCATGGCGTCGCGTGATAGCTGCCCTCTTCGCCGCAGAGCCGCGCGGCGACGAACTTCGCCTGGTCGACGGCGTTCTGAACGGATTCGAGCCGCGCCATGCCGCCGGCGTGGACGTTCGGATAGGCGGCGCAGTCGCCGAGCGCCGAGATCGCCGGGTCTGAAGTAAGAAGGCGCGCGTCGGCGACGATGCCGTTGTCGACCGCCAGGCCGGCCCGCTCGGCGAGTTCCGTGTTCGGCGTCACGCCGGCGGCGACGAGGACCGCGTCCGTCTCCAGCGTCTCACCGGACGACAGCGCCACGGCACAGCCGCGCGACGCGCTGTGGACGCCGCGCACCAGCGCCTCGAAATGCAGGCGCGTTCCCAGCGCCTCGTGGTGGAAGCGGAAATGCGCCGACATTCGCGCCGAGAGCACCCGGCCCATCAGCCGGGGCGTTGCTTCGACCAGATCGACCGCGATGTCGCGGGCACGCAGCAGCGCCGCCACTTCGAGGCCGATGAAGCCGCCGCCGACGATGGTGACGTGGCGGAGCGTTGCGAGTCGGTCGTGGAGGAGGCGCGCATCGCCGAGCGTGCGCAGTTCCAGCGTCGGCGCGCGGTCGAGACCGGGGATTGGCGGGATGCGGTTGCGCGCGCCCGTCGCCAGCGCGAGATGGTCGTAGGGCAGGCGGTCGCCACCGGCGAGCACGAGTTCCCGGTTCTGCCGGTCGATCTCCGTGGCGCGGCGCCCGAGCCGCAGCGCGATGTCCTTGGCCGCGTAGAGGGTTTCCCCCTTCAGCGGCAGCCCGCCATCCGTGCTCGACTTGAGGAACTCCTTCGACAGCGGCGGGCGCTGGTAGGGAAGGTCCGCCTCGTCGCCGACGATCGTCACCGGACCGGCATGGCCGTGCTGGCGCAGCGCAACGGCGAGCTCGACGCCTGCATGGCCGCTGCCGACGATGACGATGCGCTGGTCGAGGTTCGTCATCGGCTGGCGTTCCGTTTGGCGAGGAGGTGCATCTCGATCGTTCTGGCTCGGCGGACGGTCACGGGACGCTCCGGATCATGCCGCACGGCACCGGCGGGTCGCGGCCGGGTCGCGGCATAGCGCGTCGAAAAGAGAAAAGCCATGGCGGGTTTCGGCGCCCCGGGGCGCCTGCGGTTCAGCCCTGCTGCGCGATACGCCGCTCCGCGGCCCGGATGCGCCTGCGCGAGACGATGAAAGCCGCAACGAACATTGCGGTGAGCAAAAGCACGATGGTCGGCGCCGGCGCCGAATCGATGAAGAAGCTGAGAT
The DNA here is from genome assembly GCA_964371125.1 of uncultured Mesorhizobium sp. Taxonomy (GTDB): domain Bacteria; phylum Pseudomonadota; class Alphaproteobacteria; order Rhizobiales; family Rhizobiaceae; genus DUSC01. The sequence continues at coordinate 8,048 of CAYJMY010000122.1, read as the reverse complement.
AGACGCCGAAGAACGCCGCCGTCACCGCGATGCCCACCGACAGGAGCAGCATGCGCTCGAACCGGCCCGTAAGCAGGAAGGCAATCGCTCCGGGCGCGATCAGCATCGCGATGGCGAGGATGATGCCGACCGCCTTCAGCGCGCCGACGATCGTGAGGGACAGGATCGCCAGCAGGCCGTAGTGCAGCAGCCGCACCGGCAGGCCGATCGCCTGCGCATGCTGCGGATCGAAGGAATGCAGCAGGAGGTCGCGACGGAAAACGAGGATCGAGCCGGCCGACAGGACGGCGATGACGGCGCTCTCGGCGACGTCCGCCCACGACACGCCGAGCATGTCGCCGAACAGGATGTGGTCGAGATGCACGTCGGTCTGGATCTTCGTGTAGAGCACGATGCCGAGGCCGAACATGCCGGAGAAGACGACGCCCATCACGGTGTCTTCCTTGATGCGGCTGTTCTCCCTGAGATAGCCGGTGGCCAGCGCGCAGGTCATGCCGGCGGCGAAGGCGCCGACGGCGAGCGGCAGGCCGGCGATGTAGGCGAGCACCACGCCGGGCAGGACCGCGTGGCTGACGGCGTCGCCCATCAGCGACCAGCCCTTGAGCACGAGGAAGCAGGACAGCAGCGCCATCGGCACGGCGACCAGCACGGAAATGACGAATGCCTGCTGCATGAACGGGAAGAGGAACGGCATCGCCAGCGTCTCGGGAAGCGTCATGACGGCGCTCCTTCCCTGAGCGCGGCCCGCGCCCGCCGCCGGGCGGCGAGCATGCCGTGCTTCGGCGCGAAGACAAAAGCGGCGAGGAAGATCGCCGTCTGCAGAACGACGATCACGCCGCCGGTCGCGCCGTCGAGGAAGTAGCTGGCATAGGCCCCGGTGAAGCTGGTCAGCGTACCGATCGCCACGGCGATCGCGATGAGGCGCGGAAACCGGTCGGTCAGCAGATAGGCCGTCGCGCCGGGCGTCACGACCATGGCGATGACCAGGAACGCGCCGACGGTCTGCAGCGCCGCGACCGTGCAGGCGCTGAGCAGGGTGAAGAACACGACCTTGAGGCGGTCCGGGTTGATGCCGATCGACCGTGCATGGTTCTCGTCGAAGAAGACGACCATCAGGTCGCGCCATTTGACCAGCAGCACGGCGAGCGAGATTCCGGCGATGAGTACGAGTTGTAGCGTGTCGCCGGGCGTCACCGCCAAAATGTTGCCGAGCACGATGGTCTGGATGTTCACCGCCGCCGGCGACAGCGAGATCATGAACAGGCCGAGCCCGAAGAAGGAGGTGAAGATGAGGCCGATGATGGCGTCTTCCTTCAGCTTGGTGCGCTGGTTGAGGAAGAGCATGGCGGCGGCGGCGAGCCCCCCGGAAAGGAAGGCGCCAAAGGCGAAGGGCAGGCCGAGCATGTAGGCGCCGGCGACGCCTGGCACGATCGAATGCGAGAGCGCGTCGCCGATCAGCGACCAGCCCTTCAGCATGAGATAGGCCGACAGGAAGGCGCAGACGCCGCCGACGAGGGCGGAGACCCACATGGCGTTGACCATGTAGCCGTAGGCGAAGGGTTCGGCGAGCATCGCGGTCACGCGCCGGCGTCCCGTTCTTCCGGCGCCGCCGCGTCGCGCGGATCGTTGCCGTTGCCGTTGCCGTAAATGACGAACGGCCGTTCGTCGTCGGTCAGCACCGTGACACGGCGCGTGTCGTCGTCGTCGTGGAGGTCGGCGCCGCCGAGGATGAACTGCCTGAGCACGCCGCCGAAGGCCTTTTCCAGGTTGGCGTGGGTGAAGACCTCGATGGTCGGCCCCTCGGCGAGCACCGTGCGGTTGATCAGGACGGCGCGGTCGCAGAAACGCGGCACGCTGCCCAGATTGTGCGTCGAGACGAGCATGATCCTGCCCTCGTCGCGCAGCGCCCTGAGCAGCGCGATGATCGCCTCCTCGGTGCGCACGTCGACGCCCGTGAAGGGCTCGTCGAGCAGGATGATTTGCCCTTCCTGGGCGAGCGCCCGGGCGAGGAAGACGCGCTTCTTCTGGCCGCCTGACAGCTCGCCGATCTGGCGCTTGCGGTAGTCGGCCATGCCGACCCGCTCGAGCGCCGCCGTAACCTCGGCGCGGTCGGCGGCCCTCGGCATGCGCATCATGTTCATGTGGCCGTAGCGGCCCATCATGACGACGTCCTCGACCAGCACCGGGAAGTTCCAGTCGACGTCCTCGGCTTGCGGCACGTAGGCGACCGCGTTGCGTTTCAGCGCCTCGGCGGCCGGTGCGCCGAAGATCGAGACGCGGCCGGCGGCGAGCGGCACGAAGCCCATGATCGCCTTGAACAGCGTCGACTTGCCGCTGCCGTTGATGCCGACCAATGCGGTGATCGAGCCGCGCGGGATGGAGAAACTGGCGTTGCGCAGCGCCGTGTGGCCGTTGCGGTAGGTCACAGTGACGTCGCGCGCCACCAGCCCGTCGCCTGCCGTGCGTTTGGCGTCGACGCTCGTTGCTGGGGCGTTCATTCTGCAAGTCCCTTGGCGATCGTCTCGGTAGTGACGCGCAGCAGGTCGAGATAGGTGGGCACCGGGCCGCCGGTGTCGCTGAGCGAATCCACGTAGAGCACGCCGCCGTATCTGGCGCCGGTCTCGCGTGCCACCTGCTGGGCGGGGTCGGCCGAGACGGTGCTTTCCGAGAAGATCGCAGGGATGTTGTCGGCGCGCATCGCGTCGATCACCTTGCGCACCTGCTGCGGCGTGCCCTGCTGGTCGGCGTTGATCGGCCAGAGATAGAGTTCCTTCAGGCCGAAGTCGCGCGCCAGGTAGCTGAACGCGCCTTCGCTGGTCACCAGCCAGCGCCGTTCCTCGGGGATGGCGGCCAGGCGCGCGCGGATCGGTTCGACCGTCGCCCTGATCTTCTCGGCATAGGCGGCAGCGTTCTTCGCATAGGTCTCGGCGTTGGCCGGATCCCGCTCCGCGAGCGCCTTGCGGATGTTCTCGACGTAGATCAGAGCCGCCTCGGGCGACATCCATGCGTGCGGGTTGGGCTTGCCCGTGTAGGGCCCTTCGGCGATGCCCATCGGCTCGACGCCGTCCGAGACGACGACGCTCGGGACGTCGCGCAGGTTCTGGAAGAATTTTTCGAACCAGAGCTCGAGGTTGAGGCCGTTCCACAGGATCAGCCCTGCGCCCTGGGCGCGGATCAGGTCGCCCGGCGTCGGTTGGTAGTTGTGGATCTCGGCGTTGGGCTTGGTGATCGATTCGACGTCCGCCGCCTCTCCGGCGACGTTGGCGGCCAGGTCCGCGATGATGGTGAAGGTGGTGACGACCTTCAGCCGGGCCGGCGGCGATTCGCTCTCGTTGCAGGCGGCGAGCGCAAGCGTCGCCAGGAGGGCGGCAACAAGGGCGAAGGGTCTCATGCGCAACCTCGGGGATCGGTGTGGACGTGGGCCTGTATGACGGATCGGCGTAGCCTTGTCAATGCAATTGCAAATCGTTTGCAATAAGGTACGGATCGACCGCGCGATCCGGACCGGCTTGGGGCATTCATTTTTGCAATTGCGTCGCATCTCGCCCATAGTCGGCTCATGACGAATCCGATGGCGAACAAGCGCAACTACGAGGAGGAACTGCGGCAGGCAGGCGTGCGCATCACGCGGCCGCGGCGCATCATTCTCGGCATCCTGTCCGAGACCGAGGACCATCCCGACGCGCTGGAGATCTTCCGCCGGGCCGTGGCGATGGACGGCAGCATCTCGCTCTCGACCGTCTACCGCACGATGAAGCTGCTCGAGACGATCGGCGCCATCCGCCGCCATGCCTTCGAGGGCGGCCCGTCCCGCTTCGAGCAGGCCGGCGGCGCGCATCACGACCACCTGATCGACATCGACACGGGCGACGTCGTCGAGTTCCGCTCCGACCGTATCGAGAAGCTGCAGGACGAGGTGGCGCGCGCCCTGGGCTACGAGATCGTCCACCATCGGCTGGAGCTCTACGGGCGCAAGCTGAGGGCGAAATAGGCCCAGGTCGCGGGGGCAGACGCCGTGCCGTCCTGCCGCGGCGGATTGATCTCGACACCCGTTCGCGCCTACCAATGCGCCGGCCGCACGGAGGGACGATCATGGCAGGGCTTCTGGACGAGGACAGGCTGTTTCCGGTCGAGCCTTCGGTGCGCTCCTTGGCGCGGGCGCTCTATGCCGAGGTGCGCGACCTGCCGATCATCAGTCCGCACGGGCATACGGACCCGCGCTGGTTCGCCGAGAACGAACGTTTCTCCGATCCCGCCCAGCTACTGGTCGTTCCCGACCACTACATCTTCCGCATGCTGGTCAGCCAGGGTGTGCCGCTCGAGGCGTTGGGCGTTGCGCCGGTGGATGGCGGCGCCGTGGAGACCGACGGACGGGCCATCTGGCGCCTGTTCGCCGCCAACTATTATCTCTTCCGCGGGACGCCGACCCGGTCGTGGCTCGACCATACCTTCGAGACCCTGTTCGGCCTGGATGTCGTGCTCGGCGAGCGCACGGCGGATGCCTGCTATGACCGCATTGCGGACTGCCTCGCCGACGACTCCTATCGGCCGCGGGCGCTCTACGAGCGCTTCGGTCTCGAAGTCCTCGCCACCACGGAAGGCGCGCTCGACGACCTGCGCTGGCACCGCATGATAGCTGAATCGGGCTGGTCGGGCCGCGTGATCACCACCTACCGCCCGGATTCGGTGACCGATCCGGACTTCGACGGGTTTGCCGGCAATCTGGTGAGGCTCGGCGAGCTGACCGGTTGCGATACCGGCTCCTGGTCCGGCTATCTCGAGGCGCACCGTGTCCGCCGCGCCTTCTTCAGGCAGCACGGGGCGACGGCCACCGACCACGGCCACCCGACGGCCGCCACCGCCGACCTCGCCCCGGCCGAGGCGGAAGCGCTCTTCCGGCGCGTGTGCGCCGGCGCACCGTCGGCTGCCGACGCCGAGCTGTTCCGCGCCCAGATGCTCACCGAGATGGCGAAAATGAGCGTCGAGGACGGCATGGTCATGCAGATCCATGCCGGTTCGCGGCGCAACCATTCGGCGCCGGTCTTCGCCCGCTTCGGCCGCGACAAGGGCTTCGATATTCCCGGCCGCACCGACTACGTCGTCGCGCTGAAGCCGATGCTCGACGCCGTCGGGCTGGAGCCGGGTCTGACCGTGATCCTGTTCACCCTCGACGAGACCGCCTATTCGCGCGAACTCGCGCCGCTGGCCGGCGTCTATCCCAGCCTGAAGCTCGGGCCGGCCTGGTGGTTCTTCGACAGTCCGGAAGGGATGCGCCGTTTCCGCGAACTGACGACCGAGA
>CAYJMY010000122.1:0-2739 GCA_964371125.1 uncultured Mesorhizobium sp. | reverse complement strand
GCTTCAACGACGACACCCGCGCCTTCCCCTCGATCCCGGCGCGCCACGACGTCGCGCGGCGCGTCGACTGCGGCTACCTGGCGTCCCTCGTGCGGACGGGGCGGCTGCGCGAGGACGAGGCGGCCGAACTCGCCCGCGACCTGACCTACGGCCTGGCGAAACGCGCCTACCGCCTCTGAAGCGGAACGCTTCGGCGCGCGCCGCCGGTGATGGACGGTATGCGCCGGCGCTGCGTGGGTTCTAGATTGCCCGCGTGCTGGAGCGCACGATCAGTTCGGCGCCGAGGGTCTTCACCTCGTCGGTCTCCTCGCCTCCGCCGCGGATCCGGTCGATCAGCGCGGTCGCCGCGCTTTCGCCGATCTCGTGGCGCGGCTGCCGTATCGTCGTCAGTGCCGGGATGAACTGCGCGGCGATGTCGATGTCGTCGAAACCGACCACCGAGACCGCCTCGGGGACGGACACGCCGGCCCTGTGCAGGCCGGAGATGAAGCCGCAGGCCATCTCGTCGTTGGCCGCCGCAACGGCGGTCGGGCGTTCGTCGAGCGCCAGCCACTGCGCCGCCGCGCGCGCGCCGGCGGCAAGCGAGAAGTCGCCGTCGAAGAACCAGTCCCGGCGCGCCTCGAGGCCGAGCGCCTCGAGTGCGACGCGGACGCCGCGCTCGCGCTCCTTGGTCAGCACGTTGTCCTCCGGTCCGAGGATGTGGCCGATCTTGCGATGGCCGAGATCGTGGAGATGCCGGATTGCCAGGGCCGCGCCGCCGGAATTGTCGAAACGCACCGACGGCAGGTCGTTGTCCTCGTTCCATTCGCAGCAGTAGACGATCGGCGGCCGCTTTCCGGGGGCACCGGGAATGAGGTCCGGCTGGAGCGTACCGTCGAGCAGGATCAGGCCGTCGGCGCGGTTGGCATGCAGGTACTCGCCGATCAGCCGCGGGCTGACCTGCGGCTGGCGCGTGTCGGCGATCAGCACGTTCAGTCCCTCGCGCGAAGCGGTCGCCTCGATGCCGGAAAGAATCTTCGAGAAGAACGGATTACCGAGATTGGGCACTAGAACGACGATGGCGCCGCTCTGCTTGCGCCGCAGGTTGCGCGCCGTCTGGTTAACCGTGTAGCCGGTGCGCTCGATGGCGTCGATGACGACCCGTCGCGTCTCCTTGGAGACCCGCTCCGGATAGGACAGGGCGCGGCTCACCGTTGCTGTCGACACCTTGGCGACGCGCGCTACGTCCTGGATCGTCGGAAATGCCTTGGTCACCGTACCCGTCACCCTTCGCGGCCGTCAAAACACGATTCGCCGAAATTGGCTTGACATTTCTTTTTTTCGGAACCAGAAATAAATGTAATCGATTGCATGATGCCTTTCGCGGCATCTTAATCGATTGTATTCCGTCGGAGCAGGAGGCCGGCGGGACGGGAGAAGAGAAACGCCTGTCGTGGGAGCGGCGGGCTTTTGGGAGGAAAGTATGAACTCTTTCAAGGCACTCATCGCTGCCTCGACCGTGCTCGGCACGCTCGGGATGGCGCAGGCGACTGATCTCGAAGTCACCCACTGGTGGACGTCCGGCGGCGAAGCGGCCGCTGTCGCGGAATTCGCCAAGGCTTTCGACGCCACCGGCAACAAATGGATCGACGGCGCCATCGCCGGCGGCGGCAACACCGCGCGTCCTGTCTTCATCAGCCGCATCACCGGCGGCGACCCGATGGCCGCGACCCAGTTTAACCACGGCCGCCAGGCGGAAGAGCTGGTCCAGGCCGGCCTGATGCGCGACTTCACCGAACTCGCGGAGAAGGAAGGCTGGAAGAACTTCGTCCGCCCGGCGAGCCTGCTCGAGGGCTGCACGGTCGACGGCAAGGTCTACTGCGTGCCGATCAACATCCACTCCTGGCAGTGGCTGTGGCTGTCGCACAAGGCGTTCCAGGACGCTGGCGTCCCGGTTCCGACGACCTGGGACGAGTTCGTCGCCGCGGCGCCGGCTCTCGAGAAGGCCGGCAAGGTCCCGCTCGCCATGGGCGGCCAGGCCTGGCAGCGCACCGGCGCGTTCAACGTCCTGATCCCGGCGATCGCCGGCAAGGAGACCTACCTCAAGGTCTACCAGGACAAGGATGAGGCAGCCGCGGCCGGACCGGAAATCGCCAAGGTCTTCAAGGCGGCCGACGACGCCCGCCGGATGGCCGCCAAGTCGAACGTGCAGGACTGGAACCAGGCCACCAATCTCGTCATCACCGGCCAGGCCGGCGGCCAGATCATGGGCGACTGGGCACAGGGCGAGTTCCAGGTTGCCGGCCAGGTTGCCGGCAAGGACTATTCCTGCCTTCCGGGCCTCGGCGTGAACGAGCTGATCTCGGTCGGCGGCGACGCCTTCTACTTCCCGAAGCTCAAGGACGCCGACAAGACCGCTGCGCAGGAAGTCCTCGCCTCGGTCATGCTCAGCCCCGAGACCCAGGTCGCCTTCAACCTGAAGAAGGGTTCCGTGCCCGTGCGCGGCGACGTCGACCTCAACGCCGCCAATGATTGCATGAAGAAGGGCCTCGACATCCTGGCGAAGGGCAACACGATGCCCGACCCGCCGCGGCTCAACACCGAAGACACCAACAACCAGCTCAACGACCTGTTCGTCGAGTTCTTCGCTACGCCGTCGATGACGCCCGAGGACGCGCAGAAGCGCTACGCCGAGATCATCGCCGCCGCCGACTGAGTCCTGACGGCCACGCAACCGGCGGCTCCCCCTCGGGAGCCGCC
>CAYJMY010000121.1:0-15160 GCA_964371125.1 uncultured Mesorhizobium sp. | reverse complement strand
CGACATGACCCTCGACATACGCTGCATATCGGACCGTCCGGACTTCCTGGGCGAGAGCCCGGTCTGGGATGCCGACAACGGATGGCTCTATTGGGTCGACGGCGTCTCGCGGCTCGTCCGGCGGTGGCAGCCGGCGGATGGCACCTTCCGCGAATGGCAGACGCCAACGATGGTCGGGTCGGTCGCGCTCGGCCCGGGCAACAGCGTGGTTGTCGGCCTCGTCGACGGAATCTATTCCCTCAGTCTCGACAGCGGCGGCCTGACCCCGCTGTTTCGGCCCGAGCCGGTCGATCCGCTCGTGCGCTTCAACGACGGCAAGACCGACCGGCAGGGCCGCTTCCTGTGCGGCTCGATGGGCATCCACGCCGACCCGCGCGGTACCCTTTGGCGCATCGACGCGAAGGGCCGCAGCGACGGCTTCGCCGGCGGCATCCGCATCTCGAACGCGCTCTGCTTCAGCCCGGACGGCGCGACGATGTACTTCGCCGACAGCCTCGACCGCGCCATCCGCGCCTATCCCTACGGCGCAGACGGCGTCGGCGAGCCGACGATCCTCGTCGACACCGCACAGTGGAATTCGGGACCCGACGGCGCGACGGTCGATAGCGAGGGATGTCTCTGGGTCTGCCTCATCCAGGTCGGCAAGATCGCCCGGATCACGCCTCAGGGCAGGCTCGACCGGATGATCGACGCGCCCGTCGACCTGCCATCCTCGGTCGCTTTCGGCGGCGCCGGCATGGCCACGTTGTTTCTCACCTCAATCAAGGATTCCGGCTCCGGCAGGGCCATCTCAGAGCATCCCGACGGAGGGCGGCTCTTCGCCATCGGCGGGCTCGGCGTCCACGGCATCCCGGAAGCGCGATTCGGGCGGTCCGCGCGCGGCGGCAACAGGACGGAAACCGCCTGAATGCTTAATAGAACCGACGGCCTTTCCGCTCTCATGTCGCCGAACTCGGTGGCCCTCGTCGGCGCGTCCGACGACGTGACCCGCATCGGCGGGCGCCCTCTGCGCTACCTGCGCGAGAGCGGTTTCACGGGGCCGATCTACCCGGTCAACCCGAAACGCGACACCGTGCAGGGGGTGAAGGCCTTCCCATCGGTGGCGGCGCTGCCGCAGACACCCGACGTCGCGATCCTCGCCGTGCCCGCGACCGGCACCGTACAGGCGGTGCGCGAGTGCGCCGCGCGGGGCGTCAAGGCCGCGATCGTCTTCTCCGCCGGCTTTGCCGAGACCGACGCCGCGGGACGCGCGATGCAGGACGAGATGGTCTCAATCGCCGGCGCCGCGGGCATGCGCCTCCTCGGTCCGAATTGCCTTGGGGTGTTCAACGCATCGACCGGCTTCTATGGCACCTTCTCGGCGATGCTGGACACGGGCCTGGTCAAGCCCGGCGCCATCGGCATCGTCTCGCAGAGCGGCGCCTACGGTTCGCACCTGATGTACCTGGCTCGCCTGCGAGGGCTGGGCATGAGCTACATGATCACCACTGGCAACGAATGCGACATCGACGTGGCGGAGGCGCTGCGCTGGACGGTCGAGCAGCCGGAGATCAACGTCGTCATGGCCTACGCGGAAGGCGTGCGCGATCGTGACGCCTTCATCGAAGCGCTCGAAGTGGCGCGCCAGCGCCGCAAGGCGATCGTGTTCATGAAGGTCGGCCGGTCGGAAGTCGGAGCGCACGCGGTGAGTTCGCACACCGCGGCGCTGGCCGGATCCGACGCGATCTTCGACGCAGTGTTCCGCCAGTACGGGGTCTGGCGCGCCTCGACGACGGCCGAGCAACTCGATATCGTCGCGGCCTGCTCTCGCGGCGTCTACCCGAAGAACAATTCGCTCGGAATCTTCACCATGTCGGGCGGCTTCGGCATCCAGATGGCGGACGACGCGGAGGCCGCCGGCCTCGACGTGAAGCCGATGCCGGAGACGGCGCAGGAGGAGCTGAAGGCGATGCTTCCCTATGCCTCGCCGCGCAATCCGGTCGACGCGACCGCGCAGGCCGTCACCGACCTGCCGCTGATGACGAGCTTCATCTCAGCCATGCTGGAAAAGGGCGACTTCGGCTTCTTCGCCGGCATCTTCGGCAGCGGTCCGGCGAGCCCGACCTTCTCCGGCAAGCTGCGCCAGGCCCTGGAAACGGCGGCCGCGTCGGCGCGCGACACGATCATGACGCTGACGATGACGGCCCCGGACGAGATCGTCCGGGGCTATGAGGACAAGGGATTCATCGTCAACCAGGACGGCTCCGCGCTGATGAAGACGCTGGGCGCGATGGTGCATTTCCGCGACAGCTTCGAGCGCGCCGGACGGGGTGTCGATCGGGCCGCGCTGCCGGCGCCTGCCGATCTGGGGACCGAAGCGCTGTCCGAGCTCGCCGCCAAGCGAATCCTCACCGAGACGGGCGTACCGTTCCCGACCGATCGGCTGGTGCCGCCCGGCGGCGACATCCGCTCGGCGGCCGATTCCGTCGGCTATCCGCAGGTGCTCAAGATCGTCTCGGCCGACATCGCCCACAAGACCGAGATCGGCGGCGTGATCGTCGGCGTCAGGGATGCCGACGAAGCCGAGCGCGCCTTCGCCACCATCCTGTCGCGGGCGCGGGAGAAGCGCCCCGACGCGCTGATCGACGGCGTCATGGTCGCGCCCATGATTTCCGGCGGCGTCGAGACCATCGCCGGCGTCGTCAGCGATCCCGTGTTCGGCCCGGTGGTCATGTTCGGTCTCGGCGGCGTCTTCGTCGAAGTACTGAAGGACGTCACCTTCCGCGTCGCCCCTTTCGGCGTCGACGAGGCGCGCCGGATGATCCGCGAGATCCGCGGCCACGCGATGCTGGAAGGTGTGCGCGGCGCGCCACCCGCCGATGTCGAGGCACTCGCGGAGATGCTGGCCGCGCTGTCGCGCTTTGCGGCCGCCAACGCGGAGCGGATCGACAGCATCGATCTCAATCCGGTGCGTGTCCTCGACAAGGGCAAGGGCGTGGTCGCGCTCGATGCATTGATCGTGCCGCGCGGTGCCAAGACGGAGGCTCACTGAAATGGAGAATGGAAAGCTTCAGGAACTTGTCGATCGCGAGGCGATCCGGGACTGCCTCTACCGCTATTGCAGGGGCATCGATCGCGCCGACGTGGCGATGCTGCGCAGTTCCTACTGGCCAGACGCGCACGATCGCCACGGCGCCTATGTCGGCCCGGCCGAAGGCTTCATCAAGATGGCGCAGGAGGTGTTCAAGACCGGTCCGCGCAACATCCACCAGATCTCGAACATCCTGATCGAATTCACGGGTTTGACCGAGGCTGCCGTCGAATCCTACTTCACCGCACTCCAGCGCGGGCCCGACCGCGAGGGCGTCGTTCGCCAGGTTCTTCTGTGCGGGCGCTACTGCGACCGCTTCGAAAAACGCGGGGACGAATGGCGCGTCGCCGACCGAACCGTTGTCTACGACTGGGTCGAGGAGCAGACGCCGCCCGAGAAGGGCGAACCAGAGCGTTTCGGTCTCCGCCAGCCGATCGGCGGTGCTTTCCCGGACGATCCCGTCTACGCGCTGCTCGCGGCCAAGGGAAATCCGACCGTCTGATGGCAGAGATGATCGCCTTTCCAGCCCGCAGCGAAGCCGTCAGCGAGGTCGAGTTCAAGACGGCCATGCGCATGGTCGCTTCGTCGGTGGCGATCGTCACCGCGCGCGCGGGCGATCTGCGCAACGGCCTTACCGCCACGGCCGTCTGTTCCGTGGCGGCGACGCCGCCCACCATGCTCGTCTGCATCAACCGGAGCGCGTCGGCGGAAGCCCTGATCAAGGAGAGCGACGCCTTCGCGATCAATTTCCTCACCGAAGGCCAGCACGGGATCGCGCGCCTGTTTTCGACGGCGAAGCTCTCATCCGAGGAACGCTTCGCCGAGGGCACATGGGGCGAACTCGTAACCGGTTCGCCGATCCTGGAAGGCACGGTCGCGAGCTTCGACTGCCGCGTCGAGAGCCGCTTCGCCTCGGGCACGCACTTTGTCTATCTCGGCCGCGTCGTCGGAGTGACGTCGCTTGACCAGGAGGTTCTCCTGTATCGCGACAGGTCCTTCCGTCGCCTCGACCCGGCCGAGTGAACGGGGCTTATGGGAGGATCTGACATGACCACTACGGGACGCATCGTCATCGTGACCGGCGCCGCAGGCGGTATCGGCCGGGCGCTGGTCGACATCCTGGCACGCGACGGAGATACCGTCGTCGCCGTCGACCTGCCCGGAACGGGCGTTGTCGAACTGGCCCAGAGCCTCGGGGATGACCACGTCGGCATCGAATGCGACGTTTCGCGCGAGGACGACGTGAAGTCTCTCTTTGCCGCGATCGACAAGCGCTTCGTACGGCTCGACGCGCTCGTGAACAATGCGGCGCTGGGTCCGACTATGACACCGACGGTCGATACGTCCGTCGACCTGTTCCGCCGGACGCTGTCGGTCAATCTGATCGGACCCTTCGTCATGGCGCGCGAGGCGGCACGGCGGATGCGGCCGGGTGGCGCCATCGTCAACATCGCATCACTCGCAGGCGTGCTCGGCAACCCACGCCGCAATGCCTATTCGGCATCGAAGGCCGGCCTCATCTCCTTCACCAAGTCGCTCGCCTGCGAGTGGGCCGCGCGCGGCATCCGCGTCTGCGCCGTGGCACCGGGCTATGTCCGCACGCCGATGGTCGAGGACCTGGAGCGGACCGGCAAGGCAGACATTCCGGCCGTCCGCCGCCGCGTGCCCATGGGCCGCATGTGCCGGCCGGACGAGATCGCGCGGGCGGCGCGGTTCCTCGCCTCGCCGCAGGCTCGATACATTACCGGTTCGGTGCTGGCCGTCGACGGCGGCTGGATGTCCTTCAACCAGCCGGGCGATGCGCATCCGCCCGTCGAGGGCACGCCCGCGGAGGAGCTTGCCCGGCCGCAGCCGTCGACCGCAGCGCGCGTGGTCGTCGTCACCGGCGGCGCCGGCGGCATCGGCGCGGCGGTCGCGGAACGCTTCGCCAGGGCAGGCGACACTGTGGTTGTCGCCGACCGGAATGGCGACGGCGCCCGGGCGCGTGCCGGCGAACTCGGGCCGGAACATCTTGGCGCCGAGGTCGACGTGTCGGATGAGGCGAGCGTCATCGCCCTGTTCGGCGAGGTCGCACGGCGCTTCGGCCACGTCGACGTCCTCGTCAACAATGCGGCGATCGCCGACACGTTCACCCCGGCGCTCGAACAGACGCCGGAGCACATAGAGCGCCTGCTCGACATCAACCTCACCGGCGCCTTCGTCTGCGCCAGGGAAGCCCTCAAGGCGATGCCGTCGGGCGGCGTCGTTCTGAACCTCGGGTCGATCAATACGTTCCTGCCGTTCGCGCCGCGCCACGCCTACGGCGCTTCGAAGGCCGGCATCGACATCCTGACACGCTGCATGGCGGCCGAACTGGGGCCGAAGGGCCTGCGCTTCGCGACCATTGCGCCGGGTTACATCCGCACGCCCGGCGTGGCGGCGCTGGAAGCCTCCGGCCGCGTGGACTTCAAGTCCGTACGCCGGCGTATCCCGATGGGTGACCTCGGCCGACCCGACGACATCGCCGACGCCGCGTTCTTCCTCGCCTCGTCGGACGCCTCCTATGTCAACGGTTCCATCCTCTATGTCGACGGCGGCTGGACCTCGTTCGGGAATGCGGGCTTCGCGAGCGATTCTGCCGACGACGAGTCCGCGGAGGTCGCGGAATGATCGTCGATTTTGCTCCGGGAATCGGCCCGGTCCTCGTCGACGCCGACGACTTCAAGGGATTCAAGCTCCGCCTGCCGGCAGCCGGCGCCCGCCGGCCCGACCTGCCCGGCATCGCCTTCGTCGACGACGCCAACGTGCTCGTCGGCATCGACGCGGTGACGCGCCTGCCGGGCGCGCCGGATACGGACGGATGGAGGGCGGGTTTTCGCAAGATGGTCGACTACGCCGCGACGAAGGGCTGGATCGACGACGCCACGAATTCGATCCGCGCCCATGTCGAGCGCGTGTCCTGAACCCTCCCACGACGACACCCCCGAGGAACGACATCATGGAATTTGGCACGTTCATCCTCGCCGCCCAGCGCGGCTATCACCAGGCTTCAGATCAGGTGATCCGCAATTCCATCGAACAGGCCAAGGCCTCGGAGCGCGCCGGGTTCGATGTCGCCTGGTTCGCCGAACATCACTTCAACAGCTACAGCCTGGTGCCGTCGCCGCTGATGATGGTCTCCGCGCTCTCGGGCGTGACCAGCACGATACGTCTGGGCACTGCCGTCTGCGTGCTGCCCCTCTACCAGCCGCAGCGCCTGCTTTCCGAGATCGGCTTCGCCGACATCGTCTCGAACGGCCGCCTCGAACTCGGCGTCGGCTCGGGCTACCAGCAGTTCGAGTTCGAGCGATTCGGCGTCAACGTCGACGACGCGCCGAAGGTCTTCTCCGAGTATCTCGACATCATCCAGAAAGGCCTTAAGCAGAAGATCTTCGAGCACGACGGCACCTATGCGCGCATTCCACCGACCGCGATCTCGGTGCGCACGATGCAACTGCCGACGCCGCCGATGTGGATCGCGGCCGGCTCCAGCCGCAGCATGGGCCGCGCCTATCGCGACGGGCTAAACCTGTTCGTCACGGCGCTGCACAGGGGCCTGGACGTCATGGCGGACCTGCGCAGGACGATCGAGGAGGCGGCGGCGTCGGAAGGCCGCAAGGCGAGCGACGTGAAGATAGCACTCCTGCGCTGTTGCTATGCCAGCGACGACAGGCGCGAGATCGAGAGCTATCTCGACAATGCCCGCTTCCAGCGGCGCCTGTCCGAGGCGCTGCACCAGCGGCGCCAGCAGAGCCAGGACGGCTACATGCTGCAGGAGGTGGCAACGCCCCAGGACCTCTCCTTCGAGGCGATGGAGAAGAACCTGCCTGTCGGCAGCGTCAACCGCGTCATCGAGCGGCTGCTGGAGGAGATCGAGTTGCTGAAGCCCGACCAGATCGCCGTCCAGACGCAGATCGGCGACTTCGACCAGCAGACGATGCTGAAGCAGATCGAACTGTGGGGCGACAAGATCATCCCCGCAGTCAACAAGGCGCTCGGCTCGGAGCGGGCGCCGTTGCGGATGACGGCCAATGGCTAGGTCGTAGCGTGAAACCGGGCCGGCACGTCAGACCGAGATGAGGTCCAAGTCGCCGGGGAGTGCGGCGCGCGCGCCTGCCGATTTCGTTCGGCGTCGCATCGTTTCCGGGCTCGACGGGGACGGCGGCCGCCAGTCCGCGTCACGACCAATCCTACGCCGGTACTGCCGTGCGCCGGCGCTCCAGACGTCAGACGGCGAAGGCCGCGCTCACACCCTTGCGCCACGCGAGCCCTGTCAGTCTCGTGACCGAGACAAAGCCGCACTGCGCCTACGTGAACCCAAAAAAAACCGCCGGAATGATCCCGGCGGTATCGAACACGTTCCAATCAGCTCGCTCAGAAGTGTACGTTGAAACCCACCTTGACGGTGTGAACGTTCGTATCCTGCGTGAACGTCACGGCCGGCCCCGGAGGGGGATCATTGAACGTGTAGTTGCCAAAGTCGGCATAGGCGTACTCGGCGAACAGGCTCACCCTGTCGGTAAACTTGTGTTCAACGCCCGCGCCAATAACCCAACCGAGGCTCGTATCCCGGCCCGTACCGTTCCACGGCGAACCGACGACGCCACCGGCACTGCCGATCCAGCTTCCGCGAATGCTCGCGATCGCCAGGCCACCGTGGCCGTAGATCAGCGTCTGGTCGCCAAGGAGCGCGCCGGCTCTCGCACGGAGTGTCGCCATCCATTCGATTTCAGCCGTCACCGTGAAAGGAGGACCGGGAGGCGGCACGTTCGTGAAGGAATCGGTCATGTCGCCGATGGAAAAATCACCGACCGCGCCGAGAACGAAATTGCCCATTTGCCAATTGTAGCCCGCTTGAACGCCGCCAAGGAGCCCACTGGGATCAAGAGAGACCGTCCGGGTCGGAGGACCAGGAGGGCTCGAGTTCGTCAGATCGGAATTGCCCCAACCGTAGCCGCCATGCAGACCAGCAAAGAATCCGGACCATGTCGCGGCCGGCGCCACTTCCTCGGGTACCGTCGGGTCAGCGGCGAATGCCGGCGTGACAATTCCCAGCACCAGAGCCGCTACCAGAACTGCCTTTTTCATGGTCGGTCCCACCCGTTAACACATTCCTAATTCAACATGCATCAGCGAGACCCGGCCCGATAGTGCAGATCTGCAACACTGGTCCGGGCTCGCGATGTCGGCCCGGAAGTCCGTGCCTCTGGAGTTCCGGAATGATCTTTTCGCCGGTTTGGACAGAATGTCGCAACCCGGGAGCTGCCGGTCCTGCCGCGCGGCCTTAGGGCCGATTCGGAAATGGAGCTTTCGAGCGAACTTCCGGATGCCACACGGCCACTTAGCCGATCGGTAGAACCACGATCCCGAGTCGGAACGCGGGCCGGCGCCCGCCGGATGATGGTGCTCGACAAGCCGCATGTTCCCTGGACGTGGCGATCCGCCCTTGCGCACCCCGCCTACCACGCTGATAAAGGTTCGACCGCGTGTATCCAGGCAATGGATCGTGCCGCATCGAAGTGACCCTCTGTCATCGAACGCCGGGCGCCGCGCCCGTGAACGAAGGCCGTCATGTCTGCTAGCCTGCGAAAGTACCGAACAGTTCTTGTTCTCCTCATCGTACTGGCGATAGCGGCAGGGATCTTCGCCTATCTGCGCCTCAGGCCCGTCGACGTGGTGGTGGCCCAACGCGAGCAGGACGTGCAGATAGAGGTCTTCGGACTTGGCACCGTCGAGGCCAGAACGATCTCGCATCTCGGTTTCGAAGTCGCCGGCACCCTGATCGCGCTTCATGGCGATTTCGGTGACAGCGTGTCGAAAGGCGACGTGCTCGCCGAACTCCAGAGCCGTGAGCAGATGGCACGAGTCGCTTCGGCGAAAGCAGCGGCCGCACAGGCGCGCGCCACCGCGACGCAGGCCGGCGCAACGGTTGGTCGCGCCAACGTCGTGTTGCGACAGAAGCTGGCAATCAGCGAACGACGCGAAGAACTGGCGCGACGGGGCGCCGTCTCCAGCGAGATCAGCGAGGAAGCGCGTGCCGTTTTCGAAATCGCCCAAGCCGACCTCGCGCTCGCCGAGAGTGCCGTGGAAGTGGCCGGGGAGAACGTGCGGCAGGCCGAAGCGCTGGTTCAGGTGGAAGAGGCCCGGCTCGCCAAGTACTCCCTTTCGGCGCCTTACTCCGGCGTGATCGTGGCGCGTCAGCGCGATCTCGGCTCGATGCTCAATCCCGGCGAAACGCTCTACACCATTGCCGACCCGGCCAGCATCTGGGCTCTCGCCTATGTCGACGAAGCGAAATCGGGCCAGATCCAGGTAGGGCAGAAGGCAACGGTGACTCTGCGGTCCAAGTCCGGCCAGCATTTTGCCGCGCGCGTCGTACGGATCGACATCGAGAGCGACCGGGTCAACGAGGAGCGCCGCGTCTATGTGAAGTGCGAGGTCTGTCCGACCGATTTCCACCTGGGCGAACAGGCGGAGGTCCTGATCAACGTTGCAACCTTGAAGGACGCCTTGCTGGTGCCGATGGCGGCGATCCGCGAACTCACGGGAAATACCGGAAAAGTCTGGATCGTGACCGACGGGCGGCTTGGAGAAGCAGCGCTCACATTCGGGCAAAGGACGCTCGATGGCCGCCTCGAAGTCGTGGAGGGGCTGCCCGACGGAGCGAGCATAGTCGTCAAACCGACGGAAGGGGTGGCTGTCGGTCGTTCGGTACGGGTCGCCGGCACGGCAAGCCAATGAACCTCGCCTTTCGGGATATCCGCCACAAGCTCGGCCGCTTCGTGCTCACCTGCCTCGGCCTGAGCCTCCTGCTCGGAGTGGTCGTGACGATGGCAGGGATATTTCGTGGCCAGACCGCGGATGCACTCGCGCTTCTGGAAGCGACAAAGGCCGATGTCTGGATTGTCGAATCCGGCACGCAAGGTCCGTTTGCCGAGGCATCGCGCGTTCCCGGCGACACGCGCGAACTCGTCGCCCGGATTTACGGTATCGAGGCCGCGGGGTCCCTGACATTGCAGACCGTGCAGTTGGTGCATGACAACCGCCGGCTGCGTATCCAGATCGTCGGGTTCGAGCCCGGCCGACCCGGCGCTCCGGCGAAGCTGGCGGCGGGCCGCCAGATCACCTCCAGCCGTTTCGAACTCATCGCCGATCGTCAGACCGGCTTTGCCTTGGGGGAAACGGTCTCGTTCGGACGGGACAGGTTTTCCGTCGTCGGGCTCACATCGGGGGTAGTGACGCTGTCGGGCGATTCCGTCGTCTACATGACGTTGCGCGATGCACAGCAACTCCAGTTCGATCTCGCGCCCCCGGCTGCGCGGAAGGAAGCTGCGCGCGGCGCCCAGCGCAGCGGCACCGATCTTGTCAACGCCGTCGTAGCCAGGGTGTCGAAAAACGTACCCGCCGCATTGGTCGCCGAAGAGATCGCGCGCTGGAAGCACCTCTCGGCCCTGACAAAGGCCGACCAGCACTACCTGCTGACGCGAACGGTGATCGAGCGGGCGAGCCGCCAGATCGGTCTGTTCATGAGCGTGCTGACATTGGTGTCCGCCGTGATCATCGCCCTGATCGTCTACACGTTGACGCTGGACAAGACGCGCGACATTGCCACCCTGAAAATGATCGGCGCTCCCGATCGCACGATTATCGGGCTCATCGTCCAGCAGGCTTTGCTGATGGGCGTGGTCGGCTTCATCCTCGGAACCGCCTTGGTCTATGCCTTCCGCGGCGTTTTCCCGCGGCGCGTCGAGATGTTGCCAACCGACATCGCCGGGCTGTTCGTCGTCGTCGTGGTCGTCTGCCTCGCCGCCAGCGCGCTGGGTGTCCGAGTCGCCGTGAAAGTCGACCCTTCCCGGGCGCTCGCGGGTTAGGCCGCCATGGTGGATAAACAATCTAGCGACGCGTTGGTCGAGCTCAGGGGTCTGTCCAAGCATTTCGGAGAGGGCGAGGCGCGCGTGGATGCGCTCCGCGAGGTCACGCTTACCATTCGGTCGCGCGAAGTCGTCGGCCTCCTGGGGCCCAGCGGCTCGGGCAAGAGCACGTTGCTCAACGCAATCGGGTGTATCGTCGAGCCGAACGAAGGCTGGATGCGCCTCGACGGCGAAGTCGTCTACGACAACAGGTGGCTACGCGGAAATCTCAGGCGACTGCGTCTGGAGAA
This sequence comes from uncultured Mesorhizobium sp., assembly GCA_964371125.1. GTDB lineage: Bacteria > Pseudomonadota > Alphaproteobacteria > Rhizobiales > Rhizobiaceae > DUSC01. The sequence goes on along the minus strand of CAYJMY010000121.1, from coordinate 3,911 downwards.
GATCGGCTTCATCTTCCAGACGCACAATCTCTTGCCCTTCCTCAACTGCACCGACAATGTCGCATTGGTTCTCACCCTGGCTGGCTGGAAGAAAGAAGCCGCGCTGGACAGGGCACGAGAGTTGCTGGCCTACCTTCAAGTCGATCACCGCAAGGACGCTATGCCCGGCCAGCTGTCTGGCGGCGAGGCCCAGCGGGTCGCAATCGCGCGGGCACTGGCGAATCGGCCCCGGATCATCCTGGCCGACGAGCCGACTGCGGCACTCGATTCCGTGCGAGCCGGTATTGTCATGGACCTGCTTCACAAGCTCGCAGTCGAGCAGGACGCGGCGATCATCGCCGTCACCCATGATGACAAGATTCTGAGTCGGCTGGACAGGATCTGCCGAATGGTCGACGGCCGGCTGATCGACTCCTGACGAACGACGCATGGCCCATCCTTGGCGGAACCGCGTGCCACGACGGAATCCTCCGACTGGATCACCCGGCTGGCCGCCGAATGGACCAATGCATGTCGTATTGTTCCCCGGCCTGGGTGCGTCGTGAAAAAATCGGTCCGCGCGGGCGTCGCCCTGGCCCTGCTCTGTCTCCTGATCCTGGGCGTCATGCCGATTCTGGCCAATGCCCGCCCGGCCGGATCGGACGGGCTTGCCTTCTCCATCTGGATGACGGTCTGGCAGCTCATGGCGGCGCTGCCGCTGTTCTTCTACGAACGCGCCAGGAGCCCGCGTCCCGCCGTCGATGCGGCGCTGCCGGTGTCCCGCCGGCGCATGGCGGCGATCGCGCTGCTGACCGGCGCGATGTTCGGTCTGTCGACCTACATGTACATCGTCGCCGCCGAGAAGGCCGGGGCAGTGGGCATGGGCATCGCCCTCCAGGCCTATCCTCTGTTCGCCATGCTCCTGGAAGCCATCTTCCAGGGCAAGCGCAAGTCGCCCGCCGAGATCGGCTTCACGCTGCTGATGATCGCGGCGCTCGTCTACCTGACCACGGGCGGGACCATGCGGATTTCCGGCCTGTCCTTCTGGTCGGTCTTTGCCCTCGGCATTCCGCTCCTGTGGAGCATTGCCCACCTGATGCTCAAACGTATCCTCGAGACCATGCCGGTCTCACCGAACCAGGTGACGGTGTCGCGGCTGATCATCTCCGGGGCATTCCTGCTGCTGGTCCAGGCCGCGCTCGGACAGACCGGCTTGTCTGTCGCGGCACTGTCGGACGGCGCCTTTCAGCGCGCGGCGATCGCTCTCGGCATCGCCTACTATCTCGAGCTGATCCTGTGGTTCTACGCGATGCGCCACATCGACGTTTCGCTCGGCAGTTCGGTGACGGTGCCGGCGCCGGCGGTGACGATGCTGATATCGGTGGCGATCCTCGGAGAGACCGTGGAGACTTACCAGATCGTCGCGATGGCCGTGATCGCCGCCGCCCTCTACGGCCTGCTGCTCGCCGGCCGTCGCAAGGCCTGAGCCGCGGCTCAATCCTCGGCCGTCGCCGTCATCGTCGCGACGCCGGCAGCATCGGCACACCACAGGTCGAAGCCGCCGTCGCGGTGCACGGCGTTCACCGTGAACGGCGCCCCGTCGAAGAGCGGCGAGACCCCGCGATAGGCGAAGCGGCGCGGCGGCCGGCCGTCGCTCAGGCGTGCGGCGAGGTTGGCAAGCAGGGTCGCCTGCAGCGGACCGTGGACGACCAGGCCCGGATAGCCCTCGACGTCGCGCGCGTAGTCACGATCGTAGTGGATTCGGTGGCCGTTGAAGGTCAGCGCGGAGTAGCGGAAAAGAAGCACGGTCGTGGCGTCGATGCCGAGGCTGACATCCGCGGGCCGCAGCTCGGCCGGCGCCGCGGGCGAGGTCGCAGCGGTCTGCGCCTCGCGGTAGACGAGATCCTGGCGCTCGAAGACGGCGAGGCCTTCGCCGGTCGAGATCTCGTGCTCGACCGTGACGAAGACCAGCCGGCCGGTGCGCCCGACCTTCTCCGTCACGTCGGCGATACGCGACAGGCGCTCGACCGTGTCGCCGATCCGCAGCGGCCGAACGAATTTCAGCTCGCCGCCGGCCCACATGCGCCGTGGCAGCGGCACCGGCGGCAGGAAACCGCCGCGCGCCGGATGGCCGTCCTCGCCGATGTCCCCCGGCGGCACGGCGGCCGGCGCCAGGCACCAGTGGATGGCGAGCGGCAGCGCCTCGCCGGGCGCTAGCGCCTCGGCGCCCAGCGTCGCGCGCAGCCGCTCCGCCAGCCCGACGGTCAGCACATCGGTCTTGCGTTCCTCGCGGCCGATCCATTGGCGCAGATGGTCGATGTCGACATCGGTCATCGGTTCTCCTCCATGAATTCGCGCCGGATGCGTTCCGTGTGTTCGCCGAGCGCCGGCACCGGCCCGCCCTTCACCTCGCGGCGCAGCGGCGAGGCGACGCTGTCGAACGGTCCGGCGGGCGTATCGACCGTCATGCGCCGCAGCGCCCCGTGGGCCGACAGGTCCGCGACGGTCGACACGTTCGACCACGCCAACGATGCGGCTTCGAGCCGCGAGATCGCCTCGGCGCGCGTCATCGCGCCGAACACGCCCTCGATGATCGGGGCGAGCGTCGTGCGGTTGTCGGAGCGCTTCGGGTTGTCGCAGAAGCGCGGATCGTCGACCAGCTCCGGCCGGCGAAGCACCTCCGTGCACAGGCGGCGCCACTCGCCGGCGTTCTGCACGACGATGACGATCTGCCCGTCGCGGCAGGTCACGCTGCCGTAGGGATAGATCGAGGCGTGGGCGAGCCCGCTGCGCGGCGTCGGCCTGCCGGCATGGTCGTGGTGCAGCAGCGGCACGCTCATCATGTCGGCCATGGCGTCGAACATGGCGATCTCGATCGCCCTGCCGCGGCCGGTGATACCGCGCTCGATCAGCGCCTCGAGGATCGCCGCATGGGCGTTCATCCCGGTCATGACGTCGGCGATGGAGACGCCGACCTTGACCGGCGTCTCGGGCGTGCCCGTCACGGAGCACACGCCGCTTTCGGCCTGGATCAGCATGTCGTAGGCTCGCATGTCGCGCGCCGGGCTGTCCTGGCGATAGCCGACGATGTCGACCGCCATCAGGCGGGGGAAGCGGGCGACGAGATCGGCCGAGCCGAGGCCGAGCCGCTGGGTGGCGCCCGGCACGAGGTTCTGCACGAACACGTCGGACCTGGCGATCATCCGTTCGAGCAGCGCGCGGTCGCCGGCCTCCTTGATGTCGAGAACAACGCTCTCCTTGCCGCGGTTCAGCCAGACGAAGTAGGCGCTCAGGCCATGCACGGCGCGGTCGTAGTGGCGCGCCGTCTCGCCGCCCTCGCGCTCGACCTTGATGACCCGAGCGCCGGCGTCGGCGAGGCGGACCGTGCAGGCCGGCGCGGCGACGGCCTGTTCCAGCGAAACGACCAGGAGTCCTTCCAGCGGCAGCATCGGCGAGAACCTCAGTAGGAGCGCGGCATACCGAGCACATGCTCGGCGACGTAGCTCAGGATGAGGTTCGTCGAGATCGGCGCCACCTGGTAGAGCCTGGTCTCGCGGAACTTGCGCTCCACGTCGTATTCTTCGGCGAAGGCGAAGCCGCCATGGGTCTGTACGCAGGCTTCGGCCGCCGCCCAGGACGCCTCGGCGGCGAGCATCTTGGCCACGTTGGCCTGTTCGCCGCAGTCCTGGCCCGCCTCGAACAGCGCGGCGGCCTGGTGCACCATCAGCTCCGCAGCGCGCATCTGCGCATAGGCGCGGGCGATCGGGAACTGGACGCCCTGATTTTGCCCGATCGGCCGGCCGAAGACGTTGCGCTGACCGGCGTAGGCCGACGCCTTCTCGATGAACCACTTGGCGTCGCCGATGCATTCGGCGGCGATCAGGATCCGCTCGGCGTTCATGCCCGACAGGATGTAGCGGAAGCCCTTGTCC